>DAHUYD010000035.1 GCA_027315385.1 Acidobacterium sp.
TCGCTGCTCACACAGGTCCGCATTTGCTCCCCAATCGGGATGTACCCATGTTGTCGATTCCGTCAATAGGACGAAGGTGAACAGAATCAACAGGATGCCACACCCCAGCCGCCGCCCAAAACAATGCTGCACCGATTCGCCATCGGAATCTCCCGGCTCCGTCCGTGCGCGGCAGACCCCCCTCGGTGCCGAAGCCTGACGGCCTGGCCGAGCCGCTCGCCCAGGAATGAGCTGGATCGCTGCGGCTGTCCTCCCCCTGTTCGGTTTCGGACAGGAATTCGCGATTCCGGACAGGTCCGCCGGCGACGCTCTTCGTTAAACCCTTATCTCTCAAACGTTTTCCTGCCACGAACCCTGGCGCGACAATTGCTCCTCTCAGAACCGGATCGTACCTGCTGAATCTTCCTCAAGGGGGAGCGCCCACCATGCTCAGCGATGTCAAGTACGCGCTGCGGCAGTTGCGTAAGTCGCCGGGATTTGCTCTCACCGCGATTGCCACGCTCGCCATCGGCATTGGCGTGAACACGGCCAGCTTCAGCGTGATGGACGCCATCGTTCTGCGCCCCATGGCCGTGCCCGACCTGCACCGCGTGGTCACGGTCAATGAGGACCGCGGCCGCGGCAAATATATGTACGAGTGGGTGACCGCGCCCAATTTCCGGGACTGGCAAAAGCAAAGCCACTCGTTCCGGAGCATGGCCCTCTACAAGCAGGATGGCATGAGCCTGACCGGCGCGGGCGCCGCCGAGAGCGTCATGGCTTCCACCGTCTCTCCCAGCTTTTTCGACGTCATGCGGATCGCGCCCTTCGCCGGCCGCGTCTTCCGCCCGGACGAGGGACAGCCCGGGCGCGACGCCGAGGCGGTGCTCTCCTGGGCCTTCTGGCAGCAGCATTTCGGCGGCGACAGCTCCGTGGTCGGCCACACCATCGAGCTCAACAAGCGCAAATACGCGGTGATCGGCATCATGCCGAAAGGGTTGCTCTTTCCCCAGGCCACCGATGTGTATCTGCCCCTGGCGCTAACCCCGCAGCAGCTCGAGGACCGGGCGGATCATGCGTATATGGGCGTGGGCCGGCTGCGGGCGGGCGTAACCGTCGGCCGGGCCCAGGCCGAGATGCGCGGCATTGCCGCGCGCCTCGCCAAAGCCTATCCCGCGACGAACCTCGGATGGTCGGTCCAGGTAGAGCCCCTTCTGGACGAGATCAATGGGGCGCTGACCCCCGTCTACATGCGGATGATTCTGGGCGGAACGCTGTTCGTACTGCTGATTGTTTGTGCGAACGTCGCCAATCTGCAACTGGCCCGCGGCCTGGCCCGGCGCTCGGAGATCGCCATGCGGTCGGCGCTGGGCGCCCCCAGGGCACGGCTCCTGCGCCAGCTGGTGGCGGAGAATCTGGTGCTCGCGTTCGTGGGGGCCCTCGCCGGCATCGTGCTGGCCGAGGTGGACCTGCATTACATCGTGGTCTCGATGCCGCAGCGCATCGCGCGCTACATCGCGGGCTGGAACACGATCCGCCTCAGCGGGCCCACCCTGGCCTTCTCGCTCATTCTGGCCATTGCCGCGGGGCTGCTGGCGGGCATCGCGCCCGCGGTGCAGGCGCTTCGCGTCAGCCTGGTGGATCAGCTCAGGTCCGGCTCGCGGACGCAGACCGGTTCGGGGCGGTCCCACAAGCTGCGGAACACCTTCGCCGTTCTGCAGATCGCGCTGGCCCTGGCGCTGGTGGTTGGGGCCTCGCTCATGTCCAAGGGCATCCTGGCATCGCTCCATTTTGCGGATACTTATCGCCCCAGCCATGTGCTGGTGTTCTCCGTGGCGCTGCCGCCGCAGGAGTATCCCGACGCGCAGAAACAGGCTGCGTGGTATCGGCAGAGCCTCGACCGGATCCGGACGCTGCCCGGTGTCCGCGGCGCCGAGGTCACCACGATGCTCCCGTATGGGTCGGGCGGATGGACCGATGACTTCACCATCGAGGGGGCCCCGCGGAGCCAGGAAAATTCTCGAGCGCCATGCGCCTCTACATGAGCGACGGGTTCTTCCAGGCGATGCATGTCCCCATGCTCTCGGGGCGAGGGTTCAACCAGGCCGACGCGCTCACCACGGAACCGGTGGCGATCGTCAACAAGAAATTTGTGCAGATGTACTTCCCCAACGAGAGCCCGCTGGGACATCGCATCAGGATGAGCGCGGCCCGCGACAGCAATCAGCCGTGGGTCAGGATCGTGGGAGTCGCCGGCAACGCCGCCTATCAGTGGGTGGACCAGACGGCGCGGCCCGCGATGTATCTGGATGTGGCGCAGGCGCCCCCGATAGCGGCGACCTACGTGGTGGTCAGCGATGGGAATCCGCTGGCGCTGGCCGGCGAGATTCGCACAAGCCTCGCCGCTATCGACAACACCCTGGCGCTGGAAAAGATGCAGACCTACCAGCAGATGCTGCGCGATACAACGATCGGGCTGACCTATGCCGCGTCCATGCTGGCCGGCGACGCGGGCATTGCGCTGCTCCTGGCGGCCATTGGCGTGTTCAGCGTAATGGCGAATCTGGTGGCCGAGCGGCGGCGCGAGATTGGCGTCCGCCTGGCCATGGGCGCGCGCCGCGGCGACGTGCTGCGGATGGTCCTGCGGCGCGCGGGCGTGCTGACGGCCGTGGGGATTGTGGCGGGCGTGGTTTTCGCGGGGGTACTGGCGCGGCTGATGGCCAGCCTCCTCTACGGCGTGCGCCCCGACGATCCGGCGGTGTTTGCCGGAGTGGTTGCGGCCATCGCTCTGGTCGCCATGCTCGCAAGCTGGGCGCCCGCGCGCCACGCCGCGCGCATGGATCCGATGGAGGCGTTGCGCGAAGAGTAGGACCGGGCTCCGGGCCAGAAGAAATTTAGATTGCAGCGGAGAGCTTGAGATGCTGAACGACCTTCGATATGCGGTGCGGCAGCTGCGCAAGTCGCCGGGATTTGCGCTCACCGCGGTGGTCACCCTGGCCCTGGGCATCGGCGCCAACGCCATTGTGTTCAGCGTGCTGGATGCGCTGGTGCTGCATCCCCTCAAGCTGCCCCATGCGCAGAGCCTCTACATGGTGGAGATGCTGGACCGCAGCGGCGAGCCCAGCCCCTCGCTGTCGTACAAGGACTATCTCGATCTCCAGTCCGGAAATCGCACCTTCCAGAGCCTGATCGCCTACGACATTATGGGCCCCATTGGGCTGGACACCGGGAGCAATCCCTCCGTGGCATGGCCGTACCTGGTCAGCGGAAATTACTTCGATGCGCTGGGGATTCGCCCGTATCTGGGCCGGTTCTTCCACGCTGCCGGCGAAAAGGGCCACGACAGCATGCCCTCTGTGGTGCTGAGCTATGCCTACTGGCACAGCCATTTCAACGGGGATCGCGGAATCATCGGGAAGTCGGTGCAGCTGAACACCCATCCGTTCACAGTCATCGGAGTGGCGCCGCCGCGCTTTCGCGGCACAGAGATGTTCTTCGTGCCGGATTTGTGGGCCCCGCTGGTCGACCAGCAGGAGATTGCGGGTTGGAACGGGCTGGACAACCGCGGGGATCATTTCATGTGGGCCATCGGCCATTTAAGGCCGGGTGTAACACCGGCGCAGGCCACGGCGGACCTGAACACGATCGGGGCAGCGCTTGCAAAGGCATATCCGGCCACCGATGAGAATCTCTCGTTTGCGCTGGCACGGCCGGGGCTGGTGGGCGACTACTTCGGCCGGCCGGCGCGGATGTTCATGGCGGGCATGATGCTGCTGGCCGGGCTGATCCTGCTGGCGGCCTGCGCGAACCTCGGCAGCCTGTTTGCGGCCCGCGCCGCGGATCGCGCGAAAGAGATCGCGGTGCGTATGGCTCTCGGTTCGCGGCGCAGGCTGGTCGTGCGCCAGTTGCTGACCGAGGCGATTCTGGTCTCGCTCATCGGCGGAGCGCTGGGGCTGCTGGGCGGCATGGCCATTCTGCGCTTCCTGAGCCTGTGGCGGCCCATTCCGAATCTTCCCATCAACGTGCCGGTGAACCCGAACTGGATCACCTATGCGGTCGCTCTGGGCCTGGCGCTGGCCAGCGGATTCCTGTTCGGGATTGTGCCCGTGCGGCAGGTTATGCGGGCCGATCCCTACCAGATCATCCGTGCCGGTGGGATGCGGACAGGATCGCGGCGCTTCTCGCCGCGCGATCTGCTGCTTGCTGGCCAAATTGCGATCTGCGCCGTGCTGGTGACGTCGTCGCTGGTGGCGGTGCGCGGCCTGGTGCGGTCGCTGCACAGCCATTTCGGGTTCAATCCGGATCACGTGATGCTGGTGAATGTGGACCTGCACATGGCCGGATACAAGGGAGATCAGGCGGCGGTAATGGAGCGGCGCATGCGGGATGCGGCCGCGGATATCCCCGGCGTAAGCGATGCCGCCTATGCGAACGACATTCCGCTGCAGTTGGGCGGCGGCAACAACACCGACGTTTACCGCGACACCGTGACCGATTTCCGGCCGTCGAATTCCGCAACCGACGCCTATACCTATGACGTATCTCCTGAATATCTTCGGACCACCGGCACCCTGCTGCTGGCAGGCCGGAGCTTCACCTGGCACGACGATGCGAAGGCGCCGGCGGTCGCCATCGTGAATGAGACGTTCGCGCGCAGGGTCTTTGGCTCTGTCCGGAAAGCGATCGGCCACGACTTCAGGATTTGGAGCGGAGCCCGCATGCAGGTGGTCGGGGTCGTGCAGGACGGTAAGTACGAGGCGCTGACGGAGCCGTCGCGGGCCGCGGTTTTCTTCCCCATTCTGCAGCAGACCGATCGCGGTATTCTCCTGCTCGTGCGCTCCCCGCGCGATCCGCGGGAGATTGCCGGCGCGCTGGAGCGGACCCTCCACGGCCTGGATCCTGGCCTGCCGCTGGTCCTCCAGACCTGGAACAACGAGATGGATTCGGCGCTGTTTCCCGCGCGCGTGGCCACCGTGGCCCTGGGCATTCTGGGGCTGCTGGGCGCGATGCTCGCCGTTACCGGCATTTTCGGCATGGCTTCGTACGTGGTGAGCAAACGCCTGCGGGAGATCGGGATTCGCGTCGCGCTCGGCGCCGGACAGCCCGACGTACTGCGCGCCGCCCTGGGCCGGGCGTTTCGATTGCTGGCCATCGGCTCAGTCGCCGGAATTGTGCTCGGCCTGCTGGCGACGAAGGTCCTGAGTTACATCGTCTATCAGGCCACGCCGAAGGATCCGGTGGTGCTGGGCGGCGTGATTGTCGCGATGCTCGCGCTCGGGCTGGTTGCGGCCTGGGTTCCTGCGCGGCGGGCGCTGGCCGTGGACCCGATGATTTTGCTGCGCGAGGAGTAAGAGCTGAAAGAAGTGGGGGCAGGCCGCGATCGCCTGCCCCCACTGGCTTATCGCCGGTTGCCGCCCCAGCCGCCGTCGTCGCGATCGTGATGGTCGTCGCGGCCCGGACCGAACTGGAACGCGCCCATCAGATCTCCGATGGCCGGTCCGTTG
This sequence comes from Acidobacterium sp., assembly GCA_027315385.1. Classification (GTDB taxonomy): domain Bacteria; phylum Acidobacteriota; class Terriglobia; order Terriglobales; family Acidobacteriaceae; genus Palsa-343. The sequence goes on from DAHUYD010000035.1 coordinate 5,484, forward strand.
ACCGGAACATAGGGGTTCCGGCGGCTCGCAACCGGATCAGGCAGATTGTCCCGGCTGGTGCCGGTGATCGGAGCCAGTCCCCAGTTGCGCTCGATGAACTTCAGCGTGGACACGTGGTCCGTGTACTGGTGCACCACGCGGCCTCCGCGTGAATACCTGCTGACGACGATCAGCGGGATGCGGGTGCCGTCCCCGAAGAAGTCCAGTGGCTGGATGTACCCGGAATCGTAGTAGCCGCCACCCTCGTCCACGGTGATAAAGACCGCCGTGCTCGCCCACAGGCGCGGATTCGCCTGCAGGTGATTGAGCACGTTCTTCACGAATCCTTCAAACAGATCGAACTTGGAGGAAGAGGGATGACCGTCGTTGAAGCCGCTGGGCTTGACCCAGGAAACAGCGGGCAGATTGCCGCTGTCGAGATCCTGCACGAGCTGCGAAAGATCCGCAATGTGCTCCGAACGCAGCGTGGGACTGGTCATGATGCGCGTGGAGTATTGCAGGAAGTTGCAGATGTTGCAGTATGCGTCGTAGTGATTCCTGAATTCCGGATCGTTGACATTGAAGTTCCAGTCCTCGCCGTACCACTTGAAAGAGATGTTGCGGTCGATCAGTTCGTCCGCGATGCCGCGCACGGAGCTGGGTGGGATGGTGTACGGCGTCAGCGGCGCGCCAGGAGCTCCATTGGCCAGATAACCGGGGTTGTAGTTATTCACCAGATAGTAGTGGCCGGGCCGGCATTTCGGCGCCACCGGCCGGTCGAGCGAGTTGAGGTACTCGCGGATGGGAGCGACGCCCGGCTGCGTTGTGTCGGCACATGCCACATAGCTGCCGCCGGAGTAGCCGTCCTGCGCGTAGAAGTTGTTGGTGCCGGCCATGGGATTGGGGTTCTCGATCTGGTTGGAGGGCGGCGTCGCCGGGTTGCCGTGGCCGTCGCTGTAAAAGAGGGCCTCTCCGTATCCCAGGTAGATGTGGTTGGCGCCCGTGCCGCCCATCACCGCCTGATGGTAGTTGTCGCTGATCGTGTATTCGTCGGCGAGCTGCCTGAAGTAGGGCACGTCGCCGCGCGCCATGTTGTAGAAGCCCATGGAAGCGGAGCCTTCCCCGGTGGACAGGTCGCTGAAGTTGGCGGGCTGTTGCGCGCCGTTGCTGCCCGCGCCGACCGAGACTTCAACCCACGGGAAGAGGTCGTTCAGGCAGCCGCTGGGATTGTCCTCGGTGGCGTGCGCCGTGCTGCAGTCGGTCTGCTGCCACATCTGGAAGAAGCGATGGACGGGGCTCGCGGTGTAGGCGTCGTACGGAATGGACGGAGTGATGGGGTAGACGCCGTGGTTCAGGTGGTTGACGTTCGCCAGGCGCGTGTCAACCACGCCGTGCGGCAGGCCGGTTGCGCCGGTCAGCAGGTATTGATCGTAGTCCGGGGCCAGACCGCGGTCGTATTGCTCAGCCACCGCGAGCGTAGCGAACGGCGGCGGCGTGGTGTCGCTGGCCGCCGTGGGCCCCCCCGCCAGCAGCGGAGGCAGGTCGGAGTAGAGGTATTTGTTCGCGGGACTGTTGCTGTACTGCCCCGTCACATCCGCCTGATACTGCTCCGACTTCCAGTAGTTCGGGCCGGGTGTTCCATCGGCGTTCACAATCCCCTCGGAGAGCAGGTTGCGGACGGTCTGCCCGCGGCGCGGCTCGTAGGTGCCAAAAACGTTGTCGAAGCTGCGGTTCTCGCCGATGATGACGATCACGTGCTGGATCGGCGTGGTGGTGGATTGATCTCCGCGAGGCTGGGCCACCGCGGAATAAGGCGTGAGGGCGAACATCTCGAAGGCAGCCAGAGCGGCGGCCACGCAGCGCCAGGCAAGGCTGGCGCGATGAAACGGCTTTCTGCTGAGTGTCAAGTGGGTGCTCCCGAGGATGGAGTTCGACGTGCGCCCTGGAGAGAAAATCGGCGCGGAGATGATGTTGACGCAGACGTTATTACGCGGGCATCAACGGGAGGCGAATATTCGATGGCGAGCCGGCGAGGCTGTGGATTTCATCTCAGGATGCACCGCGGCGGCACTCCTCTGGCCGTTCCGCGCGGGATCTGCGGTTTTCCTGTAAACTGAAGATTCGCAATCTCCCAACAGGATCAAGCTATGTCGATACATCCCGTGATGCAGCGCCTTGCCGACAAACTGAACCGCACCGACCTGCCCCCGTTTGGGCCGGGCGACACGGTGCGCGTGCAGGTGAAAATTAAAGAAGGCGACAAAGAACGGCTCCAGGCATTTGAGGGCGTCGTCATCGCTCGCAAAAACGGCCCCCAGGGCAGCTTTACCGTGCGCAAGATGAGCTTCGGGCAGGGCGTGGAGCGCATCTTCCCCTTCAACAGCAAGGTCATTGACAAGGTGGAGACCGTCCGCTCGTCGAAAGTGCGGCGGGCGCGGCTGTTCTACCTCCGCGGCCTGCGCGGCAAGGCGGCCCGGCTGAAGGAAGTCGACCGCGTCTGATCGCAGCGGCCAGCTGTCAGCTGCCGGCAAAAACGAACCTCAGTATGGGTGGCGCGTCGGACAAAGTGTGCCGGTTCGGCGGCGCGCAGCGTCTTATCTTTTCATCCTGGGTTAACATCTCATATCCCTGAGCGCGGCTGGTCAAGGCGCGCGGAGCGGAGTGAGATGACCATGGCCGATAATGTGCGTTCCCGCACTCTCGTCAAAAGTGGCTCGCGTGCGCCCGCAACGGCGCTGTTCGGCGCGGCTGCCTTTCTGGTGCTGGTGCTGATCTGGGTGGCTGTCCGGCACTCGCGCCAAAAGCCCTGGAACGACACTTCGATCACCGCCGCTTTCGTCAAGCTGACCGTCAAGAAGGGCCAGAAGGATGTGCATCTGATCCTGACGTATAAGCTGACCAACAACACTGGCGACAAGTACCGGCTGCCTCCGCCCGGCTCCAGCGAGCTGATGCGGAAGACTCCCGGAGGAGCCATGAAGGAGGTGGATTCGGTGCTGTGGGATCAGGAGACTCCCATTCCGGCGCATGGCGCCGCGGTCGAGGAATTCGATATATCCCAGAATCCGATCCACTACGACCTCGATCTCGAGGAACTGGATACGCACGACAAATTGATGAGCTTTGTGAATTCGCGGCTTGCGCATATCCGTGGGCTGGAATTCGCGGATTACATCCACCGCTACAACATTGAGTTGCCGCGGGGCTGGAATTAGCGCTCGGCCGTCCTCCCGCGCTTGCCGTCGAGCCCCGCTCGGCCCCGCGCTTTGCGCTTCGCTCAGGGCAGCCGTGTGCTTCGCGCGCGTGAGCCTGTTTTCCACGGCCATCCGCAGCCGGCGCGGCGGTACACTCGGGGCATGGAGCGGAGTCCGCGGGCCGGCGCAGACATGCAGGAGTTGAAGCAGAGCCGCAGGCGCGCCGGGGACGAAGGCGTTTCTGCCGCCACGCGCAAGATGCGGATGCTGCGCACCCTCGCCTGCGGAAACAAATACGAAAAGCTGGCGAGGCTGCGCGGCGCAGCGCTCATTGCCGGAGTGGATGAAGTGGGACGCGGCGCGCTCTTCGGTCCTGTGGTCGCAGCCGCCGTGATTTTGCCGCCCGATACGAGGATCCGCGGCCTGCGCGACTCCAAACAGTTGCTGAGGGAAGAGCGCGAGCGCCTCGCGAAGATCGTGGAAGCCCGCGCGATTGCCATGGCGATTGAGGAAGTCGACGCGGAAACCATCGATCGCGTGAACATTTATCAGGCCTCGCGCATGGCCATGACCGCGGCGGTGATGCGCCTGGCGCCGCAGCCGGATCATCTTCTGATCGACGCGATGCGGCTGGATCTGCAGCACGCGCAGACCTGCATCGTCTACGGCGATTCGCTGAGTATCTCGATTGCGGCCGCATCCGTGGTGGCCAAGGTGTACCGCGACCGGCGCATCTGCGAGCTGGACCGCGAGTTTCCCGGCTACGGCCTGGCCTCGCACAAGGGCTACGCCACGCCCGAGCATCGAGCGGCGCTCAGGAATCTTGGGCCCTGCCCCCTGCATCGAAAGAGCTTCATGCCCGTGGCGCAGGCGGAATTGCCATGGCAGGATCTCCCGGTCGAGGATGAAGACATTTGCCCCACCGACTGCTCTGTGTAACCGCCCACCCCGATGACGAGAGCGGCGCCTTTGGCGGCGCGCTGCTGCTGGCTCACCAGGCTGGAGCGGAAACCCGCGTGCTGTGCTTCACCGACGGACAGGCCGCCCACTTTCGCGGCGAGCTCGCCGCCGGCGAGGACCTTGGCAACGTGCGGCGCGAGGAGATGGCCGCCGCCAGCGCCGTCCTCGGCGTCACCCACCACGAGGTCCTCGATTTCCCCGACGGCGCCCTGTACCAGCAGAGCTTTCAGGAGATGGCCGGTGTCGTTGTGGACCGGATCCGGCGCTGGCGGCCCCATGTGGTCCTCACGTTTGGCGCCGATGGCGGCGTGAACCTGCATCGCGACCACACCATGATCTCCGCCGTGGCCACCGCCGCTTTTCACTGGGCCGCACGGCCCGAGCTTTTTCCGGGCGATGTCCCGCCATGGATGCCGTACAAGCTGTATCTTGCCAGCACGCCGTTCGTCTCGGTGCGCGACCGGCCGGAGTTGGACGGCTCGCCCACCACTCCCTGGACGCTCACTCTGGATCTGGGCCACCTGTTGGAGCGCAAGGTGGAGGCTTTCAGCAAGCATCGCACCCAGCAGGGCGTGCTCCTGCGCGTGGGCAACGACCGCATTCGGCACATGCGGTTCGAGCGCTACCTCCTGGCCGCGAAGCGGGGCATCTCGGCGGCTGCCGAGGATGTGTCAATGCTCACAGACACCCCCGAGGCCGAGGAATAGGCTCGAACGTCTGCCGGAATATGCCTGACAAGGCACGCTGAGAGCCGGCACAAATCCAGCTCACGAGGCCGTTATGCCGGAATCCGCGATCCGCACCAAATTGACCGGTTACGCACTGCTCAACTATCCGCGCCTCAACAAAGGCACCGCATTCACCGATCAGGAGCGTGACGCCTTCGACCTGCATGGGCTGCTCCCTCCGCATGTAGGCACGCTGGAGGAGCAGATTGCCCGCCGCAAAAAGGTCTTCGATCAGTTCAGGACGCCGTTTGAGAAATACAGCTTCCTGCGCGACCTGCAGGACATCAACGAAACCCTGTTTTACGCGCTCGTCACGCGATATGTGCGCGAGATGCTGCCCATCGTGTATACGCCCACCGTGGGCGAGGGGTGCCAGCGCTTCAGCGAAATCTGGCGCAAGCCGCGCGGCCTCTTCCTGAGCTATTCGAACAAGGACCGCATCGAGAAGATCCTGGCGCATAAGCGCTACGACGAAGTGAAAGCCATCGTGGTCAGCGACGGCGAGCGGATTCTGGGCCTCGGCGACCAGGGCGCCGGCGGCATGGGTATCCCGATCGGGAAGATGGCGCTCTATTCGGCCCTCGGCGGTCTGCATCACGCGAATTGCCTCCCCGTGCTGCTGGACGTGGGCACCGATAACGAGGAGCGCCTGGAGAATCCGCTGTACATCGGCTGGCGGCACAAGCGCGTGCGCGGCGCGGAGTACGACGCCTTTATCGAAACCTTCGTCGCGGCGGTGGAGAAGCGCTGGCCCCACGTGCTGCTCCAGTGGGAGGATTTCGCCGGCTCCAACGCCGCGCGTCTGCTGGCGCGCTACCGCGACCGGCTGTGTACCTTTAACGACGATATTCAGGGAACCGCCGCCGTAGTCCTGGCGACCCTGCTCGCCGCCGTGAAAGCGGCCGGGACGAACCTGCGGGATCAGCGTGTCGCAGTCGTGGGCTTCGGATCGGCGGGCATCGGCATTGCGAACCTCATCGTGAAGGCGCTGACCGACGAGGGCATGACCGAGCAGGAGGCGCGCGGGCGCGTGTATCCCATCGGGCGGCCGGGACTGCTGGTCGAAGGCGCCGAGGGCATTCACCCTGAGCAGAAGGATTTTGTTCATCCGCGCGGCGACGTCGAAGGCTGGCAGGTGCTGGACCCGAAGAAGATCACCCTGGAAGAAACGGTGCGCAACGGGAAAATCACGGTGCTGATCGGCGTGGCCGCGAAAGCGGGAATGTTCACCGGGGAAGCGGTGCGCGCCATGACAAAAAATTGCCCGCGGCCGTTTGTGTTTCCGCTGTCGAATCCGACATCGAAGAGCGAGGCCGTGCCGGAAGACATCCTCAGGTGGACCGATGGCAAAGCGCTGATCGGAACCGGCAGCCCGTTTGAGCCGGTGAAGTTCGGCGACCGCACCATTTGTATCGATCAGACCAACAATTCCTATGTCTTCCCGGGCCTGGCGCTTGGGATCGTGGCCGCTCGGGCAAGGCGCGTGTCCGACGGGATGATTATGACGGCGGCGCGGTCGCTCGCGAAGCTCTCGCCGGTGGAAAAGGACCGTAACGCGAATCTGCTGCCGCCCATGGCGAAGTCGAGGGAGATCAGCCGGACAATCGCCTGTGCCGTCGCCCGCCACGCCATTGCGGAGGGCTTGTCCGATCTGAAGGAAGAGAACGTCGACTCCACTGTCGCGGCCCACGTGTGGGAGCCCGTCTACGTGCCGTACGAGCGGGTCGAGTAAATATCAGGCCGGCGACGCGGCGAGGTTCGGCGATTCGCAGTGCTGTTTCAGGCTGCGCGCTTCCGTCCGGACATATTCTGATATCAGCTTCGCGTACTTCAGGCCCAGAATGCTCCCCAGCAGGCCCTCCGTCGTGAAGGTCAGCTCAACCTCGGCGCCGGTGCCGTCGCACGCATTGATGCGGTGATCGGCGATCATCGTGGCGCCTGGGGCTTTCTGCACCCAGGTAAAGGCCCGGTGCGGCACGCATTCCGTCACCTCGTAGACCGCCGGGCGCAGTTTGGGCTGCGTGATGCGATACCGCGATCCAACCTCGAAGCCCTGCCTGGTCAGCGGCTGCACGTCGAGCACTGTGGGCGTCCAGTGCGGCCAGCGCTCCACGTCGGCCAGAACCTGCCAGATGGTGGCGGGGGTGGCGTTGATGATGACGCGCGCGACGCTGTGCATGGGGCATGCCTCCTCAGTCGGGATTCCGACCTGAGAGAGGGATACGCATTGAGCGCGGCGGCGGTTCCCGGACTCCGCAGGTTTACTCGGACCGCGCAAACGCCGGCAGTACCCGCAGCACGTCTTCCGGTTCGGGGCGGACGCGGAAATCCGCATGCGCCTCGGCGTAGACGACCTTCCCGCCGGGGCCAAGCACGTAAGTCGCCGGCAGCGGCAGCTTCCAGCTCGG
>DAHUYD010000042.1 GCA_027315385.1 Acidobacterium sp.
TGAAGCTCTCATCGGCCAGGGGCACCGGCCGTTGAGGAACTGTGCACCGCTCGATTTACTTCTGGAGCGCGCGAATGTAAGCCACGAGATCGTGGATCTGAGCGTCCGTCAGCTTGCCCGCGTAGCCGTGCATTTTGCCGATGCCGTCTTTGGTGTCTTTAAACAGTTCGGCGTCGGGAATTTTCACGTCCTCAGGCGATTTGAAGGAGTGGAGCTTCATGGCTCTGCCAACGGGAGTGTTGCCGGTTCCATCGGAGCCGTGGCACATAGCGCATTTGGCGTTGTAGGTGGCCTGACCGGGCTGCTGCGCGAACATCGGAAGAGAGAGCCCAAGCAGAGCCAATACCGTGAATTTCAGGTTCCGGTTCATGATCTGCTCCTTACATCGATAGAGATGGCCGGGGCGAGCCCCGGCCATGCTGGTGAGTGGTACGGGGCCTCAGAATTCGTAATGGAATCCGAGTGTGACGATATTGGCGTGGAAGTTTCGGGGCAAAGTTTCCCCGGAATTCGGCAAAGTGAGACCGGTCTGCAGGCCAGCAAGGGTCGTTGAGTTGCAAGGCACGACAGTCGACGGCGTGGTCGGTGTCGGTCCAGCAGTGGTGCAATAGGGGGCGCCGGAGGGACCGCCTTCGCCATAGCCGTAGTAGTTGTACTCAGCATTCCAGATGAATCCGGGACGGACGGTCCATCCCAGAGATACGAAGGGCGACTGATATTTGGAATTCAACGACCCTGCCACATCGCGGGCGTCGTTGTAGAAGCGGCTGCCATTGACGTCGTTGAGGTTGTAACCGATGTTGGAATGGATCGACTTGACGGGCGACCAGTCGAGGGCGACCTGAAGGGAGTTGGTGGGAGCGTCCTCGAAGTCCCTCGTTGGGCCGAAGTCCCAGGTTCCTCCGCGATTGGCCGCGGTGGCCGGACAGACGGTGCCGCTGGGTGTAGCCGCGCCGGGCAGCGTGGCGGTGGCACCGGCGAGATAGCAGATGTTCGTCGATGTGTACACGTCGCTGTAGGCATAGTTCAGGTCCACAGCGTAATGCTCATTGGGCGCGAGCTGCGCGCCCAGACCAACGACGCGGGTGTGCGCAACGTGGTCAAGCGGACCATCGTAGGCAGTGCCCGTCGGTGAGCCGGTAAAGGGCGGCACGATGTCAGCCTGGTTGTTGTTGGTGTTGTTGTGCAGTTCCATGTCGTTGAAGACGCCGGAGAGGGTGGCCCAGGTCTTCGGGCGATAGAGGGCATGCAGGCGATAGTGCTGCAGCTGGCGCGGAGCGACCGGAGTGAAGACGTTGTCGGCGTAGAGGACTTCGACGCTGCCGTCGATATTCCACTGATCGTCCGGACGCAGCGCCGCGTTGAAGACGCCGCCGTTCTGGTTGATGGTCACAGTGCCGTTGGTGGTGGCTCCCACGGCCAGCGGAGCGCTGTGCGGGATGCCTTCGGCGATGACGTGGTTGACGTGGCGCCAGGTGAGGGAAAGCGTAGCCCGCGACCACCCGTTCCATGTGCCGGTAACATCGTTGGTGATGAAACGCTGGCCGAAGAAATCGGGGTCCGGTGTGCCGATAGCACCGCTGCCCTCGAAAGTTCCGGCCCCGGCGGCAGCAGCAGTGGAGGTCGGGATCGGGTAATTGATCGTCTCATTGCCGGCCGTGGCGGGAGTGGCCGAAATGATCTCGCTGGTCATGGTGGCGACGCCCGGTTCCTGTTCATTCGAGAAAGTGAACTGATCGTCGAAGCTGACGTTGCGGGTCGCCCGCCACTCTGCGGCGTAATCGACGGCGGTGACTTCGCGCTTCGCGGAGGCCGTGGCCGTGTAGGCCTGATAGCGGGTGGTCTTGGCGAGCCCCTGGAATATGTCCTGATAGAGAGGCAGGCTCATATTCGCGCGTGTGTAGCGGATGTCGCCGTTCATGGAGATGTTCCGGATGCTGGAACTCTGGAAGCGGAAGATCTCGGTGGGATAGATGATGCGCGTGGGCGCCGTACGGGAATAGCTGCTGATGACTGCGCAGGCCGGGTTGACGACGGGCAGGCCACCGGCCGTCGAGGAGGCGGAGAGGTTCGGATTCCCCCCTGTGCTGTTGGCGTTGCAGGAGATGCTGGGCGCCGTGCTGTCATAGCTGTAAAGCAGCGCGACTTTGGTGCCGTCGGGCTCCTGCACGCGGAGATAGCTCGGATCCATGCTGAAGTAGGAATCGTTTTTGTAGTGGTCGACGATCTCTTCGAACGTCAGGCGAGTAAGCGGCACGGGCTTCCAGTCGATCTCACCGGTGAATTCGTCCGTGCTGTTGCGCTGCATTTCCTGGAGGAGGACGGCGTAGGAGCTGGCGAACTGATAGCCGCTGGGGGTCAGGCTGGGACCCTGGAACACGTCCTGCGAGTAGCCCGCCTGGTACGACAGCTTCGAGACCGGAAAGAGCGTGAGGTTGGCGTTGGTCCGGCGGCGGACGGTGTTGTAGAGGAAGGGCGACTGGTTGACCTGAGGGAAGGTGTATGGCGTCGTACTCCCGCTGATGGGAGTGGTCAGCCCCGATGGAATGTTGGGGTTGCCGAGGAGATCGTAGTCGAAATATTGCCGGTCGCGGAAGAAGTTGCCGGAGAACTGGTAGAGATTGCCCTTGTAGAAGTCGATACGGGCATAGTTGTCGGGATCGCCGCCAAAGCCGTTCGAGAAGGCGCTGAGCGAATCGACCAGCGTGTGCTTTGTGCCGGGCAGGGCGTGGAGTTCGAAGGTCTCGCCCAGGACACGGGGGCCGGACTCAAGGTCGACCATCGTGTCATACATGGCGCCGCTGCCATAAATGCCGGCCATGTGGCCGCCCAGGTCGATGGATTCGTGGAGCGAGTAGCCGTTGGGAGCCACCGGCTGCGGAGCCGTTGTGGCGTCCTGAGCGATCGCGGCGCCGGTCGTTAACATCAGGACGGCGACTCCAATGCTCCCGGCGATGCGCTGAACGGTAGAAAACCAGCCTGCCTTGTTCATAAGAAGCCTCACTTGGAAAAAAGTCCCCATATCAACCCTCTTCGGGAGCCGGGACGCGAGAGCACGGTCCCGGCTCCTTGCCTGCTAGCGAAGGAACGCCGCGTTGATGTTCGAGCCGTGGATATACGTGTGGCAGCTGGTGCAGGGCTGCAGTTCGTCCGATCCGGCGCCCATGCTATGCACGGTTCCGGCGGCGACGCGGCTGTGGCACTGGTTGCACAGCGTGTTGATCGACGGCATGTTGAGCATCCGCGCGTTCTGCGAACCGTGCGGGGAGTGACATCCCAGGCAGCCTTCCGCGCGGACCGGGGCGTGCTCGTAGACGAACGGGCCGCGCACATCCATGTGGCACTTTGTGCAGATCGCATTCTGATCGGCTGTCGTGCGGAGGTTGTTCGGCTGGAAGGTGCCGTGCACATCGTGGCAGTCGCTGCACTTGACCACGCCCTCGTTCACCGGATGGTGGAAAGGCATATCGAAGTTGGGCTTCACATCCGTGTGGCACCGGAAGCAGAGCTGCGGCTGCGCGGCAACGAGGAGCTTTTCCTGAACCTTCGGCTTGTGGACGTTGTGACAACTGAGGCAGCTGAGGCCCGCTTTGGCATGGGGCGAACGCTCGTAATCCGGATGAACGCCAGCGTGGCAGCCCATGCAGGTCTCATTGATCTGCCGGGGAGTGAGCTTATCGAAGCGGCGGATCTTCGTGACGTCGCCGCCGCCTTCCACGTGGGCCTGACCCGGTCCGTGGCAGCTTTCGCAGGTAACGCCGTGTCCGTTGTGCTGGTAGACGAGACGAGAATGGGGATTGCCAGCGAAATTCTTTGCCACATCCTCATGGCAGGTAGCGCACATCTCCTGACCGACATATCCCGCCGGAACTGCTGCCGCCTCTTTTTGGGAAGTTGCCGCCTGCTGAGGGCCATGTCCCGCAGCCCGCGCCAGCCTGGTTCCCGCGAACCCAGTCAGAAGCAGAAGACACGCCGTGCTGATGACGAAACGACGCATGCGTATTCACCTCGGGCAGCTGGCCGGGGTGCAATGTTTCTTACAGCACCTTCAGCCGGCTGAAATGACTGCATCATGTACAGGTGGAGAATACGGGTTGGGGAAACCGGCCACAGTGATTCAAATCACAGGGCAGCTGCAGAACCTGCGCAGTGATGAGAATCACCCGCGACTTCCGGCCTGAGACGGTCCGTACGGACAGGGAGTGTAAGCAGCAGGAAGCCTGATTCGATCGCCGCATGCGCAAAACAACCAATGTTTATGCCATTTTTATGCGACTTTCCGCAATGTATACAATGTTGGCGCGTCGGCCCCGAGCATCGGCGGGCACCATTACTTTGGTTCAGCGATTTGCGCAGATATCGGCGGCTGCGGGGCTGTGAAAAATGCCCGTTCGGCTGAACGGGGATCGAATGGCTGACGGTCAGCGCAATTCGAAGGCGGAACGCGCCGATTCTCCGAGGGCATGGAAACCGCAGTCCGTCCATGCGGCGATCTGCTGGAAGACAGCCTCGATCAGCTCGGGAAGGGCGGCCTCCACAGTGGGCGTGAGCTCGGTATCCCAGCCGATGACCTGGGGCTGAATGCCGATGACGACGATTTCGCGCGGCGCGCTGCCCGTGAGACGGAGGGCTCCAATAAGGTCGGAGAAGCCGAGGAGATGGACGCTCTTACCGATGGGCAGCAGGTCGACGTCGCTTCCGGCAAAGCGCAGGAGCGTGCCGGAAGGGACTCCGGCCTCAATGGCGTCGAGAGCAAGCAGGTGGGTGACGCCGTCGAGGGGATGCAGGAGATCGAGGCCAAGCGTGCCGCCCTCGATGAGCAGGACGGAGGAAGGCAGGCGCGGGTCGGAGTGGAGGCGCTGGATGGCGAGCATGCCGACGGCATCGTCGGCGCGCATAAGATTGCCGAGGCCGAGAACGGCGATGCGCGCGGCGCTCATCGATCCCAGTTGCGCGTGCGGTGGATTCTGCGCGGCCGAAAGAGGTGGCTGGGCTCAAGATTGGCGATCCTGAGCTCCTCGTCGATGGTTTCGTCGTCGACAAATTTGTAACCGCTGAAGATACTTTCCATTTCGGCGTTGCGCTCGGTCATGGCCACCAGCACCGCGCTGTAGACGTGGTGGATGAAGAAGGCCATGAGAAAGAACATGAAGAGGAAATGGATCATGCGCAGCCACTGGATGTCGATCAGGCGCGGGATCCAGCCGACGAAGAAGTTGAGTGTGGGCGAGCCTTCGACCGTGCCGAAGAGGACGAGGCCCGTGACGCATTCGCAGGCGATGAGGAAGTAGACGACGATGTACGTGAGTCCGGCGAGCGTGTTATGGCCAATCTGCTCGAAGGGCTTGCGCTGCTGGAAGGTGTAGTAGCGGACCATGGCCTTGAGACTGAGCCATTGTCGGTGGGTGAGGGGCAGGAACTGGCGCCAGCGGGCCCAGTGGTTACCGGCAAAGAACCAGTAGAGACGGACGATGAGAGCGCCGATGAGTTCGAAGCCGGCCAGTTCGTGGATAAATCGGACCGTGCCCATGGTCCAGGTCCGCGGGCCAGGGAAGATGAGGAAAGGCGTGTGCAAGTACAGACCGGTCCAGGTGAGGACCGTGACGGCAGCAACGATGCCCCAGTGGCTGAGGCGGACGGGAAGCTCCCAGACGTAGACGGGAACGAGATGCTCCTCGGCGGCGGCGGCGTGCTTTTCTTCGGGAATCGGCGTAACGGCGACGGCCATCACATACCTCCCATCTCCGGCGCGGCGGAACAGGCGGGTGCGGGCAGTTCGGGAACCGTGACGCGGTCGCGGCTGAAGCGATGCCCATTGCCGTCGATGACGTGGACGGCGCAGGCCAGGCACGGATCGAAGGAGTGGACGGTGCGCAGCACTTCCAGCGGGCGCTCCGGATCGGCAATGGGTGTGTTCAGCAGGGCGGCCTCATAGGCGCCGCGCTGGCCATGCGCATCGCGCGGACCGGCATTCCAGGTGGAGGGTACCACCGCCTGATAGTTGACGATGTGCTTGTTCTCGATTTCGACCCAGTGCCCGAGCGAGCCGCGCGGCGCTTCCTCAAGGCCGAAGCCGGCGCAGGACTTCGGCCAGCTGTCGGGATCCCACATGGAGCCGTCGTGGATGCGAACGTCGCCGCGGGACATGTGATCGTCCAGCTCGGAGACCCAGCTGGCCAACTGGCCGGCGATGATCTGCGCCTCGATGGCGCGGGCGGCGATGCGGCCCAGCGTGGAAAAGAGAGCCGTGGGAGGGGCGTTGAACTTCGCCAGCACGCCATCGACCGCCTGCTTGACGGCCGCGTTGCCGGAAGCGTAGGCGATGAGGGTCCGGGCGAGCGGTCCGACTTCCACGGCCTTGTCGTCGTAACGCGGCGCCTTCAGCCAGGAATATTTGGCGTCGGTGTTCAGGTAATCGTAGGGCGGCTTCGGGCCGGAGTAGTGCGGATGGGTTTCACCCCGGGCGGGGGGCAGGCTGGTCTGATCGCCTACGGAATAGTCGTAATACGAATGGCTGACGTACTCGGTGATCCTTCCGGGATCGAGCGGATGCACGGTGGCGAGGTCACGGCCCAGAATCACGCCGCGCGGAAAGAAGAACCGCGCGGGGTCGTTGATGCTTCCCGCTGGGTAGTCGCCGTAGGCCATGAAGTTGCCGAGGCCTTCGCCGTAGCCGAACCACTCCTTGTAGAAGCCGGCGATGGCCAGCACATCCGGGATGTAGACCTGATTGACAAAGGTCTGCGCGCGCGTGACCAGCTCCTGGAAGAGGGTGATGCGCTCCGGATTGATGACCGCCTCCGGCTCATTGCCGTCGATTGCGGTAGCCATCCCACCCACCAGGAAGGTCTGCAGGTGTGGATTTTTACCGCCCAGAACCGCGTGGATGCGAATGAAATCCCGCTGCATATCAAGCGCCTCGATGTAATGCGCGACAGCAAGCAGGTTCGCTTCCGGTGGCAGTTGGTAAGCAGGGTGTCCCCAGTCACCGCTGCTAAAGAGGCTCAACTGCCGCGAGGCGACAAGCGCCTGGACGCGGTTCTGGACTCCTTTAAAGTAGGTTGTGCTCGATTTGGGCCAGTCCGAGATGGACTGCGCGAGCTGGGAAGTCTTCGCGGGATCGGCTTTCAGGGCCAGCGTGACATCGACCCAGTCGAGCGCGTGAAGGTGGTAGAAGTGGACAACGTGGTCCTGGACATTCTGCGAGCCCGCGATAAGATTGCGGACCAGGCGCGCGTTGTCAGGAACCTGAATCCCGAGAGCG
>DAHUYD010000043.1 GCA_027315385.1 Acidobacterium sp.
TCTCTCCCGATACGGCTCTGCGGCTTTCGCGCTATTTCGGCAACAGCCCCGAATTCTGGCTCAACCTGCAGCAGGCCTGGGACCTCAGCCGGGTGAGGTGGGATTCCGCTGCACGGATCGAAGAAGAGGTGCGCCCGCTCAGGAAAACGGCTTAGGAACCCTAGGGACAGACGGGACGTTCCTGCGGCCGCAGGCCCGGGCCGGTGATACGTCTCCCAACCCGATCCGCTCCCGCCGGGCTGTCATCCTGAACGAAGCGCACCAGGGCGACTCAGTCCCGCCGTAGAATGGAGTTGCCCCCATGAGCAGCGCCAGAACCATCCGCAAGTTCGAGAGCCAGGAAGCGCAGAAGGCCGAGACTCTGCGCTATTGGCGATCCCGCACCGCCGGCGAGCGGCTGACCGCGGTTTGGGAGGCAACACTCGCTTCCTGGTCGGTCAAGGGGTTTACCTACGATGCTTCCCAACGATCTAAGAGAACTCTTACTCGCATTGAACGAACACGGAGTTGAGTATCTTCACGTGATCTCCGCCGAGGATCTGATTCGGAACAAGACCGCAGTTGGCCGCCTGCAGGACCTGGCCGACGCCGAAGCGGTCCGCCGCGCGGCAAAGGACAGCTGATATGACCATCAACGCACCGGACGTTCCCGCGCTTGCCCTTCGTTAGCTGAGTTAAGGTTTAGGCCGCATTCCTCGGGCGCTCATTCGCCTGGTTGCCCATCACTCCTACAGGCGGCCCTGCTTTTCTCTGAGCCGCGCCAGCGTCGCGGGGGCGCAGCGATGGGCCGCTTCGGCCTCAGCGAGCCGGTTCTGGTCCCGCACATCGCAGGCAACCGTCCGCAGGCAATTGATGCAAAATGAAGCCCAGGTGCCATCGGGGTACTGCGTGCGATGAAATTGCTTTTCGGGGGAAAACGGCATACAAGCGGCGCCTCGGCCACCTCCGCACAAGCGGTTGGGGAAAGTTGAGTATACTCGCGGAAATCCCGAGAGTCAGGCAGGTACCTTACATTCGCCTCTTCGGCGTGAACTGGCGCTCGTCGCAGAATCGATCTCACCTCTCCGGCGCACTTTGCCTGCCTGCGGTCCAACTCCGTCGCGATCCCGCGGCGCAAAAGAAAAGCCCACTGACGGGTTAGTCAGCGGGCAGGCTTTTCGGAGGGTGTTTACGTTGAGATAAGGATCGCTCAGGGCGGCGTATCGCACAATGGACCGTTGGTGGCAGAACCCCACCCCAAATGAAGCATACGGGGATGCCGGGCAGACGGGCTGCGCGAAGATAACTCGCAGCGCCTAACTCCTCGGCTCAGTACGCTTCTTTTGGATTCGCACGACAGTAGCGGGATCGCAGGTATGTCCCTCTTCAGCCTCGGCGAGCAGGTTCCAGTCGCTCAGGTCGGAGGCGGCGGTGCGCAGGCACCGGAGGCAGATAGAAACCCACGTACCGTCGGGGTGCTGCCGGTGATAAAACATTCCGTCCCGCGAAAATGGCATTGCTGGAGGGCCTCAGTATCTTCAGCAGATTTAGGACTTCCCAGAAGCACATCGAGTATACCTGCTGAGGCCGGAGAAATCCGCCCAACATGCTGCAAATTCAGTTGATTTTCGCAGCTATCCCACCGTCGACCGGCTGGAGACGGGACAAGCCTTCATCAGAACTGGGTGACTCCGGCCGACGAGCTTCGTTATCGTGTGGCCAGGACCGCGGCTTCACGCGCGGTGCGGGGGTTGGGCGGGGTGAACCGACTTGAGCAGGAGGGAAACTCCCGGCCATTTTTCCAGCACCGGCCCCTGAATACGGTTCGCCCGGCGGCCCGGATCGCTGATTTTCGCCGAGTCCCGCTGCCTGCTCTCGCTCCAGATCCAGAAGCAGTTCCTGAGCTTCCATGGCCAGCCGGCGGATCATCAGCGGGTCCACATAGCCAGCCGAACGCTCAATCTCAAGTAGTTTTGCCATCAGCACCGCTGACAACCTGAGACCAACTTTCCACCACTCGGGAATTGATTCATCGTGCCGCTTCCGGAGTGGGGAAGCTGTGACTATTATCACCGTTCACTCCGCGAGGACCGCCGCCTGGAAGGGGACGCCGAATGAGCCTTGAGTCACCTGTTCTACTGGGGCGTAATAATTCCGCCGACCGGCGTTCTTTGCGGATACTTTTTGGCGGCGGGGCGGGTGAGGTGCATGGCGTCGGCGATGGCATCGATGTACTTGAGGCCGGAGCCGGTGTTGAACAGCACCACGCGGTCGGCGGGCTTCAGGAAACCGGAGGCCAACAGCTGATCGTAGGCCGCTGTCGCGGTGGCGCCCTCAGGGCAGAGCAGCAGGCCTTCGTGGCGTGCCCAGTCGAGGAGCGAGGCAAGGATCTGCTCGTCGGACAAGTCCACGACGGTACCGCCGGATTCGCGGACGATTTCCAAAATGATCGAGTCGCCGTAGGGCTTCGGGACGCGCAGTCCGGCGGCGAAGGTGGCTGCGTTCTCGAACATTTTTGAGGCGGATGCGCCCTCCTTCCACGCCCTGGCGACCGGGGCGCAGCCCGAGGCCTGCACGGCGATCATCTTCGGGCGGCGTCCGCTGACCCAGCCCATCTGCTCCATTTCTTCGAAGGCCTTCCACATGCCGATGAGGCCGACGCCGCCGCCGGTGGGATAGAAGACCGCATCGGGATAGGTCCAGCCGAGCTGCTCGACCAGTTCGTAGCCCATGGTCTTTTTGCCTTCGACGCGAAAGGGCTCTTTGAGCGTGGAGACGTCGAACCAGCCTTCGCGCTTCGCGCCTTCGGCGACCAGGCGGCCGCAGTCGGAGATGAGCCCGTCCACCAGGGTGACGTGCGCGCCGTAGGCGATGCCTTCGAGGTAATTGGCCATGGGCACGTCGCGCGGCATAAAGAGATGGGCATCAATTCCGGCGGCGGCGGCGTAGGCGGCGAGCGCGCTGGCGGCGTTGCCGGCGGAGGGCGCGGCGAGCTTCTTCAGTCCATAGTGGCGCGCCATGGTGACGGCGAGCGACATGCCGCGGGCCTTGAAACTGCCGGTGGGGTTGTCGGCTTCCTCCTTGATGAGGAGGGCGGGATGGCGGCGGCTGGGCAGGAGAGGCGTCCAGCCTTCGCCGAGCGTGACGGGATCGGCGTCGGGCAGCACATCGGCGTAGCGCCAGAGGGAGGCGGGAGCGGCGGGGCCGGGCTTTTTCGCATGCTTCAGATCGGCGGAGCTGTAGCGAACGTAGAGCGAACCGGCGCAGGCGGGGCAGACAGTCCGCGGCGTCTCAGAGGAGACGGCCTGGTGACAGCGGGAGCATTCGAGATGGTCAATCTTCGGCATGGTTACAGGCTACAAGGTTCACGGCGCGGAGAGCGGCGCCGGCGTAGACGGATTCGATACCTGGTTGGGACGCCAATCCCCCCGGCGGCTGATATTCTGACGGGGCCAATTTTGTGGCGTTGATTCCGCGAGCTTTAACGCTGTTGACGGACTCGACAACATGTAACGTAGTGGTAACCAGAGGCCCAGCGGACCCTCGCCGCGGGATCGGGCTGGAGGATGCGAGGAGTCATGGGAAAAGCCCGCGGGTGGCGGGCTTTCTGTCTTGCTCAGCTAAGTTCAGCATATCAAATCCAAAGAATTAGCCTGCCAAATATTTTGGCGAGTTAGTGGGGATAAGTGCCGTGCAATGAGGCGTCATTACTTTGGTTTTCCGGCGCGGGGCTTGACGGTTTTGGCGTCAGGGCGCGACCGAGGGCGTCTTCCCTCCGGGACTCGCGTCTTCTTGTGACCTTTCCCAGCACTTCAGTGCTGGGCTCATCTGCGTCGCACCTACTGCGTGGAGCGTGCGCACCGGGGTGTGGGTGAAAGTTCGGAGCCCATCCTGTCGCAACCGCGGCGACAAGGGTGGGGCACCCGGGTGTCGGTGGATGTTCAGAACCCACCCTGTCGGAACTGCGGGGGTTATGCGGCTTTGGAGCCGGTTTGCTCCTGGGACGAGTTCTGGCGGCGGTGGGCGTCGTGGCGGAACTTCCAGATGCCGAAGAGGACAGCCGCCACCGACAGTCCGATGAAGATATAGAGGATGGGGGCGGACCAGCCGGCGAGATATTCGCGGGACAGGTGGAGGATCTGGTGGCCGTAGAGGACGGCGAAGGCCGCCTCCAGCCCATAGCGGATGCAGCGGGAGACGCCGAAGGCTACGAGGTACTGGCGGCGGGTGGTGCCGAGGGCTCCGGCGGCGATGAGGATGGGCATGGTGGGCAGCGGCGGGGGCAAAAGGCCGGCAATGGCGATGGTTCTCATGCCGTGGCCCTTGACCCAGCGGGTGATGCGGTCACGCCAGCGGCGCCGGTTCTTCATGTAGTGGTGGAACATCGCCTCGCCGCCCGTTTTCCCGGCCTCCCAGGTAAGATAGCCGCCGATCAGGCTGCCGGCGACTCCGGAGAGGGCGAGGAGCCAGGGCATTTCGCCATTGGCGCCGAGGATGACGATGAGGATGTCGGGAACCGCGGGCAGGGGCGTGGGAATGGGGCAGGAGTCGACGAGAGCCGATCCGAAGACGCCGAGAGCCCCGAGATGAATGATCCAGCCGGGGACGAGTTTCCTGTTGGCGTGGGAGTTTGCTGCCTTGGCCGCTGAGTACACGGTGGTTGGACGCTGAAAGGCTGGGTTGAGGGTGCAGGCAGCAGGGAACAGATTCCGGTAGCCGGTCTAAAGGAAGTGGAGTAGGGGAGCCTGGGGAAGGGCGCCGCACTCGACTCCATAGCGGTAGAAGAGCTCGAGGCCAGCGAGACAGGCATCGTCGAGGTGGTACCAGATGTTCTCGGACAGATATGTATGGATGGCGGCGGGGGAGAGGGGCAGGCGGGCGGCCCACTCCTCGGAGAGCGCGTCAATGTGCGCCAGGCCCTCGTCGCGGGAGCGCTGGAAGTCGCCGGTGACCTGAGCGGCGGTGAGGCCGGAGGCGGCGATGGCTTCCGGGCGAACGGACCAGAAGGCGGAGACCCAGACGGTTCCGGTGAGGGCGTGCCACTCGTGGGCGAGGTCGAGATAGAGGAGGCGCTGGCCGGTGCGGCGCTCCCGGGCTGCCGCGTCTTCAAGGGCGAGCAGGGCGGGGTCGCCGATGAGGAGAGCGGCGTCTGCCTGGGCAAGCATGGCGTCGAGGTCGGGCGGATGAGGAAAGAACTCGGGGCTGGCGCGCCAGAAGCGGGAGAAGAGGATGCGGGTGTACGCGGCGGTGGTGCGCGATGCGGTGTCGAGAGCGACGCGGCGGACGTGGCTGGGATCCTGGGGCTGAACGCCGCCGGGATGACGGACGACCAGGATGAGGGAGCGGACGTGGTCGCGTGAGGCGATGGCGCAGCCGGGGATGACGGCGAGCGAGGAGGTGTGGGCGGCGACGGGAATGAGTCCTATGTCGGCCTGGCCGGAGTGGAGGCGCGCGGCGCACTCGGAGGGGGTGTCTTCCTGGATGGAGTAGCGGGCGGCGAGCGCGGAGCGGGAGGGCTCGTGCTCGAAGCTCCACATGAGGGGCGCGGGATTGAGGAAGCGGATGGCGGAGATGCGGAGGGGCACTGGGTAGTGTAAATGAGGGGTGGCTTCGGTAACGTGCGGATGCGCGGATTGGCTTGACCTTGGGTGGTGGGGCGGGTGTGATGAGAGGTGAGTGCCAATTCCGGCGGAAATGCAGGAGGAAATGCAGGTCCTTCGACTGCGTTTGCCGCGTTCGCGCCAAACTTCGCTCAGGATGACAGATTGGTTGGACCGCTCAGGATGACGGAAGTTTTGTCTGGAGCGCTGTATGTAGCTTTGGAAGGAGTGAGCGAGTGAGTGCCGGAGTGAGCGCGGGGGCGGGCGTTTCCCTGGAGGAGCGCCATGCGTGGGTGGCGCTGGCGATGACGCCGGG
>DAHUYD010000106.1 GCA_027315385.1 Acidobacterium sp.
TCCTGCGTGTAATGAGCCAGCGGAATGGCTGGATATCCCCGCTGCGCCATGCAATAGTGCACGAGCCCGTCCTCGCAAATGTAAAGGTGCCGCCCGCCCGCCGGGCAGTGCCAGTCATTCGGCTTACCGTCCAGCAAATTCTTTCGCCATGGATTGTGCCGTGCAAAGTTGAACAGCGGCTTCGTCTCGCGCTCGATCGCCGTCAGGACGTCCCGCGATTCCTGATCGATCTGCTGCATCTTCCCCGTCGGATCGTGCACGATTCCGGCGCTGCTGCCCAGTCCCAGATCCTTCGCCCGCCGCTGGATCGTCAGCAGGTCGGCGGGGTTTGCCGTACCGGCCCCCACCACGCTGTGGATGTGCACCTGGAACTCAGCGTATCGCGCCAGCCACCGCAGCTTCTGGTCCAGCACCCGCAGGCTCTTCATCGACACGTCATCCGGCTCGATGTTGTCGATACTGATCTGTAGCCTGTCCAGCCCGGCGCGATTGAGGCTCCGGATCCGGTCCACGCTCAGCAGATAGCCGTTCGAGATCATGATCGCCAGCATTCCATGATGCCGGATGCGTGCGATCACCCTCTCAACCTCCGGGTGCAGCAGGGTCTCGCCGCCGGTCAGCGTCACGGCGGTCGTGCCCAGCGCCGCCAGCTGGTCGATCCGCGCCAGCATCTCCTCGGTCGGCACGGGCTTCGATACGGTATCGAACTCACTGCAGTACGTGCAGGCCAGATTGCATCGGCGGATCACCACCACGTGCGCGAAGACCGGGTGATGCGGCGATTTCAGCGCCACCGCCACCAGCCGCGTCTCCCGGTACAGGCGATGGAGGCGCTTGGCTTTGCGCCGTACAGCCACGGGGAACATCATTCAGCCTCCTGAGGGGCATGGGGTATTGGGGCGGCCCGGATCTCCAGTATAGTTCGGTAAAATAAATAGCTTCTGACAGCGCTGCGCCTCCGGAGATTTCCCTGGGGACAACGGCGACACTCCTGGCGCATACTACGTCTAACATCTGCAAGGGTTCCTTCACCCTGGAGGAGGGTTCATCATGCCCATCCAACGAAAAATCCTCAGTTTGTTGCCATTCGCCGGTCTGGCGCTTTGTGTTGCTTGTCTTTATGGGCAGAACCCCACGGCACCCGCTCCCGCATCCACTACTGCTTCAGCCACGGCTCCTGCGTCCTCTGCTGCCGCCGGCGACTGCTCCGGCCCCGTCCTTCACCGCCGCGCGTCGGACGGCGGCGATGTCTGCGCCCCACCGGTTCCGTCCACTGAACCGGACGTCAGCGCTCCAGTCGATATCCCGCAGGCGGACACCTCCCAGTCCGGGGTGCAGGACCAGACCGCGAAGAACGGCAAGAAGGGCAAAAAGGAAGAAGCCAAAGACCAACCGCCTCCGAATTTCGACCCCAACGTCGACCCCTTCAAGCAGGTCCAGCCCCTGCCGGACGGTTCGATGCCTGGAGTAAAAAAGGGCAGCATTCAGGACGTTAGCGCCGTCGGCTCCCGGTGCATCGGCTGCCGCGGCATGGGCAACTGGTATTCCACCGATTCCGAAATTCGCATGGGCAAGCAGTATGCCGACCAGATCGACCGAAGCACCCGCTTTATCACCGATCCCGTCGTCGACGAGTACGTCAACCGCATCGGGCAGAACATCGTCCGCAACTCCGACTGTAAGGTGCCCTTCACCATCAAAGTCGTTGACTCGGATGTGATCAACGCCTTTGCTCTTCCAGGCGGCTACTTCTACGTCGATTCCGGCCTCATCCTGGCCGCCGACGAGGAAGACGAGCTCGCCGGTGTCATGGCCCATGAAACCGCCCACGTCTGCGCTCACCACGCCGCCCGCGAAATGACGCGCGCCAACTATGCCCAAATCGGCATGGTGCCCCTCATCATGATGACCGGCTATAGCTGGACCGGCTACGGCATCTACGAGGGCGCTCAGCTCCTCATCCCCATCACATTCCTCGAGTTCTCCCGCGAATTCGAAGCCCAGGCCGATTACCTTGGCATCCAGTACATGTACCGCGCCGGTTACGATCCCATGGGCCTGGTCAGCATGTTCGAGAAGATCGAAAACCTGCAGAAGCAGAAGCCGGGCGCCGTTGCTAAGGTCTTCGAGGACCATCCCCAGACGCCGGATCGCATTATCGCCAGCGAGCGCGAAATCGCCACCATCCTGCCTCCCAAAGACGAATACCTGGTCACGACCTCCGAATTCAACCAGGTCAAGGCTCGCCTGGCCCGCATCGAGAACAAGCGTCGTCTGATCCAGAAGAACACCAACCGGCCATCGCTCCGCCGCGTGAGCGATACGAACGGCAACAATACGGACCAGCCTACGCTGCATCGACGTCCGGACAATACCAACAGCAACTGACCGCAAAGGTTCGCCCCGCAGATTCTCCATCGCCTCCTCGACGACGGAGTTGCGCCTTTTTGCGCTATCCTTCCGCAATCGGAGGCCGAATGCGCGCAACCCGCTTCGAATTCAAATATCGCTTTTGGATCTTCGGCCTCATCTTCTTCGCCGGATTCTTTCTCTACAGCGTCGATCACGCGAACGCCGGGGAAGCGATCCTTCACTCGCTGGCCCCGTCCATCGATCCCAACAGCGCCGCCGGTAACAACTGGATGCGCCTCATCTTTGGCATCGCCAGCCTGCTCATTGCCGGTGCGTCTCTTTACCGTACCTGGGCCACCGCCTATCTCCGCACTGAGGTTGTCCACGACGTGCGGCAGCACTCGGAGCGCGTCGTAGCCGACGGCCCCTACCGCTACACCCGCAACCCTCTCTATTTCGCCAACATCTTCCTGGCTCTCGGCGTCGGGCTCATGGCCAGCCGGCTCGGCCTCGCCTTCATGGTGGTGGGCATGGTGTTCTTCGGATATCGCCTCATCCTGCGCGAGGAGGCGACCCTGGTCGTATCTCAGGGCGAGTCCTATGCTCGATATCTTGCGGCCGTTCCTCGTTTGCTGCCCTCCCTGCGTCCCCGTCTCCAGCCCTCCGGCGCGCCTCCCCGCTGGGGCCAGGCCTTTCTCGGTGAGTCGATGTTCTGGATGTTCACCCTCGGCTCCGTCTTGTTCGCCATCACACTGAACATGAAGATGGCCGCCCCGCTCTTCGCGCTCAGCTACCTCGTCTACTTCGCCTCCATCGCTCTCGTGAAGAGGCGCGCCATGCGCCGCGCCTGATCCCCTGCCCCCTGACCCCTGTACCTTGTACCCTAGCTTTATGCGCTATCGCACACTCGGCAAAACCGGATTCGAAGTCAGCGAAATAGCCTGCGGCCTGTGGGGCATGAGCGGCTGGAGCGGCTCCGACGACGCGGAATCCCTCCGCACACTCCAGCTCGCCGCCGATCTCGGCTGCAATTTCTTCGATACTGCCTGGGCTTATGGGGACGGCAAGAGCGACGGCTTCCTCGGCAGGATACTCGTCGCCAACCCCGGCAAGCGCATCTACGCCGCTTCCAAGATTCCTCCGAAGAATCTCAAGTGGCCCGCCGCGCCCAACGCCGACTATAACGACGTCTTCCCGCCCGATCACGTCTTCGAATACGCCGACCGCATCCGCCGCGCCCTCGGCGTCGACACCATCGACGTTCTTCAATTCCACGTGTGGCAGGATGGCTGGACCGACCGTCGCGAATTCCGCTCCACCGTCGAAAGGCTGAAGCGCGACGGCATCATTCGTGCCTTCGGTCTCAGCCTCAATCGCTGGGAGCCGGAAAACGGCATTCGGGCCATCCGCACGGGCCTGGTGGACGCCGTGCAGGTTATCTACAACGTCTTCGACCAGAACCCGGAGGACCAGCTTTTTCCCTTGTGCCGCGAGCTGAACGTCGGTGTCATCGCCCGCGTGCCCCTCGACGAAGGCTCGCTCGGCGGCAAGATTGCCCGCGACACCGTCTTTCCCGAAGGGGACTGGCGCGCCCGCTACTTCAATCCGAAAAACCTGAGCGAAACTCTCGACCGTGTCGACCTGCTCCGCGCCGACCTGCCCGCTGGCCTTGCGCTCCCTGACGCCGCCCTCCGCTTCATCCTCGCCGAGCCGGCCGTCAGCACCGTCATCGTCGGCATGAGGCAAGAAGCCCACGTTCGCTCGAATTTGGCGCTCAGCGACGCCGGGCCTCTCGATCCCGGCCTGATATCCCGTCTGCGCCGTCACCGCTGGGTCCGGCGGCCGTCGCCGTGGTCGGACTAGCGCGAAATTTCGACATTGCTATATTCAGCCGCTATCGAAGACCGCTGCGCCCCCTACCGCATCGAAGCAACTGGGAGTCGCTTTATCGATGCTGCCGTTCGTCTCCGTCATTATTCCCGTCCGCAATGAGAGGGCGACGCTGCCGCGGTTGCTGGACCAGGTGCTGGCCCAGAATTATCCGCCCGATCGTTACGAGATCCTCGTCGTCGACGGTCATTCCACCGACGGCACGGCCGATCTCGTCCGCCGGCGTTTTTCCGACCGCGCAGTTCCCGTGCGCATTCTCGATAATCCAGATCCGCATCTGAGCGCCGGTCGCAATGCCGGGCTCCGCGTCGCCCACGGCGAGATCGTGCTCTTCCTCAACGGCCACTGCGCCGTCCCCTCGCGCAATCTCATTGAGGACTCCGTAGCCCTGCTCCAGCGCACAGCCGCCGGTTGTCTCTGCCGCCCGCAGCCGTTGCTCGCGCCCGCTGCTACCGACGCCGGCGAAGTCATCGCCCAGGCGCGCGCTTCCTGGCTCGGCCGCGATCTGCTGGAGTGCGACCCCAACCACGCTGGTCTTATCAATGCCGTGCGTGGCGGCGCTACCTACCGCCGCGAGGTTTTCGAGCGCATCGGCCTTTTCGACGAATCGTTTGACGCCTGCGAAGATCAGGAGCTGAACACCCGACTTCATCGCGCAGGGATCACAGCCTTCACCGATCCTCGACTGACCGTGCACGATCAGCCCCGCGCGCGCGCGGGCCAACTCTTCAGGGACATGGTGCGGCAGGGACGTGCGCGCCTTCGCCTCATGAGCCGCTATCGCGGATCTTTCCCGGCAGCCTGGCTCGCGCCGCTCGCTCTGTTGCTCCTCCTCCCGGCCGTCGCTTTCGGCTGGTGGCTGCTGCCTGCGCTTGCCGCCGCCATCCTTACCCTTCCGCTTGCGGGTTTCGCCGCCGCGGTCGTGGTGGCCTCCATTCAGCTGGGCACGCGATTCGGAGCAGGATACGCATGGCGCGCTCCGCGGATTTTTCTCTCCATCTGGTTTGGGCTGGGCGGTGGACTGCTGCTGGAGGCACTCCGTCCCACGCCGTGCGGAGGCTCGCTCGAATACCTCGCACCCCGCCAGGACCGTGAGGAGCCTGAGTTCGCCGCAGCCTCGCGCCGAGCCGCCTGACCGGCAGGGCATTGCCAGCCTCCGGTGCCGCTAAACTGGTCCGTGACCTATCGCGGCCGCATCGCGCCCTCTCCCACCGGGCTGCTTCATCTCGGGCATGCGCGCACCTTTTACACGGCATATCGCCGCGCGGCCCTTGCCGGAGGCAGGCTGGTTTTTCGCAATGAGGATCTCGATCCCCATCGCTCTCGTCCCGACTTTTCCGCCGCCATGTTCGAAGACCTCCGCTGGCTGGGCATTCGCTGGCAGGAGGGTCCGGATATGGGTGGCCCCTTTGCTCCGTACGCCCAAAGCCAGCGTCGCGGGCGCTACCTAGCCGTCTGGCGGCAGCTCTTCGCCTCCGGATGTCTTTATCCCTGCACCTGTTCTCGCCGCGAACTCGCTCGCATCGCCGAAGCGCCCCACGACTCATCTCCGGCACGCACAGAAGCCGACGAAACCCCGATGTATCCCGGAACCTGCCGCCCAAATCCCGGCATACCACCCCCCAGCGGCTACGACACACCAACTGGCGTGAATTGGCGCTTCCGCGTCCTCGATGGCGAAGAGATATCCTTCACAGACGAACATCTCGGGCGGCAGAGCTTCGTCGCGGGCGTCGATTTCAGCGATTTCGCTGTCTGGCGGCGCGACGATGTGCCCGCCTATCAGCTCGCCGTTGTCGCCGACGACCACGAGATGCAAATCACCGAAGTGGTCCGCGGCGCGGACCTGCTCCTCTCTACCGCGCGGCAAATCCTGATCTGTCGTGCCCTCGGATGGGAACCTCCGCAGTGGTACCACTGCCCGCTTGTCCTCGACGAGCACGGCGAGCGGCTCGCCAAGCGCCACGACGCGCTCTCCATCCGCGCTCTGCGGGCGCAGGGTCGCCGCCCCGAGGATATTCTCGGCGAGATTGCAATGTGAGAAGCAAGAATGGAAAACCGCTCACCAGTTTTCAGCGAACCGGTTCTGAGCTGAACTCTCCTCTCCTGACCGGCTCTTAGCTGGCTAGGCTGTCTCTTCTTCCTGCTCTTCAGCCTGCCTTTCTTCGATCTGCATATCGCGGAACTCGCCGGACTCGAACACCTCCCCGCAGTCCAGGCACTCAACGTATTCGGAATCCTCGTCGCGGGAGACGACGCGTACTTTCGGATGCTTGCAGGCCGTACTCATGGGGTCTTCTTGAGCCGTATGGGGCAGATTGTATCCGTGGCGGCACGTCTGTCAACTGTCATCCGACGCATCCCGATGGCTTCCGCCGGCGGCCCGGGATCGCCGCCTTCGAATTCCTCTACGCAGCAACCGGGTAAACTGTTCCCATGTCGAATGCGTCCGATGCCGAACGCGGTTCCATCGCGGATGTCCGCCGTGTGGCGGAACTGGCCAACCTGGAACTGAGTCCCGACGAAGAATCGCGCATGAGCCGCGACCTCAGCGCCATCCTCGGCTACGTCGCCCAGCTTGCCGAGCTGGACACTACGCACGTCGCCCCCATGGCCCAGGTTGCGGAAATTCTGGCCGCCTCCACCGATATGGCTCCCGAAAAGCTTTCCGTTCTGCGCGATGACCTGCCGCGTCCCTGCCTGCCGCGCGGCCAGGTGACGGCGTCCGCGCCAGAAAGCGACGGCGTCTACTTCAAAGTTCCAAAAGTGATCGAACGATGACCCCGACTCCGAGTCTGACTGCGACGCCGCCCTCGATCGCCAGCCTGCGCCAGGCTATCGCCCGCCGCGAAATCACCGCGACCGCCGTCGCCGAAGCCGCGCTCGCCCGCATCGCCGAAGCTGACCCTGGCGTGCACGCCTTCCTCTCCGTCGACGCCACGCTCGCTCTGGCTCAGGCCGCCCACGTTGACCAGCTCGCCGCCGCCGGCGATCCGCTGCCGCCATTGGCGGGCGTGCCCTTCGGCATTAAGGACGTCCTGACCGTTCAGGGCATGCCCGCGACAGCCGGTTCGAAGATCCTGGAAGGCTACCATCCGCCCTACACGTGCACCGCCGTCAAAAAGCTAGCCGAGGCGGGCGCC
>DAHUYD010000065.1 GCA_027315385.1 Acidobacterium sp.
ACGGCCATTTCATTCCATGCCTACCCGTATATGCAGGAGAACTACTCGCTGATGGCCTGCGGAGGATCCGTGGGCGAGGGCTATGGGCCAATGGTCGTCGCCACAAAACCCTTTGACCTGGATGAGATCCGCAAAGTGCGCATCGCGGTTCCCGGAACCCTGACCACCGCCTGCCTTGCACTCAAGCTCTTTGCCCCGGAGATCGAGACCGTGGTGGTGCCGTTCGATCAAATTATTCCCCAGGTCCTTGCCGGCAGTTTCGCGGCGGGACTCATCATTCATGAAGGGCAACTGACGTATTCGCAGAGCGGGCTCAAGCGCGTCCTCGATCTTGGCGCTTGGTGGCGCGAACAGACAAAACTGCCCCTGCCCCTGGGTGGAAACGCCATTCGCCGCTCCCTCGGCGAGGGCCCCATGCTCACCGTCGCTCAGGCGCTGCGAGACAGCATTCAATATGGGCTGGACCACCGGAGCGAGGCGCTGAATTACGCCATGCAGTTTGCGCGCGACCTGGATACCAGCCTCGCCGACAAGTTCGTCGGCATGTATGTCAACGAGCGCACCCTGAACTATGGCGAGGACGGCCGCGAGGCGATCCGCCTGCTGCTGGCCATGGGCCATGAGCGCGGCATCATTCCACGCCCAGTCACCGTGGATTTCGTCGGTTAGTCAGGCTTCTCGACCGCCCGGCTGAACGGCTCATCCTCTGCTCACGGGTGCAGGTCCAGATAAGCCCGAATATTCTTCATCTGCTGTAGCCAGCCTTGCTGATGCATCGCATAGGCTTCGCTTCGGCGCGCGTCCGGAAGATCCTGGAATCCGGACTCCGTCAGCGTGAGTGCGGTTCCCCCGACCGGGGTGGCTGCCAGATGGAATTCGACGAGTGTCGGCACTTCTTCGGAATAATCGTGGCCGGGATCGACAGCGTATGGATGCCATGTGTAGGCGAAGTACTGCTGCGGTTCCATGTCCTGAATCACGGCGCGCCAGGCAAGGTGCTCCATTCCCGGTGCGACCACCTGGCCGGTCGATTCCTGGCCAGGCTCAAAGGGGCTGTCAATTCGCACGCCAAACCACGCGCCGAATTCCCCGGAGAGCGTCAGGGCGCGCCACACACGGGCTATCGAAAAGGGGAGTTCGATGCGAATCTCGATCCGGTCAGAGTCCATCGGCACCCTCCGCGATGCATAGTAGGCCGCGCCTGTTCACGGCGCAAGGTCGCATGCAAAGAACTTGCATGCAATGAACAAATCGGTAGCGCGAATCCCGGGGACCCTGCTACTGAGGAATGGGTTCTGCTTTTGGATGGACTCCAGGCGGTATCGGCTTCTGCTCGGGTTGGGCCGGTTCCGGAAGCAACTTCTGTCTGGGTGCCTTGCCGTTGACCGCGCGAGCTGCATAGTCCGACAGAGAGGTAGTACCCGCGGCAACGATGCGGCCGCGGCCGTCGAAGGTAAGATCCCAGACGGTGTACTGGTGCGGTGCATTGCAGTCTGTGAACGAGACGCTGGTGCTGCGGCTCTTCTCGGAAATCCGCAGAGTCGGAGCGGGAGCGCGCACCAGGGCGGGATTCGTATCCGTATCCCGCGGCACGCGAGACTCCGCCCCCGCGATCGCCGTGTAGCACAGGCCCAGCCGCAGCCACGATCCGCCGGGCGCCAGTTCCTTTTCCGCGATCGAATGGGGAACGGCCCGGTTGAAGACGGAAAAACTGCGCTCGCTGCCCACCGCGGTTTTGAACGGCGTCGCGTTGCCATAGAGGACCGGTACCACCTGCACGCGTCCCCGCCCACGCGGAACCGTCGCCGTGAAGAGGAACAGGCTGCCATTGCGCGCGGTGCGGCGGTACTGAAGGAGGATATCGCCGGGCATGAATGGGCAGCCAATCTGGTCGTGTTGCCAGCCCGGAAGCGAAAGATCGTACCCGAAGAAGGCGGCTTCCTGAGTGATGGCGCTGCCCTTGGCGAGAGCACGGGCAGCGTCCGCGGCGCTCATCCCCGCGGCGGAGCGATGGTCGAGACTGATCCACGCGGAGCCAGAACTCTGTTGGGAGTAAACGGGAACGCTGGCGGCCAGGGCGAATGCGCTCAGGATAACGCCGGCGGCGATCGCCGCACATCTCCTGGGAATCGGGAGGGACATTTCCTCTTCTAATGTAGCAGCAAAAAGGGCAGCCGCGCGGGCTGCCCTCAGGGCTGGAAACCGGTCGACCAACTATCTCCCGGTGTGATGGTGGATCGGATGGTGCGCCGGAGCATGGTGAGTCGGTGCGGGTGGCGTTCCATCCTTCATGATGATCATGAGCGGCTTCTGGGTGTAGGAGTCGAAAGTGGCGATATACGTCTCCTTGGCTCCAGCCGCCGGAATTTGCTTCGCTTTCAGCGCGGGCTTCATGTTGATCGTAAAGTCCGCGGTGTTGGATTGCTGGGCATCCTGCGACACTGCAAGCTGGACTGAAGTGCCGTCCGGTGCAGCCGAAACAACCACACCCGGAACCTGCGCAGTGACCCCGTCGATGATGCTCCAGATCAGTTGCTGGTCCTGCGTGTCGCCGTTCGCCAGGATGAACTCCTCGTCCGACAGGCCAAGGGTCTTCTTCAGCGAGTCGGTGCAGGCCGCCGGGAACGTTCCCGGCGCAGCCGGCGCGGGTGCAGCTGCGGGAGCCGGTGGCGCGGCCGGTGCCGTTGCCCCTGCTTCGGCGCCATTCGCCGGAGCAGACGGCGGCGGCGTCGGCGTTACCCCGGCGCAACCAGCCGTGCTGGCGATCGCCTGGTGTGCCAGATCGGCGGGCGACGGCGGAGGAGGCGCCGGCGTTGGGTTGTAAGCCGCGGGCGGGAAGACATTGGCGGGCACGGAAGCCAGTTGCTCAATGTCCGTGAAACCCGGCGGAGGATTGCCGTTGATGCAGCTCGCGTCCGTCACCGAGCAGTGGTACTTCTTGTACCAGTATTCGGCTGCAGACTCGATCTGTGTCTTGGCCTGAGGATAAAAGCTCGCCGCGCGCAGCAGGAACCAGATAGCGTTCTTCAAATCGCGGGGGTTCTGATTCAGATACGACTGCCCGAGATAGTATGTGTCTACCGGTACCGGCATCACGGTGGTCTTCGTCGGGTCTTTATAGGACTGCAGCTCTTTGGTGTATGCCTCGACGGCGCCCGAGTAGTCCTTCTTCGCGAACTTGTCGGCCCCGATCGCGCTGTAGAAGGTCGGCGTTACGGCATCCTTCGTCTTCTCGTAATCCGCCTCTGACATGCACTGGCCTTTGGTAGCCGCAAGGCCCTTCTCGGCGTCCGCTGCCGCCTGGTCCAGTTGCTGGACATTGCCGTTGGCCTGCTGGTGCTCCAGATAAACCATGACAAAAAGCGCCCGCAGGTTAGTCGGATCAGCGGTCACCAGTTGCTTCGCGGCGTCCAGAGTCGCCTGCGGACTGATGGACTGATCGATGGCCATCAGCGTGTTGAGCAGGTCCACCTTCACCACGCTGTTCGGATATTGCTTCAGGAACGCCTCGATCGCCTGCGCTTTCGCCTGCGGTGTCGACTGGCTGATGGCGTTGGTATAGGCGTTGTACTCTGCGGGATCCTTGATCGTGATGCCTTGGCAGGGATTCGATGCGGTTTGCGCGAGGGCGGGCGAACCCACCATCGCGAGGTAGCCAAGGCCGATCAGTGCAACCGTGGCAATCGCGAGCTTCTTCATTCAACGCTCCTGGGAGATCTTTTTAGTTCTGAACCCAAATCTTTTGGGGCAGTCCTGCCCGATACCCTCAAATCCGACCGCCGCCCTCTGATTCATCGCTCTCCGGCCCCGACTGCTGGATGATGACGGATTATAGAAAGCCGCGATGGGGGCTGACAAGCTGACTCCACGGCCGTGCCTGTACCGCATGAGTGGGATGCTGAACAGCACGCGCCGCGTTGACAACGCCGCGTAAACAGCAAGATACCACGACCCTCGGGGAAATTAGCCCTCCACGGCCCCTCCCCGCAGGAAGTCGAAGCACGTCCCCAATCGGTGCCAGAGCCGCTCCTCCGGCTATTTCGAGGATTGGATGAGCCGGATGCGGGTCACGAATGCGCTGCCCAGCGGCTGCGAAAACGTCAGGAACTGCGGAGAGTCCACACTGTTGTTCACTACGTACGGATCGAGGCTGTTCGTCGCGTTCAGGTACGTGCCGCGAAGTCCGAAGTATTTGCCGCGAAAGTGAAAACGCCACTCCAGGCCTGGGCTGAAATCGAAGAAACTCGGAAACCGGTAAGTTCCAGGAGTTCCAACCAGCACCTGGTTCTGATCGACCGCGTCAAAAGGAAACCCGGTGTTCCATTGAAACGTGTAGACGAAATCCCAGCTCTTTCGGATGGAAGGGAAAAAAGGAGCCCACGCGGGCAGCCATCCCCAGGACACAACTCGATTTGGCGTGTCCCACGGCAGCGGTCCGCTTTGCTGAACTCCAAAATTCGACGGCATCCCCGAATACGGCGTCCCCAGAGTTGTCCCCCCGGCCGGAGCATAGTTCAGCGCCGCGTTTGTGGTCGCCGACGAGTGCGTATAGGACGCGAACAGCGTGTAGTCGCCCCTGAAGCTCTTGCGCGCGTCGATTTCAATCGAGTGAAACCTGTCCCGCCGATTGTTTGTCAGCAGATAGTTGCCAGGCTGCGCGCCCGTCCCGTTCTGATTCGCGTACACCAGTAAATCTGTCGTGCGCCGCTCCATGTAGTTCAACCCGGCGTAAATATTCCACGGAAGCTTGTGCTGGATGCCGGCGCTCCAGTTGATCGCCCGGGGCTGGCGGAGCAGGTCTTCGTTTGCCGTGAAGGTCGTCTTTTCCGTCGGCCCCAGGGGCGTGATCCCGTCCGCGGCGTAGTTCGTGTCGTACCGGACCCCATTGAGGGCGCTGGCCAGGTACGCGAGGTCGGTCTGCGCGTAGTACACGCCGATCCCGGCGCTGATCTTCGTCGTGTTCTCCTGCCCCGGCGGCGAGTAATTGAAGGCGATTCGCGGCGAAAAAAGCGGGTGCCGGACAATTTCGTCCCAGTCGAACCGCAACCCGGGCTCGATAAGCAGCCCAGCCCGGGGAGTCCACCGATCTTCGACATACGATCCGGCGTCGGCATTATGGAGCGTCGAGATCGGAAAAGTGGGGAATGTCGTGCGCCGGCTCAGCGATCCGTCCAAGCGCCGGTAATTCACAGGAGCAAACGCGGCCGAGTCGGTGAATCCGATGTGCGCCACGTCGATGCCGGCGCGGATCTGGTGCGCGCCGGCCCAGTGCCGCGGCGGAAAGAACGCGTCGGCATATCCTTGCACCCGCTGCGTGCGGAACGTCTGCGTCTCGAAACTGCTGCCGCTGGCCTCGTTCGGCGTCAGATCGTAGGGCGTGTTCCCGTGCGGCTCGTATCCGTCGCGATAGTGCAGGTCCCCGAAGCCTAAATCCACCATCACTCCGTTCTTAAAGCTCTGCTGGTCCCGCACATACGGCAGCCACACCAGAATGTCGTGGTTGGCCGTGCTTGCCTGCGGGGTAAGCGTGGAGAGTCCGTCGTAGGGCGAGTGGTAGTCATTGGCAAGCAGGGCCGCCATCAGGCTGTTGGCCGAACCCACATTGGTCTGCAGCTTCAGCAGATTGCTCCCGCGCAAGAGGTGGTTGGTGTCAGCATTCGAGGGCAGCCCCGGAAAATACTGATCGTTGTATTCCAGTTCGAACCCGTCGAAGAACCAGGCGCGGTTTCTTATGAGCGGGCCTGAGAAAGTAATGATCGGCTCGAACGTGTCGAAACGAAGCCCATTCTGGTTCCGGAACGACGGCAGGAAATTAGTCGCATCGTAGCGGAACTTGTTGTCGCCCGTGCCCGTTGCGAAAGCGACAACCCCCGCGGTGCTGCGCCCATACTGGACCGGGTACCGAGTCGTTTCCGTGTCAATGGAGCGGACTGAATCCGGGCTGATGAGCAGATCGAATGTCCCAAAGACGGGATTGCGGATATCGAATCCGTCCAGCGTGTCCAGCGTCATCCAGGTGTTGCCGCCTGCCGCGTGGATCTGGCCAATGCTGTCCGCCACCACCCCCGGCGTGAAGGGCAGCAGGTTCCGGATATCGCGGTACGTCGGATAAGGGACATTCACGATCTCCTGCGTGGTCAGTGTCATGCGATTCGAGATCTCCTGCGGGTCGATGCCGGGACTCGATGCGGTCACGTTCACCTGCTGCTGGATGAGCTGTTCGTGATGCAGGGCAAGCCTAACGGCGGTGTCCAGGGCGCTGAGACCGTCCGCTGAAGTCTCGTAGAACCCGGGTCTGGACACCGTAACGCTGAAGCGCCCTGACTGCCCCGGAGTCCACGAAGCGCGTCCAGCATAGTCGGTGACAAGCTGTACCGCCGGCTGGCCCTCTTGCGAGACGGAGATCGCCGCTCCGGGAATCGCAAGCCCGTTCTCGTCCACTACGGTGAACGTGATCGCCTTGGCTCCTGCATTCTGTACCGGCGGGGGACCGGCCCCGGCGCCCCGCGACTGCGCCGCAGCCAGCCCACACAAAAGCAGGATCGCGGCGATTCCGGTTATGCCGTATTTGAAGGGCAGCATGCGGATCATTTCCGGGGTCGTTGGTTGGATGCCGGTGCCTGGTGTGCGCGGGATCGGTGGGGCGACTTTCACCTTCAAGTCATCTTCGCGGCCCGGATCGGCGAACCACGATAGGTACGGGATGGGCCGAATTTTCACTTGCCGCCCGGCGGGTACGGGGCTAGTGTATGGACAATCTGGCGACCTGCGCGAGTCCCCTCGTTGCGCAGAATCGAATTTAACCCGTTCTCCCCGCCCAATAGTTGGGTTTCGAACCTATTATCCACAAGATGTTGGGGTGTGTCCGTTGACCCGGCCGCAAGCCGAAGGCTACAGTCTGTCTTGATGGCCCGGCACTCGTATACCCGCCCAATCCCCTCTCCATCCGCTCCAGGATCGTTCTGTTCCCGAAGCGCCGAATCGAGCGGAATCCACCTGCCGTGGAACCGCCCCAGGAGTGCTGTCTCATGCTGAAGCTGAAGAAGATTCAGATCCTCGGGTTTAAATCCTTTGCTGATCGCACTGAAGTCTCTGTGCAGGGGCAGGGAATTGCCATTGTGGTCGGCCCCAATGGATGCGGCAAGTCGAACATCCTCGATGCCGTGAGCTGGGTGCTCGGTGAGCAGAGCGCCAAAAGCCTGCGCGGCGGCAAAATGGAGGACGTTATCTTCGCAGGCACGCGCGAGCGCAAGCCGCTGGGTATGTCCGAGGTCTCGCTGACGCTGGTCGACCCCGATGCCTGGGAAGGCGGTTCGCTGCTGGCCGAACCCGAAGTGGTGATCGATGAAGCCGAGCCGGAGTGGGACGAGGCGAAGCTGCGTGCCGAGCGGGCAGCCGAGGCGGACGAGATCATCGCGGATGCCCAGCCCGGAGTCGTCCTCGAGGGCGGCGCAGGGGAGCCGGGTATCGAAGCGCCCGCGTCCGGCGAATCGCCGGATACCGCGCAGACTGGCGCTCCTCCCGATGTCGTGCTCAGGATCCGCCGCAGGAAATTCAGCCGCACCCCGCAAAAGGGCGAGATTGTCATCACTCGGCGGCTCTTCCGCACCGGCGACAGCGAGTACCTGTTGAACGGCAGGCTCTGCCGCCTGCGCGACATTCAGGACATTTTCATGGGCACAGGCCTCGGCCCTGAATCCTATGCGATCATCGGACAGGAGCGCATCGGGCAGCTGCTCAGCTCCCGTCCTCATGACCGCCGGGCCATCATCGAGGAGGCTGCCGGAATTACCCGCTTCAAGACGAAAAAGCGCCTGGCCGAGCTGCGCCTGGAACAGGCGAAGCAGAATCTGGCCCGCGTAAACGACATCTTTGAAGAAGTGACGCGCCAGATGGCCTCGCTCAGGCGTCAGGCGGCCAAGGCGGAACGCTATGCAAAACTTCGCGATGAGATGCGCACCCGGCTGAAGGTCGTGCTGGCCAGCAAAATCGCGCAGATGGATGCGCAGCACGCCGCGCTGGATGCCGAGATTGCGGATCTGACTGCGCGTATCGACGCAGGTGCGGAAAGAGTGACGGCGCTGGAGACGGAGCACCAGGCTCTTACCTCGCGCGGCTACTTGCTTGAGGATACGGCAAAGGACGCCGAGACCTGCGCCAATCAGCGTGCCGTGGAGATGGAGCGCGCCGATACGCGGCGCCAGACAAACGAGGAGCGCATCGCCGAGCTGGAGACGCGGAAAACCGCGGCCCTGGCTGAGCTGGAGCAGGCAGCCGAGCATCTGCGCAGCATGAGCGCTGAGCGCGAAACCCAAAAGTCCTTTCTGGATACCGCGGCGCATGAAGCGGCGGAGTTTCGCGAGAAAGCGCGCGCGAAGCAGGAAGCGTTGCGCGCTGCCATCGGCGCGGTGGCCGAAGCTGAGCAGCAGTGGGAGTCCGG
Source organism: Acidobacterium sp. (assembly GCA_027315385.1). Classification (GTDB taxonomy): domain Bacteria; phylum Acidobacteriota; class Terriglobia; order Terriglobales; family Acidobacteriaceae; genus Palsa-343. Next base: position 8,441 of record DAHUYD010000065.1, read on the forward strand.
AAGACGCCATTCGGCTCAGGTGCTGGCCGAGCTTGCGGGAACGCGCAACCAGATCACGCAGGGCGAAGAAGCGCTGGCTGCGCTCCAGCGCGACGCCGAGCGCCTTGCGTCTGAGATGGACGCCGCCCGCCGCGACCTCGAGGAATTGGGTGCGGAGCGCGGTCAGGTCTCGCTCACCTTTGAGAGCGTCACGGAAACCCTCCGGCGCGTCGAATCTGAGATGGCCGCGCTGCGCGGCGAAATCGATGCGTGCCGCACCGACGAGCAGCAGGCTAAGCGCCATGCCGACCAGTTGCGCGCGGAACACGCGACCCTGACCGGACGCAGAAATTCACTCGAGGCTCTCATCCGCGAGCACAGCTACTCCACCGATACCGTGCGTAACCTCTTCCGCCAGAATTCCCTGGGTGGCGCCCTCGCGCCGGTGGGCACCCTGGCGGACTTTCTGGAAGTCACCGGAGAATATGAGAGCGTCGTCGACGAGTTCCTGCGCGATGAACTGAATTACATCGTGGTCAGGAGCTGGGATTCGGCGCACGAAGGCGTGCGCCTCCTCAAAACCGGCGTCGACGGCCGTGCCACCTTCCTGGTGCATCCCGAGGATTCGCAGGCGAAGTTCTCCTTTGTCACGGAGGATGCGCGGCCTCCGCGCCAAACGGCGCAGCCGATTGTCCCCCTGCGGAACTGCATTCGCGTTCTCGATGGCTTCGGCCGCTCACTGGAAGTGATTCTGCCCAAGCTCCGCGAAGGCTATGTTGCTCCCGATTCGGAGACGGCTCGGACCCTGGCCCTGGAGAATCCGAGCGCGTTCTTCCTCGCTCCCTCGGGGGAGTGCTTCCACAATGTGACGGTCACGGGCGGCAAGCCGGGCGCGGAAGGCCCGCTGGCCCTCAAGCGCGAGCTCCGAGAGGCCCTGCAGAAGCTCACGATGGTGGAGCGCGAACTGGGCGAAGCGGAAACCCGGGCTCTCATCCTGGCCAAGAAGCTGGCTGACCTCACGAAGACGCTGGATGCTAAATCTGAAGAGCGCCGCCTCGCCGAGCGCGACAGCGCCAACCAGAGCGCCGCGCTCCGCCAGATGGAAATGGAAGCCCAGAGGCTCGAACGGAGGTTGCAGGAGTGGACCATCGAGAGCGACCGCAACCGCGATGCGCGCGGGAGCAGGGAAGCTTTTCTGGAGCAGCGGCGCGACCAGGCCCAGCAGATGGAGGCGGTTTATCAGGCGGCGGAAGCCGGTATCGAGGAGCTCCAGCGCCGCGTGGCTGAACTGCGCGCCACCCGTGAAGCAGCCCAGCAGGAAGCAGCCCGGCTCTCTGCCGAACTGGCTGGCCTGGAGGAGCGCTGCCGCGGCGCGGAGGCGGCCTTCCAGCGCATCGATCGGATGTTCCGCGAACTGGAGTTCCGTGTCACCCAGATCGACCAGCAGCTGGCCGCGGCGCAGGCCGAGCAGGAGCAGCGCGCGCGCGAAAACGAGCAGTTGGCGGGCGCGCGCCAGCAATTGGCCGAGGCGCGTGAGACCGCACAGCGCGAATCAGCCGAGGCCCACCGGCAGATTGCCGCGCTGCGAGCCGAGATGGCCACAATGGAACATGACCTGAAGGCGCTTCGGACCGGGATCGACGCGCAGCGCGAGAGCCGCGGCTCAACCAGCAGCCAGGCTGCGGCTCTGGCCGCCGATCTGCGCCACGCTGAGGAAACCTGCATCGCCGATCTGGGCGTGGAAGCCGCGCTGCTGCGCGAGGACGCCGCGATCGAGCGTGTCGAGGGAGAAATCCTCGCAGGCGAGGACCAGGCGTGCCGCGAAATGAAGCAAAAGCTGGAAGGCATGGGCCCCGTGAACATGATGGCGCTGGAGGAGTATAACGAAACGGCGCAGCGTCACGAGTTTCTGGAGACCCAGCGCAAGGATCTGCTCGACTCCATCGACAATACCCAGGCGACCATCCGCGAAATCGATGAGATTTCGCGCACCAAATTCGACGAAGCGTTTGCCAGAATCAATGAAAACTTCAGCACCACGTTCAGCAAGCTCTTCAGCGGCGGACAGGCATTCATGCGTCTGACCGACGAAGAGAACGTGGCCGACAGCGGCATCGACATCGTGGCGCAGCCGCCGGGTAAGAAGCTGCAGAATGTCCTGCTGCTCTCCGGCGGTGAAAAGGCCCTGACGGCTTTGTCGCTGCTCATCGGCATCTTCCTGTTCCAGCCCAGCCCATTCTGCGTTCTCGACGAGGTGGATGCGCCGCTCGACGAGACGAACGTCGGACGTCTGGCGGACATGCTCCGCGCCATGTCCGAGGGCACACAGTTCGTCCTTGTCACCCACTCCAGGCGCATGATGATGGCGGCGGATATGATCTACGGCGTGACGATGCAGGAGCCTGGCGTCTCGAAAGTGGTGAGCGTCCGCCTCAGCGGCGCGGAGCGCGGACCGGCCCGCGGCAGAGAGCGCGCGGAGGAGGCGCAGCTCGCGACGGCATAGGGTCGGCGGAGAAACGCCACATAGCCTGCCGCAAGTTTCTTCCCTTGCCTACGCACTCTATGAAGCTTGACGTTGGTGCCGGGAGGGGGGTCGAACCCCCATGGCCGCAAGGGCCGGTGGATTTTGAGTCCGCTGCATCTTCATATAGAGGATTTACTTTAAGCTCGATACATGCGATGCGCTGGAAACTGTGTAAGAAAATGTGCAAATTTCGACATTTTTACAAGAATCAGCCTCGGCTCCGACTGGTCGCCCTGGAAATCTCTTTCATTGATTGTTGGGGAAGACGCCAGATGGTGGCGGGTATCGGAATCGAACCGATATGAGATTGCTCTCGGGGGTTTTTGAGACCCCTGCGTCTGCCAGTTCCGCCAACCCGCCAACATCGAGATTGTACCGCAGCGGGTCAGAAACTCCACGGCAGCGTCTCATTTATCCAACGCTTAGCCCTGGGGAAATTTCCATCCCACCGTTAAGCCATGCGGCTGTTGACGAGTTCGCCGGGAGCCTGTTTCGTGTCCCACGTGGATCAGCGTTTGGCCCCGGCCGCTGTGGCTCGTCACCGCACAGTGCCCGTCCGCTGTAATGGAATCCATCACGGTGTAACATTTGGGAATGGCTACTGCTACTGCAAGGAAATCGAAGGTCTACACGATCAGCCTGCCGCCTGAACTTGCACAAAGAGCTGAGGCGCTTGCTCAGCGGGACAGCCGAACCATGAGCGAGCTATTCCGTGAGGCGTTCCGCACGTACTCCGCACAGCACGCGCGAAGGACGCTGGACGAACTGGGCGAATATGCGGCAGGCCGGAATCCCCAAGGCTACACCCAGGCCGATGTGCCCCGGCTCATTAAAGAAGTGCGTGCCGAAAAGCCGCGCCGTCGTAAGGTACGGTCGAACGGGTGATCGTCGTCATCGATACAAATGTTTGGATTTCCGCGCTTCAATTCCCGAAACGTCGCGGCACGCCGGCTCTGGCGCTCGAAAGGGCGATGAGCGAAGACGTGATTGCAACCTGTGACGAGATTGACGCGGAGATCGTCCTGACGGAAAAGTTCTCCTGGGAGCAATACCGGGTAGCATCGGCGCTGCAGGCGATTCTGGCGCGTGGTGTCCGTGTGACGATTCGAGGCACGGTAAAGGTGCTTCCTGGGCGCTCGGAAATAGCTGCCGATTTCGGGGCTGGCGCTTTCTTCGAACGTGTCCGGCGAGCATTCCTTGAGTCAGAGGCCAGCGGCTCGCTTCATCTGCCCGCCCCAGGCGCGCCAGACCGGGTCGGCTGCTCGGCAAGCATAGCTGGGTGAGGAGGATAGCTGTTCTCTGATAGCTGTTCTCGGGATGAAGAGATCGTCAGACGGGCGACGAACGTGTTGACGCGGACCCCCTTGGGGGAGTCGTATGGGCGCGTGGCTCTGCCTTCGACCGCACGGACGCATTTCCTCGTCCGCTGCACCCTGATGGGTTGGGTTTGAAGAAGCATCTGAGGAGATGAAGTGTTACTCCCATCGTATTGCCAGCGTGTTCGCGGCAGGGTTAAGCCCGGCGTGGCGGCGAGCCGCTCCTTTGCGCTGATCCTTGCCCTCACGGCCTGTGGCTCCGTGCACGCCCAGATAACGGGTGCCTCCGCCTCCCGGCAGAATTTGCCTGACGCTCCGGGCATGTCGGCGTCTTCTCCGGACCGTGGCAGCCAGGCGCCGGATACTGCTGGACCGGCTGATCCTGCGATTCTCGCAGGGACGGTGCTCGACCCCAACGGGGAGGGAGTCGCAGGGGCGAGGGTGGTTTTATCCGGTTCCGGGGGCGAGCCGGGAAGAGTGATAGTTTCGGGCGCCAACGGACAGTTTACGTTTACCGGATTGCCGGCGGACCGCTATCGCCTGACGGTTTCCGCGGCCGGCATGGGGAGCTTCACGTCGCCGAGTCTCGTGCTGCGTGCCGGCGAGATCCGCTACCTCCGGAACGTGATCCTGCCGGTGAACGGGGGCGTGCAGGAAGTGAGCGTGTATGCAAACGAGGAACAGTTGGCCACCTTGCAAGTCCACGCCGAGGAGAGCCAGCGGGTGCTGGGCGTGATTCCCAACTTCTACAGCAGCTTTGACTGGCACGCTGTGCCATTGCATGCGAAGCAGAAGTTCCAGCTGGCCTTTCGGTCGGAGATCGATCCGATCACTTTTGCGGGGGCGGCAGCGATCGCCGGAGGGGAAGGGTACAAGAACGTCTATCCCGGTTACGGCACCGGGTTTGCCGGATTTGGCAAGCGGTTTGCCGCGCAGTACGCGAACGATTTCGACAGCCGGATGATCGGGAGCGCCTTGCTCCCGTCGCTGTTCCATCAGGATCCCCGGTACTTCTACAAGGGAACCGGGACAATTCGGTCGCGGGCTCTTTATGCGATCAAGTCGGCATTCATCTGCCGCGGCGATAATGGAAAACCTGAGTTTGACTTCTCGCACATTGGGGGAGATTTTGCCGCGGGGAGCCTCTCGAACCTGTACTATCCGGAACCCAACGAGGGCGCGGTCCTGATTTTTACGAACGGGCTGATCGAGATTGGGGGCATGGCAGGGACGAATCTGCTCCGGGAGTTTGCGCTGCGAGGGATCACCTCTCATGCGCACGCCAACGTTCGTGGCATTCACTAAGGAAGATAATTCCGCGCGAGGACCGGGCGATTCCAGCTCGAACCAGGGCTTTGCCGATGAAAATGAAGTTGCCCGTCACTTCCGGGTTGCGGAGAAACTTCGGTTATTCTTGGTTGTCGTCCCACGCGGTGGGGCTTCACGGCCTTCGGACTCCGGCTGGTCTGGCCGGACTTCCGCGCTCAACGCGATCCATCCCAGTCGAGTTGAATCGTGTTGACAGGCCCTTGGCGTCTAAAGCCCAAGCCCACCGTCCACGCTGAGCACCTGGCCGGTGATGAAGTGCGGGCCGGTGGCGAAGAACATCACAGCCGCGGCTACGTCGTCGACGGTGCCGTTGCGCTTCATAGGCGTCCGCCGGGCAAAGGGCTCGTATTCCGAGGTCACCTCCCCAGTGACGATCATGCCTGGCGCGACGCAGTTCACGCTGATCTCCGGCGCCCAGGCTTTTGACATGCTGCGCGTCAGCATGTGCAGCGCGGCTTTCGAGGTACAGTAATGCGCGTGCGTGGGCCACGGATGCATCCCGCCCAGCGAGCCGATGTTGATAATGCGTCCCCGCGCGGCTTTGAGATGCCGATACGCGGCCTGCGCGGTGAGGAACGGTGCGCGGGTGTTGGTCTCGAACATCGCATCCCATTGCTCGACGGTGATGGATTCGAGGGGAGCAGTCTCGAAGCGGCCCGCGTTGTTCACGAGGATGTCGAGGCGGCCCATGCGGGCTACGGCCTCGTTGACCGCTGCCCGAATCTCCTCGGGGTGGCCCAGATTGGCTCGCACCGCCGAAGCCTCCACGCCGGCGGCTTCGAGATCTGCGATGGTTTTCCGGGCGTCGGCTTCGGAGTCGCGGTAGGTAATGGCCACCCGCGCCCCCGCGGCTCCCAGGGCCATGGCGAGGGCGCGGCCGATCCGTTTCGCGCCGCCTGTAACCAGAGCAGCCTGTCCCTGCAGGAGTTTCATGCACCGATTCTAACGGCTCGCGGGCAACCCTTCCCGCGCACGTTGCAACGCCCGGCGTTGCGGTAACATCCTAGTTCAGCAGACGAAAGAAGGAATGACCGTGCTTTCCCGTTCCGCGGTTCTGGCGGCAGCTGCCGCTTTTTTGTTGGCGCTGTGGACCGGCTGTGCCGCCACTTCCCCCGGGGTGGATGCCCTGACGCATCCCGTGGCTCCCGCCCAGTCGCAGCGCCCTGATCCCAATGCGCCTTATGTTGTACCAGCGCCGCAGCGCCCGGCAGCCCCATCCGCTGCCGTGGCGCTGACCCAGTCACCCCCGTGCTCGCCGGACGCGCTGAAGGTGCAGGAGATCGCCGGCAATGTTCACGACAATTACCACTCCATCAAGCTGGGATTTCGGAACCGGACCGGGGTGGCGTGCGAACTGAGCGGGTATCCCAAAATCGCGCTGTTCGACGGGCAAAAGCAGCCGCTGAGCAGCATTGCGGTGCAGCGGACATCGCTCGCCGAAGTGCGCTCGGAGTTGGGAGAATCCTCGCACGGCCAGGCGACGTCGTCGCAAGCGGTGCCCGCGGCTGCCAGAGGAAGCGGCTCTCGGAAAGTGGTGCTGATGCCGAACTCGGTGGCGGCATTCCAGGTCGTGTGGTCCGCGGGAGAGAACTGCCCGAGCGTGGCGCGGCTGCTGGTGACCGCGCCCGGCACCACGCGGACATTTACCGTATCGCAGCCAATGAGCGTGTGTACGGGGCGGCTGCAGATCACGCCGCTCGGGCTGGATCAGGGAGACGACTGAGCGGGTTTCGCATCC
>DAHUYD010000111.1 GCA_027315385.1 Acidobacterium sp.
CTCTTCCTCGCTCTCCATCACGCGGACCTTCGCGCACCGGGCCGGATCGCCGCCGGTCACGCCCAGGAAATCCAGTCCGTGGCAAATCCGGTCGCGCACCGAGGCGCTGTGCTCGCCGATGCCGCCGGTGAAGACCAGCAAATCCATGCCGCCCAGTTCCGCCGCATACGCGCCGATGAATTTCCTGGTCGCGAGTGCGAAGCTTTCGATGGCCAGCTTCGCTCCCACGTCGCCGGCTGCCGCAGCCTTCTCCAGCAGGCGCATGTCGGACTCGCCTCCCGAAAGCGCGGCCAGCCCCGATTCGCGGTTCAGCAGATTCTCCACCTGATCCGCCGAAAGGTGCTCGGTGCGCAGCAGAAACAGCAGGATCCCGGGATCGAGGTCGCCGCTCCGCGTCGCCATCGGGATTCCGCCCGTCGGGGTCATGCCCATACTCGTGTCGATCGATCGTCCGCGGTGCAGCGCGACCAGGCTGGCGCCGGAGCCCAGGTGCGCGCACACTACGCGTTCCGGCAGCGAGTCGCCGAGCCGCTCCACGATGGATTCATACGAGAGCCCGTGGAAGCCGAATCGCTCAACGCCCAGGCTGTATAACCGTTCGGGCAATGCGAAGTGCCGAGCCGTCTCCGGCATCGTTCGGTGGAACGCCGTGTCGAAGCAGGCATATTGAGGCACTCCGGGCAGCAGACGCGCCGTCTCCTCAATCAGCTTCACCGCCGGAGGAATGTGCAGCGGGGCAAAATGCACGGACTCCCGCAGCGTCTTTACCAGCCCCGGAGTAATCGCCTGGTGCTCGCGCAGATGCGGCCCGCCATGAACGATGCGGTTCCCAACTGCGGCTGGCCGCGCCCCCGCGAACTTCGTCACCGCGTCCAGAATCCGCTTCAGCCCCTCGCCCTGCGAACTCAGCGGGTACGCCTCGTCCAGCACCGTCTTCCCCTCGGCGGACTTTACCTGCAGACGGCCATTGGAGTGCCCGATGCCGTCAGCGCCCCCGTTCAACACCAGCGGTGGATCCCCGTCAGGCGTCGGCCGCCGGTACAGCCCGAACTTCAGCGACGACGAGCCGCTGTTGATGGCCAGCGCCAGCTCGTCGTCTGCCTTCACAGCGGCCATGTCCAGTTCGCGATCTCCGGCTTGTCGATGCCCCAGGTGTGCGCATAATTCACGCTCTCGGTCATCTGGTCGCGCAGCCAGTCCTGGGTATGCGCGCCCACGTTGTGCAGGCGCGGCACACGGTCGATGATGTCCAGCGCCAGGTTATAGCGGCTCACGTTGTTCACAATCGCCAGTTCCAGAGGGGTATTGATATTGCCTTTTTCCTTGTAGCCGCGCACATGGATATTGTCGTGATTGCGCCGCCGATAGGTCAGCCGGTGAATTAGCAGCGGATAACCGTGGAAGTTGAAGATCACCGGCTTGTCGGCGGTGAACAGCGAATCGAACTCCGCTTCGGAGAGACCATGCGGGTGCTCCGACTCGGGCTGCAGACGGAACAAATCGACCACGTTCACGAAGCGCAGTTTCAGGTCAGGGAAGCGCTCGCGCAAAATAGCCGCTGCGGCCAGCGCCTCCATCGTGGCGATGTCACCGGCGCAGGCCAGGACGGCGTCCGGTTCCGCGCCATCGTCGGTGCTGGCGAAGTCCCAGATGCCCGCACCTTTCGTGCAGTGCTTGATGGCCGCGTCCATGTCCAGGTACTGCAGGTGCGGTTGCTTGTCCGCCACAATCACGTTCACGTAATCGACGGAACGCAGGCAGTGGTCCGCCACGCTCAGAAGGCAATTGGCATCGGGTGGCAGATAGATGCGCACCACCTCCGCGCTTTTGTTGGCCACCACATCCAGGAATCCTGGGTCCTGATGCGAAAAGCCGTTGTGATCCTGCCGCCAGACAACCGAGGTGATCAGCAGATTCAGCGAAGAAACCGCGGCGCGCCAGCGCAGCTCCGTCTTCGACTTCTCCAGCCATTTCGCGTGCTGGTTGAACATGGAGTCTATGACATGCACAAAGGCCTCGTAGCTGGCGAAGAATCCGTGCCGGCCCGTGAGCAGGTAACCTTCCAGCCAGCCCTCCAGCGTGTGCTCGCTCAGCATTTCCATCACGCGGCCCTGCGGAGCGATGTCGGTGCCGTCGGCGTCTTCCGGTTGAATCTCCTCCATCCACGTCTTCGGGCTCGCCTCATAAATCGCCTGCAGGCGGTTCGAGGCTGTCTCGTCCGGCCCGAACACCCGGAAGGTCGTCATGTTGTTTCGCATCACATCGCGCAGAAAGTGAGACAAGATCTCCGCCGAACCCACATACTCGCTCGCCGGCTTCTTTACTTTCACCGCGTAGTTGCGGAAATCCGGCATGTGGAGCGGCTGCCGCAGCTTGCCGCCGTTGGCGTGCGGATTGGCCGACATTCTCCGGTCGCCTTTTGGGGCCAGCGCCCGCAATTCCGCGATTGGGGCGCCTTTCTCGTCGAACAGTTTCTCCGGCCGATAGCTGCGCAGCCATGTCTCCAGCAGCTTCAGGTGCTTTGGATTATCTGCAACATCGAGGATCGGCACCTGATGCGCGCGCCAGAAGCCTTCAACGTGGTGGCCATCCACTTCCTTCGGTCCCGTCCAGCCTTTGGGCGAGCGCAGCACGATCATGGGCCAGCGGGGCCAGCCTGAGCTGCCTCCGGCGAATGTGCCGCGCTCGCGCGCTTCGCGTTGAATGCCGCGAATCTCCTCGACGCACTGCTCCAGCGTGGCTGCCATCGTCTGGTGCATTGTTGCGGGATCGTCGCCTTCGACGAAGCGGGGCTTCCATCCGTATCCGCGAAAGAGCGACTCGAGCTCGTCGTGCGGGATGCGGGCCAGAATCGTCGGGTTCGCGATCTTGTAGCCGTTCAGGTGCAGGACCGGCAGCACCGCGCCGTCGCGCACGGGATTCAGAAATTTATTACTGTGCCAGGAAGTTGCCAGTGGCCCCGTTTCCGCCTCGCCGTCGCCGACGACGCAGTTCACAATCAGGTCCGGATTGTCGAATGCCGCGCCGAACGCATGCGACAGACTGTATCCCAGCTCCCCGCCTTCATGAATAGACCCCGGCGTCTCCGGCGTGCAATGGCTCCCGATGCCGCCCGGAAAGGAAAATTGCCGGAAAAAGCGAGTCAGCCCTTCGAGGTCCTGGCTCTTGTCGGGATAAATTTCGGAATACGTACCTTCCATCCACGCATTCGAAAGCGTGGCCGGCGCGCCGTGCCCAGGGCCGGAGATGTAGATCATGTTCAGGTCATATTTCCGGATCAGCCGGTTCAGGTGAACCCAGACAAAGGTCTGCCCCGGGTCGGAGCCCCAGTGGCCCAGCAACCGCTTTTTGATCTGCTCGGCGCGCAGAGGTTCCCGCAGCAGGGGATTGTCATGCAGATAGATCATGCCGGCGCAGAGGTAATTGCAGGCTCGCCAATACGCGTCGATCTGGCGAAGTTCCTCCGCGGACAGAACCATTTCGGGTGCGGATGCGAAAGCGCTCATACAGGCTTCGATTCTCCATTCCGAAGATGTCGCTGCTTTCACGGTAGGACTCGCGGATACCAAAGTCCAGGCGTTGCGTCTCGACGTCGTTGCAATTTGATGAATTGTTGCGGCATCAGGCGGAAGATGACGCGGGCTCGATGCCCGCAATCTCCAGCTCCAGGCCGCCGAAATCCGGATGATCGTTGTGGCGGAGCCTGTAGGCGAGATGAACGACGGACTCCGGCCCGGTCTGCAGCTCGCGAATGCGAGCCGCGAGATTCCATCCTACGGCGGAGAAAGTTCGGCCCTGGGCCACCCGCAGGCGCACGTGCTTCTCCTTCATAAACTGCGGCGGCGCCGTGACCCGCACATTTCGTGCGACGAATATCGGTTCTTCATTGCCCATGCCGAACGGCTCCAGGCGCCGCAGCCACTCAAAGAGCGACGGCGTCACCTCATCCAGCGGAAGCTCGGCGTGGCATTCCAGCGGATTGCCGAGGTCTTCTTCGCGCAAATGCGCGGCAGCCCACCCCACGAGCCGCTCCCGCAGCTCCGGTACGCGTTCAGAAGGCAGCGAAAATCCAACCGCATGAGCGTGCCCCCCGAAGCGTGTGAATAGCTCATGGCAGCTCTCAAGGGCGTCCAGCAGATGAAAGGCTGCAATCGAGCGTCCCGAGCCATACGCCTCGCCATTTTCGCAAGTCACGACGAGCGCCGGTTTGCCCGTCCGATCGACAATGCGTGAGGCCAGGATTCCAATTACCCCGCGGTGCCACCCATCGCCATCCATCACGATGCAGCGGGCTTCCCGGAAGCACGGCTCGTTCAGGCGCGTGGCGATTTCCTCCATAATGGCGGCCTCGGCGTCGCGGCGTTCCTGATTCAGGCGCTCCAGTTTCTTCGCCAGCTTCCGGGCATGGCTGTCTTCGCGCGTGGTGAAGAGATCGATGACCTCGCTGGCAATGTCCATCCGTCCCGCCGCGTTGATCCTCGGCGCGAGCCGAAATGCGACATCGATCGGAGTGAGCGGACGCTTCGCGGCGTCGATCTGCGCCTCCCGCATCAGCGCTCGCAGACCCAGGCCAACTGGCCGGCGCAGCTCTTCCAGACCCAGCGCTACAAAAATACGGTTTTCACCCAGCAGCGGAACGGCATCAGCGACCGTAGCGATCGCCAGCATCTTCAAAAACGAAGGCAGAATTTTTGACCGCGCGCGGTCCCGGTCCCACGCCTCCAGCAGCGCCTGCGACAGCTTGAACGCGACACCCGCGCCGCAAAGGTGGCGGCATGCATATTCGCAGCCCGGCTGGTTCGGATTCAGCACGGCCAGAGCGCGTGGCATACCCGGTTCCGCCTCGGGCAGGTGATGATCCGTAACGATCAGGTCCAGGCCCAGCTCGGCGGCGGCATCGGCAGCGGCGAAGGCGCGAATGCCGGTATCGACGCTGATCACCAGGCGAATGCCCTCGCGCGCCGCGATCTCCAGAATCTCCCGCTGCATGCCGTAGCCCTCGCGCAGCCGGTGCGGAATGTGGAAGCGGACCGTGCCGCCCAGGCGCTCAATCGCGGTCTTCAGCAGTACCGTGGCGGTGGTGCCGTCCACGTCGTAGTCGCCATAAATCAGGATGGGTTCCTGCGCGGCCACAGCGCGCTGGATGCGCTCTACGGCCCGATCCATGCCCAGCATCGTAAACGGGTCAGGAAGATCCTCGATGCGCGGGTGCAGAAACCGCTCAGCCTCTTCGCGAGTCCGGATGCCGCGGACCACCAGCAACTCCGCGACCACACGCGGAAGCTGCGCGTCCCGAATCAGACTGGCGAGCGTCGCGGAATCTTCAGTGGACGGTGCGGCGAAGATCCAGCGGGATCGGAGCAGAGAAGCCGAAGCCGTGCTCACGGCTCCTCGTCTTCATCCTCGTCTTCAAAGACCACGCCCCCCAGATCGTCGACGGAATCGAGAAGCTGCTGGTACCGCTCGTACCACTCCGTGGAGAGCTCGTGGAGAAACATGATGCCCTGATGGGCGAAGCCGAGCTGGATGTGCCCGATCCTGCCGACGTGGTTTACCAGAGACTGAGCCTCGTCGAGCTCCGACGAGCCCGATTCCATATCCAGCGAGTAGGTCTGGTCCTGCACTTCCTCAATGAGGATCTCCACATCCTCTTTTTCAAGAATGGACTCACTCATCGTGACGAAGGGCGAGCCGGCCGCCTTAGCCGTCTCCACAAAATCCTTCCAGCTGTCCGGATTCTCCTCGTCGTCCCAGACGATGGAAGGCACGTCTTCGCCGGCATGGCCGGGAATCCGCTTCATCCCATGCCCTTCGATGAAGGCGATCATGTCGTCTCGGGTGGATGCCAGGTTATCGGAGTGCATCGAGAGTGGGTTCATGACGCAACAGCCAGTGTATCCGATGCGGACCCGGGCACCGAGGGGTATCTTGCACGCGGATGCGGGAGCAACCCGGACAGACCTCGCTGCCGGCGGCCTTTTGTCTTATCATCGTGGTCACCCCGGATTTGGCTCTATGAAGCAATCCAGCGAACCTTTCGAACCGCGCGCGGCGCGCGAACACAGGGCGGCGAGAGACGGCGTCGAGAAGGCCGGGGCTGCGGCTTCTCCCGTCAGCGCTCTCGGTCACCGTGAACGGGAAGTTCTGTCGATCCTTCGCGAACTCGGCAGCGCGACGGTGCAGCAGGTCGCCCGCCGGCTGAGCGCGGGCCTGGCCTATACCACTGTGATGACGACCCTGGATCGCCTCTTCCGCAAGGGCCTGCTGCGGAGGGAAAAGCAGAAACGCGCTTTTCTGTACTCAACGGCCTTTTCCGCGCGGGATATGGAAGGCCAGCGCGCCGCACATCTCATTCAGCGCTTCTTTTCCGAATCCGACGTTCAACCCGAAATCCTGGTGTCCTGCCTCGTCGACGCCGTGCATCGCTACGATACGGAGCTCCTGGAACGTCTGGAGTCGAGCATCCGCCAGGCGCGTGCTCTGGAGGCGTCCCCCAAAAGCGGCCCCGGGGAGGAGAACGCCCCATGACTCTCTCCTACAGTTTGCGGCTGTTCTGTCTTTTGACGGTGTCCGCCGGCTTTGTATGCGCGGCCCTGCAGGTTGTTTTGTCCTGCTGCGCTGGCTTTCTCATCGGTCGGCTTCACGCCGCGGCCTCCCGGCGACGGGAACGCATCCTGTTCTTGCTCCAGATCGCCCCCATGATCCTGGCCATCTTTGTCGCCGGAACTCTATGCTTTCCGGAATACCTCCGGCATGAGCCGGCGCGCGCGACCGAGCCGGTCGGCTGGATCCCTCTTCTGGTCGCGGTCTCCGTGTGTATCTGGTTCGGAGCCGCATTGATCCGTGGTCTGCGTACTACGCTCCGCTCCGTCTTTTTCGCCGGAGCCTGCCGCGATTCCGGCCGGGTGATTCGCCCCATCCGGGGCCTGCCGCTTCTTGCTGTGTCCCAGCCCGTCCTCCCCCTGGCTCTGGTCGGATTCTTTCGGCCGTTCGTCGTCATCTCCGAGAAGCTGATGGACCCCGGCAGGCTGGCCCCGGCAGCGCTCCAGGTCGCTCTCGATCATGAGCGCGCTCACCACCACCACTTCGACAACTGGAAGATTCTTTTCCTCTGCTTTCTGCCTCGCCTCCCGGGCGAGCCATGGCTGCGGGAATGGCGCAGCGCTGCGGATTGGGCTGCCGATGAGGATGCTTCCTGCGGCGACCCAGCCCGTTCTTTGTTGCTTGCCGAGGCGGTCGTCCGCACGGCCGGCCTCGCCCGGCGTGCCGCTCCCGACGTGATCTGCGCAGCTCTTGCCTCCGCGGATATCGCACTCGCCGTTCGCGTCGACCGCCTGCTGCATCCGCCCCGCGCCTCCCGTTCCGCCGAGAGGTCGCTTGTCCCAGTCCTTGCCGGGCTTGTACTCTTTACCATTCTTGCGGCGGCGGTCGCTTGTCCCTGGATCTACGGCGCCTCCGAATACATCCTGCACCTCGGCGGCTTTTAGCGGAGCGCCGCGCTGCAAAGAGCAGCGGTTGAGAATCTCCGATGCGCTCTCCTCGGTTTTCCGGATAAGGGGAATTCGACAGGCAATGGCCGGGCTGTCTCACTGCGAGGCATGGCTGCCCCACCGCCGCAGCGCAAGCCAAACTCACCGCATTGGCGCGGAAACTTCGCGCGGCGCGCCGCCTGCCCCCATCAGAACGAGCGATCGTTGCGCAAAGGGCGAACCCGCCAGCAGCGCTGTGCAGGCCAGCGCCACTCCGAAATTGATGTGGTGGAGCAGCAGGAACGGCGAAAGCGCCCACAGTTCGTCAAAGGGCACCAGGAATGGCCAGAGCCGAAGGAATTTTTCTCGGATCCCAGGCGCATGCAGCAGCGCCCCAGTCAGAACAAAGGCGCGCACCGGAATCAGCAGCGCAGCCGTGATGATCACGACGAAAAAGACCACCGTAGCGTACCGCAGCGGCGACAGCAGATCCTGAATCTCTCCAAGGTTTGCCAGCGCGCCGACGTAAAAGCCCAGGTACATCACGTGAAACAGGACAAAGAACGTCTGTGTAGCCGGCCAGGAGAGCCTGGGGAGCTGGTCGGCAGAGGCCAGAAAGCGGTTCGACAGGGCCTCCGGCAACAGCAGCGGTTCGGGGCGCGCGGACATGGCTGCCTCGGCGGCGGGTTCCGGCGCCGCATCGCCCATCAGAACTGGCCCCGCCGTGCGGACCAGGCCTCCGGAGTTTGAGTCGAGCATCTCCACCGGGGCGATAAAGCGATACCCACGGCGAGCCAGCGTCTCCACGAATCGGGGTGCCGCAGCCGTATCGCCCAGAGCTTCGCGGATGCGGTTGATCGCGGAATGCACGCCGTGGTCTTCATCGACAAATGTGCCCTCTGGCCAGAGCTCCCGGGATATTTCTTCCCGCGTCAGCAGGCCGCCGGGCCGATCCAGCAGCAGCAACAAGACCTGGAACGGCTGAGAGTTCAGCCGAATGCGCATGCCCTTCCTGCGCAGTTCGCCCGTGGAGGCGTCCGCCTCGAAGACGCCAAAACGATAGCGGCGAGCTTGCACGGGTTCCGGCATGGCTGATCAAGAGTTTAGCCGATGCGAGCTCTAAACCTGGCCCTCATCCCGAGCGAGGGTTTGGTGCAAACCCCTGATGCATAGTAACTTGCGCTGTGAGAAACAAATCGGGCACGCGTGAGCCGCCATGCATGGCGCCGCCGCTCGCCCCGGAGCATAGTTCACCGCATGACGAGCATATTGGCCGGCGTTCGAGCGTACCTCATTTCCGCTGCCCTGCTGGCCGTGGCCACAACCTGTGCCGCCGATGCTCCGTCGCGGTCAGCCTCAGATAGCTTTGAGCAATATGTCTGCCGGGTGGAGTCGCGAATTGCCCAGGAACACGGCTCCGCTCAGTTCTTCCTCCGCGCAATCGGCTCCGATCGCGCTGCACGCCTGCGGCATGGCGAGGTCATCGTGGAGCGGCTCACGCCCGCGGAAGGCGAATCATTGCCTGGCGCGCTGCTGCACGACTGGCGGGGCACGGCCTTCGTTCCCGGGGCGACCGCCGCGGAATTCGAGGCGATGCTGCGAAATTTTGACGCCTACCCGGCTGAGTTTTCTCCGCAGGTGCTCCAGGCGAAGCTCATTGCGAGACATGGCGATCAATTCCAGATGGAAATGCGAGTTCGCCAGAAGCACGTGATTGCCATTACCCTCGACGGCTTCTACAAGGTTCGCTTTGGAAGGCTGGACGCGGACCACGGCTGGAGCACCTCGCAAAGTGTCCGCATGGATGAAATTGGCGCGGGCGGGCGGCCGCTGAGCCCACACGCGGAGCATGGCTTCCTGTGGCGCCTTGACACCTGGTGGACTTGGGAGCAGAAGGACGGCGGCCTCTACGTGCGCATCGAGAGCGTTTCGCTCACGCGGTCCATTCCGGCCGGACTCGGCTGGCTGGTGGGGCCGTTCGTCGAAAATGTTCCGCGGAACTCCCTGGCGTTCACGTTGCGGGCAGCCTGCGCCGCGGTGCGGAATCCCGCCGGACGTGGCGGCAAGGGAGAACGGCAATAAGTACAAAGGCGGCGGCAGTGGGTGAAGGATCGAAGTTTGCGATGGCGCAGCGCCTGAATCGGTCGTTGACGGCGCCGGCGGAAAAACGACTCCTCCTATGGATGGCGCAACACGCCCCGTGCTGGGTGACGTCCGATCAACTGACTTTGCTGGGATTCGGCGCCCAGATTGGCGCCGGGGTTTGCTACGCAATCGCGCGGTACGACCGGCGTGCGCTGCTTCCGGCATGTCTGTGCGTGGGGCTCAACTGGCTGGGCGACAGCCTCGATGGAACACTGGCGCGCGTGCGAGACCGGCAACGGCCGCGCTACGGCTTCTATGTGGATCACGTGGTGGACATCTTTGGATCCGCGGCGCTGATGGGCGGACTCGCATGGTCGGGCCTTCTCCACAGCGCGGTCGCCGCGGCGCTGTTGGTGGCGTTTCTCCTGCTCGCCGGCGAGAGCTATTTGGCTGTGTATACCCTGGGCCGCTTTGAAATGTCGCAGGCATTCTTTGGCCCGACGGAACTGCGCATTCTGCTGGTGGCAGGCACGCTTAGAGCCATAGCACATCCTCTTGTCCGGCTGGCGGCTCACCGCATGCTCCTCTTCGATCTGGGCGGAGGAACAGCAGCCGCCGTTATGGCAGCGACGGCCGTCGTTGTGGGAATCCGCCATACCGCTCAGCTCTTCCGGCAGGAGCTCCTGCCGTGAGCCTGTTCCTGCGCTGGTGCCGCTTCAACCTGGTCGGGGCCATGGGCATGGCCGTCCAGTTGGGCATACTTGCCATGCTGAACAGCACGTCCGGCGGCCATTATCTGATCGCTTCGGTGGCGGCTCTGGAAGTAACCCTTCTGCATAACTTCCTCTGGCATCTGCACTACACATGGCGCGATCGGCGACAGGCATCGGGCGTTGTGGCGCAATTTGCAATGTTTCATGCGTCCAATGGGATGATCTCACTGGTCGGGAACCTGGGATTGATGCCAGTTCTCGTAAGCCGGGCACACATGCCCGTCCTCATGGCCGCCAGCATCGCCATCCTGATTTGTTCGCTGGCAAACTTTGGCTTGGGCCATATGTGGGCTTTTGCGTCGCCGAACTCATAGAGAGATCTCATCCTGCGAGCAGTAGTCGACCGCAGGCAGTTCACGCCGCAATAGCAGGGATAAGAAAGCGGTAACAAACGCCACCAAAGTTAAGGGTTTGCTTTTCCCCGATGTTGTGATTTAGTTAAGAGAACTATCGCATAGACTCATTATCTTGGTTCGGGTGCCATGCAGCGCTTGATCTCCGATCTTAGACTGGCTTTTCGCCAACTGACGAAATCGCCTGGATTTACTGTCGCGGCTGTCCTCATGCTCGCTTTCGGCATTGGGGCAACGTCTGCGATTTTTTCCGTCGTCGACGGTATCCTCCTGCGGCCCTTGCCATTTCCCGACCCGAGCCGCTTGGTAACCCTTGGCGACAAGATAGTCGGAAGCGACTGGGGTTCCGGTGGTCCTGGGCCGGTGTCGGCAGCTCAGGCGGTGCAGTACACGCGGGATACGCACTCGTTTGAGAACCTCGGCACTTACGAGAACGAAAAACTGGAGCTCTCGGGAATAGGCCAGCCTGCCCAGATCGCGGCATCCCGCATGACGCCTGGTCTCTTTGCCGCTCTTGCCGTTTCGCCACACATCGGACGTCTCTTCACGGCGAACGAGGATGCACAGAGGGCCCAGGTCGCTGTGCTCAGTTATGCCACCTGGAAGACACGGTTTCGCGGCGACCGCCGTATTCTCGGCAGGAAAATTCTGCTGAATCGCCAACCGTATGTCGTCATCGGCGTCATGCCGCGGAGCTTCGAATTTCCTATTGCCGCGGGAGTGCTTGCCCGGTGCGAGCTTTGGATCCCGATGAGCTATACGGCCGACGAGCTGAATCCGGAAGAGGACGCGAACTTCTCATGGGAAATGGTCGGCCGACTCAAGCCTGGTGTTACCGTTGCCGCGGCGCAGAGCGACGCCGAGCAGGCAGCTCGGGAGATCATGCGCGGGTTGCCGCCCGATCTGGTGAGCTTCCGCATCCGGGCGATGGTACACCCGCTGGGCGAGATCACCGTCGAACGGGCAAAGCCGTTGCTCAGATTGCTGTTCCTGGCCGTCGCCGTGGTGCTGCTGATCGCCTGTGCGAATCTGGCGGGGCTGCTGTTGGTGCGGGCTCTTCAGCGCCAGCGCGAAATCGCCGTGCGCCTGGCCCTCGGCGCGTCTGGGGGGGCGCTGCTACGCCAGACGCTTCTGGAAAGCGTCATGTTGAGCGTCACCGGCGGTGTGCTGGGAGTCGGCCTCGCCGCGGTGGCCGTTCGCGTCGGGCGAAGCTGGTTGCCACTCAGCCTCCCGCGCATCGGCGATATCCGCCTCAACTGGACCGTGGTCGCCTTCGCGCTCTCCCTGGCGCTGCTCACCGGATTGCTGTGCGGGCTCGCTCCGGCGTTCGCGTCGTTGCGCACCAACGTCAATGCAACTCTGAAAGAGGGCGGACGCACCGGCTCCGCCGGCGGTAATCAGGCCCTGTTGCGCTCAGTCCTCGTTGTTGCGGAGGTCACCATCGCGCTCATGCTGCTCACGGCGTCCGGGCTGCTTTTGCGCAGCTTCGCCAAAATGAGCAGCGTCGAACTCGGCTTCAGCCCCGCTCATACCGTCACTGCCGCCTATTCGCTGCCCCGTGAGCACTACGGGACCCAGCAACTGGTGGACGCTTTCAATCGCGAATTGCTCGGGCGCCTGGACCAATGGCCGGGTGTCCAAGCCGCAGCCCTGAGCAATTCGCAGGTCGGTGCGGACTACTTCTACAGTGATGCGCTTGTCGTGCAGGGCGACAGCGAAGCCGATCGCGGCCGGAATACCTCCGCCGGCGATTTCGATCTCGATGGCAATTTCTTTCAGGCGGCTGGAATTCCGCTGTTGAGGGGGCGGCGGTTCACCGATGCGGACGACGCCACTGCTCCCCTGGTAGCGATTGTGAACCGCGAACTCGCTGACCGCTACTGGCCAGGCCAGGATCCGCTCGGCAAGCACATTCGTCTGGGCACCTTGCAGATGAAGACTCCCTGGCTCACCGTCGTCGGCGAAGTCGCCGACGCCAAGCTCGGTTCACCCGACGAGGACGCGGGGGACCAGTTCTACCTTCCGCTGGCCCAGCGTGAAAGGGATGTTGGTTCCTTCGCCTCACCTGGAGACATTAACGGCAGCGAGGGATTCATCTTTGTGCGCTCGACCTCCCCCCCCCACCAGATGGAGATCGCGCTCCGGCGGGTCGTCCGCTCCATCGATCCTCAACTGCCGCTGACCCAGGTGGAAACCCTGCGCCAGGTCGTCTCGAACAGCGAAGCGTCTCGGCGCTTCAACACGATTCTGATATCGGGCTTTGCATTGGCAGCGCTCTTGCTGGCCGTGCTCGGGATCTACAGTGTCATCGCGTTTTCCACCGCCGCACGCGTGCAGGAGATGGCCATTCGGATGGCGCTGGGAGCAGACCGCTCCGGAATTGTCCGGCTTGTGCTGCGATCGGGCCTCGTTCTGGCTGCAATCGGATGCGTGTTGGGACTGGGAGGCGCCGTGGCCATTTCCAGCCTCCTGCGTTCGTTCTTGTTTGACGTCAGCCCCTTTGATCCTCTGACCATGGTTGGCGCGGCCGTGGCCGTCCTGCTGATGGCCATTGCGGCGTCGGCGCTCCCTGCGCGGCGCGCGGCCTCCGTCGATCCGATCAGGGCATTGCGGGCTGAGTAGACGCCGGGCTCTACCGTGCCGACGCGACGGTCGCCGGGTGCGACAGGCCGTCTAGTGCGGACAGCACAATCCTGCGCGTAAGAACCTCCGGCAGAACCTGCGCTGGCGCCGAACGATCGGCTGGATAAATCGCATACGTCGGCACTCCGCTGCGGCCCAGCGCGGCCAGGGCCTGAGTGATGGCCGGATTCTGATCGGTCCAGTCGGCGCGCAGCAGCGCCACTCCCGTCTCGCGGAATTTCTGCCGAACTTCGGCGTTGTCCAGGATGAGCCGCTCATTTACCTGGCAGCTCAGGCACCAGCTCGCCGTGAAATCCACGAAGACCGGTCGGCCCTCTGCGCGATCTTTCTCCACCAGCGCAGGCGTGAAAGGCTGCCAGCCCTCCTTCGCGCTTGCGCTGTCGCCCATCGTTCCAGTTTTCCCTCGCGTCGCGCCAAAACTGCGCACAGCCCAGACCGGGACGGCCACAGCCGCCGCCAGAACCAGCGCGGCGATGAGGGCGGCCGTCCTGCCCCCCGGCCAGCGGCCCAGGAACCATCCGGCAACAGCCAGCAACAAAAACGCTGCCAGCAGACCCGCAAGAGCGGAGACGCCTGCCACCTGCGCGAAAACCCACACCAGCCAGATCACGGTCGCAAAAATCGGGATGGATACAGCCTGTTTCAGAGTCTCCATCCAGCTGCCGGGTTTGGGCATGATGCGCGCCCACGCCGGAAAGTACGCGAGCATCACATACGGCGCCGCAAGGCCAAGCGCGAGGGAGGTGAAGACCGCGAAGCTGACGCTGGCTGAGTGTGCCAGCGCATATCCAATAGCCGCGCCCATAAACGGTGCGGTACACGGCGTGGCCACCACCATCGCCAGCACGCCGGTGAAAAAGCTTCCGGCATAGCCCTCCCTTTGCGCGAGCGAGCCGCCGGCGCTCGTCAGCGAAAGGCCAATTTCAAACTGCCCTGCCAGCGCCAGACCCAGGAAGAACAGCAGCATCGCGACCAGCGCCAGGAAGATCGGCGACTGGAACTGGAATCCCCAACCCATCTGGCGCCCCGCGGCACGCAGGCTCAGCAATATGGCAACCACAACCCAGAAAGAAACCAGAACTCCCAGCGCGTATATCCAGCCGTGAGCGCGCATATGACGGCGTTCCCGTTGCGACGATTGCACCAGCGCCAGCGCCTTGATGAACAGAACCGGGAAGACGCAGGGCATGAGGTTGAGAATCATGCCCCCGAGAAAAGCAAATCCAAGGATTCCCGCGAGCCGGCCCGCCGAGCCGGAAATCGCGGCGCTCTGCGGCATTGCCCCAGGAGTCGCGTGAACCACGTAAGCCTCGCCCCCTCCCAGCTCGATCACTCCGCTGATCTGCGGAGGGGGCGACTCCAGGCTCTGGTCCTTTGTCAGCGTTAGCTGGATCCCGTCGGGCAGCGGTGTGGAGGGTTGCGGCGCTGCGTTCGCAATTACCGACTGGTCGAAAGGAAAGAACTGTGCGGAGGATTCGCGCGAGCCCGTCTGGACATCGAGCACAAAACCCTGCGCCGTCGCCCGGAAATGGGCGGCATTCCCGGCGGGCAGCGGCTTCGGCAACTGGCTTTCGTAGCGCGACACCAGCGCCTGGGCCGCCGAATCGGCGACCGCTATCGCCGGCGGAGTTCGGAGACCCGTACGGCTGACCGACACGTCCCCTTTTTCAGGAATGCACACCTCGCGGCAAACAAGCCAGCTCAGATGCGCGGCTATCCGCAATTCCAGTCCCGAGGGATGAAAATCCGCCGCGACGCGCATCGGCACAGGGAAGACCACCTCGTTCTCATAGCCGAAATCCATCAGCGGTCCCAACGGCAGCCGTTGCGGCGGCGGGAACTCCATGGCGCCGGCGGTAATGCCCGCGGGCAGACTCCACTGCGCCGTGGGCGGCTCGCCCGAGTCGCCGGCGTTGAGCCAGTAAATGTGCCAGCCGGACGCCAGCTGGAATTCGAGGCCCGCGTTGAACGATTCGCCTGGAAAGAGCTGCTGCGGCGGAACCAGCAGCGTCACCTTGACGTGATTCGTCGTCGCGGTGGGCTGCGGGCTTGTATGTCGAGCCCCCGGCGTCGCGGCATGAGCCGCCGCGCACGCCAGCAGGAGCGCGCCGGCAATCGAAAGATCGGGGCGAAATCGCATAGCAGGGCTGAATCCTATTTTAGGCCGCGCACGGCAATCCCCGCGTGCCCCACCCTGGAAGTTTAACGCGGCGCCGGAAATCCGCAGGGGTTTATAGGACAATGAGAGGTACGCACGACAGAGAGGTTGTTCCGTGAGCGCCACTTCTTCCACGGCGGAGACTCCCGCCGCTTCTGCCATTCGCGAGATCAGTATCGCCCATAGCCCCGACTCCGATGACGCCTTCATGTTTTACGGAATGGCGACCAGTAAGGTCCGGGTCAACGGGTACAAGTTCACGCACGTGCTTTGCGATATCGAAACTCTGAACCAGCGCGCCATCCGCGAGGCCTTTTTCGATGTAACGGCCATTTCATTCCATGCCTACCCGTATATGCAGGAGAACTACTCGCTGATGGCCTGCGGAGGATCCGTGGGCGAGGGCTATGGGCCAATGGTCGTCGCCACAAAACCCTTTGACCTGGATGAGATCCGCAAAGTGCGC
>DAHUYD010000115.1 GCA_027315385.1 Acidobacterium sp.
CGCGCCGCCACCACCGTCTCGATGAAATTGCTGGAGGATGCCGTTGCGAAGACCTCCACCCGGTCGCTTCCCACCGGAGCGGCGAAGCTGCCGCTGGCATTCACCGTGGTGGCGCCCCATGCCGAAGCGCTGTTCCCATTCTCCGCAATCGCGCTCACGGACGTAGCGGACGGAATCCCGCTCGCATTCACGTTCACTGCCAGCGAGCCCGTCTGCCCGGTGGATCCTGATAGCCCGACTCCAGACCCCAAAACACTGGACGGGCACGGCAGGGTGAACGAAGTGCCATCCGTCGTGCTCGCTTCCACCACAGACTCATACGGCGCAATCATCTGCTGGCCGCCAAATGCCACCGCGGGAGGATTGCAGACGTACGCTACCGCGAAGTTCGTTGTCCCACTCGGCAGCGAAAGGCTCAGGCCGTTGGAACTCACCGTCTCTGTCGTGAAGGCTCCAGAGCCAATCTGTGCCGCCATCACCGTCGGCGTCGCGGGCGAGAAAGTAAAGTTGACCGTCGCCGGACCGCCGCCCGACGATCCGGAGCCACTGGAACCGCCGCCACAACCGGCAACCAGCACAGAAACCAAAGCGGGAACCAAAACACGGAATCGGCCCAAGGACATGGCGTCCCTTTCCGCCTGAAGAGGGCGAAACCAAATACTGTGCGCCCAAGTGCTCCAGTCTCACTGCACTGCGCTGCGCCGCGCTGCACGTGCATATCTGTATGACGCAAAACCTGCGTCAACTTATGGCAGCACTCTTGCCAGTCGCAGTCTGGGATGCTGAAGAATGACTTTCCAGATGCCCCGGATGCGCAGGAAATGCTGCTTTTCCCAGTCAAACATTGTGCGCATGAGCGCAATGAACCCCGGAGATTGCCGCGCCTGTGGGCCGCGACCGCCTCCGGGGCAGTTTAGAAAGCGAAGTTGGAGTTCGGTTTGCCCCTACACGATCCCGTGCAGCACCCAGGCTCCATTTTCCAGCGAAAAATCGGCGTGCCGCTTGTTCGAGAGTTTGTTTCCAGGGTTATGAGCAAGGTCCTGCACAGGCTGCGGAACCCCGGTCAGATCAACGCCTTCTGTGAAGTCCGCGCCTTTGGCCGACGAGACGCCCGGCAGCGTCTCATCCGCCACCTGCTGCAGATCCCGCGCCTTCATGTGACTCGTCGCGACCGTCTGCACCGTAATCGAATAGCTCGCGTCCGTCTCGCTCTGCGGCCGCCACTGGATCGCGTCGCCGCCTCCGGCCACCTTCACGGCCTTCTTGCCGTCATCGGTCAGCGTATAGTCGGCCCAGAACTTGTTGGGATACACCTTGGTCAGCTTCCAGAGCCCGGCCGTGATTCCCTGGCCCATGCCGTCCTTGCTCAGGTTGATCGACACGCTATCGGCGGGCGCGCTGTCATACTTCGCCTGGATCAGTTGCAGCGCCTGATCCTGGGTCAGTTCAGGAGCAGACTTGCAGCCGGCCAGCACCAGTCCGGCCACCAAAATTCCCGCTACGCTCAAAGCCTTCATCTTCCTCAAATTTCTCACTTTCCCTCCATCCACCGTCGGCAACGGGTGAAATCTATCCGACCCGCCATTTTTATCTTACTTTCCACTGCTGTCAATGGAGTTGCCTGTGACCGGGCGCACGCGTGTCAGATTTATTATTGGAAACCGTTTTCCCGCGTCCCTGCGCCCGCCGGATCTTTGCCCGTAAGCCGCTCCTGCAATAGCCGCAGAAATCCCGCCTCATCGGACCGCAGGCACACCTCGGCATTGGCCGGCCCCGCCGTCCGCCGCGTCAATCCCTTGTCATCCACCTCAATCCGCATGGGTTGCGCGGGACACATCTCCGGCCGGAAGGCATACGTCACCGCCACCGGGTCAAACAGGGTCGGCGTCGACGAATGCGTCCCTGCCCGCCACTGGTGATAAAGCAGAGTCACCTGGTCGGTCACCGGCGAACCGTGTGCGAAGATCGTCTCCCGCTCCGGTTCCTGCAGGTGAACCTGCGTCGAATCCAGCGGCATCATGAAGACCGGCACGCCCGCGGCCAGCAGCGCCTGGGCTCCCGCCGGGTCGCGGTTGATGTTCCACTCGGCATCGGCTGGCCTACGCTCGCCGTTCTTGCCATCATAGCCGCGGTCGATGCTCCCGCCCATCAGCACCACCCGCTTCAGCTTGCGAAAGGTGGCCGCATCCCGCCGGATCGCTTCCTGCACATTGAACAGCGGCCCGATCGCAATCAGCGTCACCTCGCCGGGATGTGCGCGAATCTGGTCAAGCAGAAACGCCACCCCATCGCGATGCGTCCGCTCCTGACCGCGCCGCGCATAGGCCGCCTGCGTCATGGGGTTCGCGGTTTCGGTCTGTACCCCGGCACCCACAGGAATGTCACTCCGACCCACCGCCGCCAGGTAGCGGTCCACGAGCCGCGCGCGCAGTTCCGTATCCCCAAACGTAGTGGTCACGCCCAGAATATTCAGCTCCGGGCTGCGCAGCGCCAGCGCCAGCGCAAAAGCATCGTCGATGTCGTCGCCAATGTCGGTGTCAATCACCACCAGTTGCGGCGCAACCACCGCCTGCTGGGCCCGCGCACTCCGCACCAGGCCGCTCGCCAGCAGCATGCCCGCCAGCAAAGATGCACCCATCACACGTCTCATGCACGTACCTCGAGTCCCGGTTCAGATGCCGCTCCATCCATGCCTAGCGGTGCTCGTCCAGGCGCGCTACGATGCGTTCCACGTCATACACGCAGCCGCCCCACACGCCGCCGCTGGCCTCGACCAGCGCGGCCCAGAGCCGCGTGTCCGCGGGCAGATCGGGATGCGGCGCTAGATCGGGCCGCGGTGCGCGCTCGGCCAGTCGGCGTGCGCCCTCGTCCGCGTCAAATGCGCCCGACGCGTCGCCCACCAGATTCACGCCGCCCGTCAGGTGCGCGCGGTCAATCACAATCTCAATCACGTCGCCCTCGATAAGCCTGCCCACCGGCCCGTCCGCAAGCGCCTCCGGCGAGATATGCCCGATGCAGGCCCCCGTCGAAACCCCGCTGAAGCGCGCATCCGTCAACACCGCCACGTGCTTGCAGTGCGGCAGCGCCTTCAAGGCCGACGTCACCTGATAAATCTCCTGCATCCCCGCGCCCTTGGGTCCGCCGCAGATAAGCGCCAGCACATCGCCCTCGCCAATCGCTCCCGACTTGATCGCCGCAATCGCCGCCGCCTCTGTCGTGAACACCCGTGCCGGGCCGCGATGCCGGTACACGTTGTCCTCTCCAATCAGCGAGGGATCAATCGCCGTGCTCTTGATCACCGCGCCCTCGGGCGCCAGATTCCCCATCGGAAAGCAGACCGTCGCCGTCAGCCCGCGCTGCCTCGCTCTGTCGGGCGTCATGATCACGTCATCCGCGTCGATCCCATCCTGCTCTTTAAGCGCAGCCCGCAACGCGCGCCGCCGCTCACTCTGCTCCCACCAGTCAAGATTTGCGCCGAGCGTCTCGCCTGTCACCGTGCGAACGCTCTCATCCAAGAGCCCCACTGCACGGAGTGCCAGCATCACCTCCGGCACGCCGCCCGCAAGAAACACCTGCACCGTCGCAAAGCCGCGCGGCCCATTCGGCAGAGCATCCACAAGGCGCGGAACCTCGCGGTTCACTGCCGTCCAGTCCTCCACCGTGGGCCGCCGGAGCCCCGCATGGAACGCCACCGCGGGCAGATGAAGCAGCAGGTTCGTCGATCCGCCAAAGGCCGCGTGCAACACCATCGCATTACGCACGCTGGCCGCCGTCAGCACATCCCGCACGCCCATGCCCGACTGGTGCATCCGCATCAGCGCCCGCGCAGAACGCTTCGCCGCGTCGAGCCACACCGGCTGCCCAGAGGGCGCGAGCGCCGTGTGCGGCAGCGACAACCCCAGCGCCTCGCCGACCACCTGCGCCGTCGCCGCCGTGCCCAGGAACTGGCAGCCTCCGCCAGGCGACGCGCAGGCCCGGCAGCCCACCTCTGCCGCGTACTCGAGCGAAATCTGCCCCTGCGCAAAGCGCGCGCCAATGGTTTGGACCTTGCCCGCGTCCTCGCCCTGCTCCGGCAGCAGCGTCACGCCGCCCGGCACCAGCACCGCCGGCAGTCTGCCCGCCCCGGCCAGCGCCATCATCATCGCGGGCAGTCCCTTGTCGCACGTGGCCACGCCCAGCACGCCCTTGCCCGTCGGCAAGGAGCGCACCAACCGCCGCAGCACCATCGCCGCATCGTTGCGGAAGGGCAGCGAATCCATCATCCCCGCCGTGCCCTGCGTTCGCCCGTCACAGGGATCGGTACACGCGCCCGCAAAAGGAATCGCGCGCAGCGCCTTCAACTCCCGCGCGGCTTCTGCCACCAGCAGGCCCACCTCCCAGTGCCCGGTATGAAAGCCCAGCGCAATCGGCCGCCCATCCTCCGCGCGCAGCCCGCCGTGCGTGCTCAGAATCAGAAACTCCGGGTCCAGCAGCCGCGCAGCCTCCCAGCCCATCCCCGCATTCTGGCTCAGGCCAAACAGATTCCCAGACGGCTCGCTCAGCAGCATCTCCGCTGAAAGCGGCAACTGCCCCGCAGGCCCCGGCGCATGGGTGCGCACGCGACCCACGCCGCTGTCCCCGGATTCCAGTACCGACGCAAATGAGATGGTGGCGATGAGAAGACACTCCTCGTTGGACTCAGCCAGTATAGGGCCGCGCTGCGCAGGCCGTTTGCCCGCAGTGTTTGCCCGAGCCATGCGCCCGTGCAATACTCCGTGTGTCCTATAACTTGGTGCCGGGTGCACCGGGCCTCGCTTTTGAGACCTGGGGAAACCCGCTTTGTTTCACGAACGCAGGCCGCTCTTCCCGATGAATCCCCTCTACCGCAAAATCTCGCTGCGCCTCGTGCCGTTCCTCATGCTGCTCTACCTCGTCGCCTTCCTCAACCGCGTCAACATCAGCTTCGCCGCCCTCACCATGAACCGCGACCTGCACATCGGCGAAGGTCTCTTTGGCGTGGCCGCGGGCATGTTCTTCCTCGGCTACTTTCTCTTTGAAGTTCCCGGCAACCTCATCCTGCTGCGCATCGGCGCGCGCCGCTGGATCATGCTCCTCATGGTGTCCTGGGGACTGGTCTCGCTCGCCACCGCATTCGTGCATGGGCCCGCGGCCTACATCGTTCTGCGCTTTCTGCTCGGGTCGGCAGAGGCCGGCTTCTATCCCGGCGTCATCCTCTACCTCACCTTCTGGCTGCCCGCCTCGGTGCGCTCCAGCGTCATGGCGCTCTTTGTCACCGCCATACCGCTCTCAAACCTCATCGGCGCGCCCATCTCCGCGCGCATCCTGCTCCTCGACCACCGCGCGGGCCTTATGGGCTGGCAATGGCTCTTTCTGCTCCAGGGAATCCCCGCCGTTCTTCTTGGCCTGCTCGTCTATGTCCTGCTGCCCGACCGGCCCGAGCAGGTCCGCTGGCTTTCGCCCGAGGAAAAGCGCACGCTGGCCGCCGACCTCTCCCGCGACGCGGCCCCGCACGCCTCGCGCGCCCACTCGCTCCGGCAGGTCTTCACCGCGCAGCCCGCCGTCTATCTCTGGAGCCTCGCCTACTTTTTCATGATGATTGGCCTCTACGGCCTTGGCTTCTGGATTCCCACTGTGCTCGCCTCGCACGGCATGACGTTGAAGGCCCTCGGCTGGGCCGCCGCGCTGCCTTATCTCGCCGCCGCCTTCGCCATGGTCCTGTGGAGCCGCAGTTCCGACCGCCATCGTGAGCAGCGCGGCCATCTTGCCGCGGCGTTCCTCACCGGCGCAGCGGGATTCGTGCTCGCCGCTATCGCGCCCAATGCCAACTTCGCCATCGCTGGCTTTTCGCTGGCGGCCATCGGCGTCCTCGCCGCCATGCCCGTCTTCTGGAGCGCAGCCACGCTCTCCCTTGCCGGACCCATGGTCGGAGCCTCCATCGCCGTCATCAACTCCATCGGCAACCTCGGCGGCTTCGTCGGCCCCGTCCTCATGGGATGGCTCCACCAGGCCACCCATACCTACCTCGCCGGCCTCGCCACCATCGCCGCAGCCCTCCTCCTCGGCGCAATCACCGCCGGGCGCCTCTGCAAAGCGTA
>DAHUYD010000122.1 GCA_027315385.1 Acidobacterium sp.
GGGTTTCTCACCTCTCGCAGCTGCGAATCGGCGAAGGGGCGCCCAGCCCGAAGCCGGAACTCGAGCCGTGCGGCCCGTCGGACATGGTAGACCAGAGCCGGACGAAAGCAAACGACGCAAGTGCCCCGGGAGCGGCGCACACTCGGGTAGATGATCCCGTTCGAACCCTCTCCAACTAATTCCGATGCCAGTCGCTGCGATTTTGCATAGCATTCCGGGATCGGCCCCGGCTTTAACCAGTCAGCGTACCTTTGGGAAGGCTTGCCCAAAAGGCTCTCGAATTCCGCGTGGAAGTCCGCCAGATAGTCGTCGCATGTCGAGACTTCTTCGTCGCTCCAGGAGACCTCCTCGAGTTCGCGCAGCTTGTGAAATGCGATCTCGGCAACCGACGTCTCGCGTTCGACTCCTGCGTACCAGGCCCCACGCTCACTGGTGTTGAACCGCCCGCCAAACGGAGAAGAGTGCGTGAATGCCGCATTCACAATATTCGAATAGCTCGTCCCGTAGACGAGCTCGTGGACGCTGATTCCAGGCAGCAGGCCCTCGTCTGCCTTGAGTCTGGTGTTAGTCGCTGCGTCGATGGAAACGAGATCGCGGACAAAATCGTCCTCTCCCTCCTGAGCCAATTCGGAAAGAACCGTTCCTGATGCGGAGTACCGGGAGGGAATCAGGCGGTGGGTATCGGTGAAAGAAGCGTCCCGGCGCGGCAGCGTCATTGCCCGCCCCGGCGCGCGTCCAGAAGTTGCCGGACGTGCATCATGCCGGGCTGGCCCAGACGCAACATGTAGGCGAGAGGAGTATGCCCGCGAAACATCGGATTCGTGTTGGGCAGAGTAATCCATGCATCCGCCAGGCGGCTGCTATAGAGGATGTTGAGGGCCTTGAAAATGCCCACCAGAAGGGAGATCCGCGTCAGGGTGTCCTGATCGAGAGTGCGCGGATTCTTTTTGAGCGAGTAGAACGAGCCGCTCGATATGCCTCCGAGCAGTTGCCGCGCATCCTCATCCCTGACACGCCACCGGGCGGCGATTCGCAGGAAGCCCTGGATCGCCGAAGGGCTCAGTCGCCTTCGCGTGGCCAGGTCGGCCAGATTGGGGGCGGCTTCGAAATTGTAGCCAGCAACCTGCGGAACCTGAATCGCCGCGGCCATTCGCAGTCCTCCATTAATGGAAGTGTACTCCTCCACATTTGTAAAGGCGTGAAGATTCGAAGAAATGGCCCCGGCCCAAATGGTACTCGCGCCAATCGAATAGCGGCCGGCCCCAGGGCGTTCCGCAAAAAGGTGAGGAGAGGATTACCCCACCGTGTCTCCGCGAGCCACTTTTGTGGGATGGGAGAGGGCGGTTCGCGCCGGTAATCTCAGGTCAACTTCCGGGGAATTCAGCAGTTCGCCTGCTGAACCGGGGGGCTGAGCGAGGCGATGGAGATGTCTTCGGAACTGGTCGCGGCCGTTGACAGGAATGCAGTCTTCACGACGGTTCGGGCCGGAACGGTTCTGTTTCGACGCGGCGATCCAATGTCGGCCATCTTTATCGTGCGATCAGGGCGACTGATGCTGGACTGGAGCGTCAGCGAGAATGTCGTGCAATTGGGATTCGCAGATCCGGGCGATATTGTGGGACTTCCCGCCGCGCTCAACGGAGAATATTGCCACTCTGCCCGCGCTGCCGAAGACACGGTGTTAGGTGTGGTTCCGCGCAGCTGGGCGATAGAGCTTTTCAAGCGCGACGCGCGCCTGTCCCTCGCGGCAACCCGAATCGTATCGAGAGAACTGGCGAAGATGCGGCCCGCCGTGGCCCGGAGCCATGGCGGGATGCTGCCACCCGGCCTCCAGTCCATGGCAAGGTAAGTTCTCATAGCTGAACAATATAGACCTGCGACGAAACATGACCCTCCTGTGAGCCTCCGGCCCAAGTGTGACGAATGTCACCGGCTCCTGCCCTAAGCGGCGAACTATCATAGTTCCGCAATCAGGAGTTGCGGCACATGTGTCTGGCCATCCCCGGTAAAGTGGTCGAAATCTTCATGAACGAGGGCATGCAGATGGCCCGCGTGCAGTTTGGCGGTGTCACGCGGGAAGCCTCGCTCGATTACGTTCCGGAAACGCGCGTGGGGGACTACGTGCTGGTGCACGTGGGTTTCGCCATCAGCCGCGTGGACGAGGAGGAGGCACGCCGCACGTATGAGGCGCTGGCCGAGATCGATGCCCTGGGCGAGCTGGAAGCGCCCATCATCGAGGACCTCGCCGGAGGGCCGCGATGAAGTACCTCGACGAATACCGCAATGGCGAAATTGCGGCGAAGCTGGTGGAGCGCATCCGCCGGGCGCAGACCAAACCGTGGACGATCATGGAAGTCTGCGGCGGTCAGACCCACTCGATTGTGAAGAACGGCATCGATCATCTGCTGCCGGAGGGCATCGAGCTGGTGCACGGCCCCGGTTGCCCGGTCTGCGTCACGCCGCTCGATATGATCGACAAGGCTCACGCGATCGCGCGCCGAACGGAGGTCATCTTCTGCTCTTTCGGAGACATGCTACGCGTTCCGGGATCCGACGGCGATCTGTTCAGCATTAAGTCGAGAGGCGGGGATGTGCGCGTTGTGTATTCGCCCATCGACTGCCTGAAGATTGCTCGGGCCAATCCGTACAAAGAGGTCGTGTTCTTCGCCATAGGATTTGAGACTACGGCGCCGGCCAATGCGATGCTGGCGTGGCAGGCGCGGCAAATGGGCCTGGCGAATGTCTCGCTGCTGGTGTCGCACGTCCTTGTGCCGCCGGCGATCGAGGCGATCCTGAGCTCGCCGGAAAATCGCGTTCAGGGTTTCCTGGCTCCGGGGCACGTTTGCGCAGTCGTCGGCTATCGCGAATACGAGCCGCTCGCGGCGCGCTTCCACGTGCCCATGGTCGTTACCGGCTTCGAGCCTCTCGACATTCTCGAAGGCGTGCTGATGGTTGTCGAGCAGCTGGAGTCCGGGCGCGCCGA
Source organism: Acidobacterium sp. (assembly GCA_027315385.1). Taxonomy (GTDB): domain Bacteria; phylum Acidobacteriota; class Terriglobia; order Terriglobales; family Acidobacteriaceae; genus Palsa-343. The sequence goes on from DAHUYD010000122.1 coordinate 2,984, forward strand.
GGTGGAAAATCAGTACTCCCGGGTGCTGACGCGCGGCGGCAACATACCCGCGCAGGACATTATTGCGAAGGTTTTCGAGGTGAGCGACCGGAAGTGGCGCGGCGTGGGCACGATTCCGCGGAGTGGATTCCGGCTCCGCGATGGATTCCGCGCCCTGGATGCCGAGCATCGCTTCAACGTCTCCGCCATCGACACGCGGGAGCCGGAAATCTGTATTGCCGGACAGATCCTGCAGGGGATCAAAAAGCCGCACGACTGCCCCGCCTTCGGAACGGAGTGCACGCCCCAGCATCCGCTGGGCGCGACGATGGTCTCCGCTGAGGGCGCCTGCGCCGCGTACTACGCCTACGGGCGGCACCTGAAAGGCGCGGACCTGGTCAGCCTGGAAGGAGGGCGCGCATGAGCAGCAGCACAACGGACAAGCAGCCGGCCATGCCGCCTGTGTTCGGCGAATGCCCGCTGCCGATCTTCGATCATCCGCAGATCGTGCTGGGCCACGGCAGCGGCGGCAAGCTTTCCGCCGAGTTGATCGAGAAGGTCTTCGTTCGCCGTTTTCGCAACGCCACGCTTGAAAAGATGGACGATCAGGCGCAGATCGAAATCGGCGGCGCGCGACTGGCCTTCACGACCGACTCTTTCGTGGTTACGCCCATTTTCTTTCCCGGCGGTGATATCGGCACGCTCGCGGTGAACGGCACGGTCAACGATCTGGCTGTTGGCGGAGCAAAGCCTCTTTACCTGGCCGCGGCCTTCATTCTGGAAGAAGGCTTGCCGGCCGAGGAGCTGGAGCGCGTTGTCGATTCCATGGCGCGGGCGGCTGCGAGCGCGGGGGTGCAGTTCGTCACAGGCGACACGAAGGTCGTGAATCGCGGCAAGGGGGACAAACTCTTCATCACAACGACGGGAATTGGCGTCCTCGACCGCGCGACGCAGATCTCCGCCGACCGGGCCCGGCCTGGTGACAGGATTCTGCTGAGCGGGTTTATAGGCGACCACGGCATCACGATTCTTTCGCAGCGCGAGGGACTGGAGTTCGAAAGCGCTCTCCAGAGCGACTGCGCCGCGTTGAATGGCCTGGTGGGGGCGATGCTCGACGCAGCCGAGGCAGCCGGCAATCTGGGCGGCATCCGCGCCATGCGCGATCCCACCCGGGGCGGAGTAGCCACGGTGCTCAATGAGATGGCGGACCGCTCCCGCACCGGAATCGTTCTGCGCGAAAGCGAGATTCCTGTGCGCGAGGCGGTGCGCGGCGCCTGCGAGATGCTGGGTCTCGATCCGCTGTACGTGGCCAATGAAGGCAAGCTCGTCGCGATTGTGGCCCCGGAAATTGCCGGCCATGTCCTTGCCGCCATGCAGAACCACCCTCTCGGCTGTGACAGCCGGCTGATTGGCGAAGTCGTCGAGGCGCACCCGGGCATGGTGCTCATGAAGACTTCCGTCGGCGGAACGCGCGTGGTCGACGTTCTCTTCGGCGAGCAGTTGCCAAGGATCTGCTGAGGCGCCCATGCACGAGCTTTCCATCGCACTGAGCATGATCGAGCAGATCGAGGCGGCAGCCGCGAAGCATCCGGGCGCGGTGCGTTCCGCGCAGGTGCGGGTGGGCGTGCTCTCGGGCGTGGACTGCGAAGCGCTGCGCTTTGCCTGGGAAATCGCGCGCGCCGGAACGCCGCTGGAACGGACGGCGCTCGAAATCGAAAGCGTGCCGCTGCGGGTGCGCTGTCCCGTATGCGGCAAGACGCACTCCGCGGAGATCCACTCCATTCTGTGCCCGCACTGCGTGACGCCCGAGCAGGACATCCTGGAGGGACGCGAATTGCAGCTTGCCTCACTGGAGATCGACGAATGACCGCACAACCACGCCTGATCGAGGTTCGCGCCAACATCCTGAAGGAGAATGACGTCCTTGCTCGGCAATTGCGGGAGCGTTTTCAGCACGCCGGTGTCACCGTGGTCAGTTTCGTTTCCAGTCCCGGCTCGGGCAAAACCACCTTCCTCGAAAAGCTGACGGCGCGCCTGGGGGCGCGGCATCGGATTGCTGCGCTGGTAGGGGATCTTGCCACAGCGAACGATGCCACCCGTTTGCAGCGCGCGTGTCCGCAGGTGCGGCAAATTACGACTGGAACGGTCTGCCATCTGGACGCGAAAATGATTGCCGCCGCGCTGGCGGGCTGGGACATCGAGGAATTGGATTATCTCTTCATCGAGAACGTTGGGAATCTCGTCTGCCCGTCGAGCTACGACCTGGGCGAGCAGATGCGTGTCGTGCTGCTTTCCGCGACGGAGGGTGAGGACAAGCCACTCAAGTATCCAACCATCTTCAACACGGCTGACGTCGCCATGATCACGAAGATCGACCTGGCTGACGCGGCGGAGTTCGATCGGGAAGCTGCCCGCGGCAACATTCTCAGCGTTCGCCCCGGCATGAGGATCCTGGAAGTGTCGGCCAAAAGAGGCACAGGCATGGACGAAGCGGAAGCTCTCTTCGAGTCGCTGGGTGTTGCGGCTGGCCGGGTATGAGGGC
>DAHUYD010000125.1 GCA_027315385.1 Acidobacterium sp.
ACGCCTCCGTTGGCGACGGTCGAAACCATGGCCGCCTCCTGGATCGGCGTCACCGCCACTTCCTGCCCCATCGGAATCGATCCGATTGTCGTCGGCTGCCATCGGTCCGGAGGCTTCAGCAGCCCCCGCGTCTCGCCGGGCAGCCTGATCCCCGTCCGCTGTCCGAATCCGAATGCGCGAATGTACTTGTAGAAGGGGCCCTTCCCCATCCGCAGCGCCATCTGGATCGCGCCCACATCGCTCGATACCTCCAGCGCCTTCGTCACCGTGATCACGTGGTAGTGTTCCCCCGGAGCATCGTGCACAATCCGTCCCGCAATATTGATCGCGCCCCCTTCGCAGTCCACCGTCCCGTCCGGCGTCGCCACCCCGGAATCCAGCGCCGCCGAATACGTAACAATCTTGAATACCGATCCCGGCTCATACACATCCGTCACCGCGCGATCGTCCAGCAGCGCAGGACTCGTGTACCGAAAATCGTTTGGATCGAAACTCGGCTGTACCGCCAGCGCCAGAATCTGCCCCGTGTGCGGATCCTGCACCACCACCGTGCCGTGCTCCGCGCCCGTTCGTTCCATGTTCCATGCCAGCGCCTGCTCTGCCATGAACTGGATATTCGAGTCGATCGTCAGCACCAGGTTCTCGCCCGGCTTCGGATCGCGCTCCTGGCTCGCCAGCACATGCCGATGCGCGTCCACCGCGGTCAGCATCCGTCCCGGCACGCCGTGCAGTTGCTTGTCGAAGACCTCTTCCACCCCGGCCAGCCCGTTGTCGTCCATTCCCACGTAGCCCAGTACCTGCGCCGCCAGGTTCTGGTCTGGATAGAACCGCTTGAATTCCTTCTGGAAATAAATTCCCGGCAGGTGCAGCGCCTTCACCTGCGCAATCACCGCCGGCGGCTGCTTCCGCGCCACCCACGCGAACGCCCGCGACGCGTTCAGCCGCGCTAGAATCTGCTTCTCCTCCGTAAACCGATCCAGCGGGTCCCGATGCACAATCGCCGCCAGCTCTGCGGCCTCATGCTGCCGCATCCGCTGCGTCGGTATCTCCTCCGGCACCCCATACACTGAGTCCGCCGTCACCGTCATCGCGAGCTCGTGCAGATTGCGGTCGAACAGAATCCCGCGCCGCGGCGCCACCGCAAACGTCCGCTCCTGCTGCCGCTGCGCGCGCTCCTGCCACGCCTTGTGCTGGATCGCCTGTAGCCATACCAGCCGCCCTGCGATCACCAGCGCCCACAACGCAAAGCCCGCCAGCACCAGCACCATACGAATTCTCCGCATGGGCGTCGCCAGCCGCGTTCCGCTGCTTTGCCGGGAAGAGGAAGAGGGCGGCGTGTTCGTTTTACGCGAAGGAGATTCGGAGGAGAATTCTGTGCGGCTCACCGGGGAAAGCTCTCCTCCCAAAAAATAGACCCTGCTGGAGTGGAGTACCTCAGCGTGTAAGGCTTCGAATCAGGGCGCGATTGCAGTCGTGCCGATGGGCCGCCCAACCTGAGTCGGGCTTTAGCCCCTGAGGAACGCCTTGAACCCCTGGCCCTGCGCATTCTGCTTACACTATCTGCGATTCTGCTGTTAGTTTGCCGGAATTCCCGGCGCCGTGGCCTCCGCCATCACCGCCGTGCCGCCGCTGGTCTCGGCGTTCGGCAGCACCACCTGCCCCGGCTGCGGAGCCTGCAGCCCGAGCTGCTGTGCCAGCGCGTCGATCCGCGCCGGGCTCGTCAGCTGCGCCTGCGTCAGCAGCAGTTCCCGGTTCTGCTCCTCCAGCTGCTGTAGTTGCTGGTGTTCCGCCGCAAGCCTGTACCCGTATTCTATGGCCGAAAAATGCTGCCATCCATACATTAGGAACAGCGACAGCAGAAGCGCCATCGCGCAGGCAAACGTCCGCATCTCCCGCGCCCGCGCCGGATCGGCCATCTTCTGCAGCCGCGTGTTGTCGATGTGCTTCGTGAACAGCGCCTCCGGCGTAGGCCCGCGACGCGCGCGCCGCTGCCCCGCCAGCATCCGCGCGTTGTGCTCGGCCACCAGTTCCGCCTGATCGCGCCCGGCGACCCGTTCCGTGCCGCGCCCTGCTCCGATGAATCCCTGCGCTGCTATCGCCTGTGTCGCCATTGAATTCTCCAGTTCTCATCCAACAGTTATCAGTTGCTGCTCCAACCATCCAACAACCGATAACGAACTACTAATAACTTCTTTTCTTCTCCTTCCAAGCGACCGGGCCAGAGCCGCTGTTTGCTGGAAGGGATTGTCTTGCGGGTCGTCTGAACTACTTTCGCCATGTACTGCGGTGGGACGACTCCGGCCCGATCCTGTGTAGTTGCTGGTGACTGGTTTCCAGTGACTAGCAACCGGTAACTGCCTTTCTCTCCGCCGCCCGCAGCTTCGCGCTGCGTGCCCGCGGATTGCGATCCGATTCTTCCGCCTCGTCCGAGGCCCCCGACGAGCTTGCTCGGTGGGGTGGTTCCGCCGTCTCCGGCTTCCGCGTCAGCACTTCCCAAACTCCCTGCCGCGCTCCCTCGCGCAGCGCATCTTTCACCCTCCGGTCTTCGAGCGAGTGGAAGCTGATCAGCACCAGCCTTCCCCCCGGCTTCACCAGCCCCGGCGCCGCCTCAAGCAGCGCGTCAATCTCGCTCAGCTCGGCGTTCACGTAAATTCGGAGAGCCTGAAAGGTCCTCGTCGCCGGATGAATTCGCTCCCCTTTCATTGCCGGGGCGGCAGCCGCAACGATTCGGGCCAACTGCGCCGTCGTCGTCACGGGCCGCCCTCCTGCAATGGCTCTGGCGATTCTCCGCGACCTCCTTTCCTCTCCGAATTCGTAAATCACATTGGCGAGTTCGTTTTCGTCCATGCGATTTACCACCTGCTCGGCGGTCATCCCCTGCCGCGGATTCATCCGCATGTCCAGGGGCCCTTCCGCCCGAAAGCTAAATCCCCGCTGCGGCTCGTCCAGGTGCATCGAGCTCACGCCGAAATCGGCCAGCAGCCCATCCACCCTGCGCCCCGCCAGCACTTCGCCGGCAAGCGAAAACTCCACATCGTGCAGCTCCACCGCAGGCATTGCCGCCCCCAGCTCCTCGCCGAGCGCTGCCAGCCTTTGCCGCGCCAGCTCCAGCGCCGCCGGATCCCGGTCGAAGCCGATCAGCTTCCCCTCCGGTCCCAGTCCCCGCGCAATCTCCCTCGCATGCCCGGCATATCCCAGCGTGGCGTCCACGTATGTCCCGCCACGCTGCACATTCAGGTATCGGATCGCAGTTTGTAAAAGAACCGGCACATGTCTTGTCTTCTCAGCCATGTGCTCCCCCTGAGGGGCCTTTTCTCAACAACTCAAACTTCCCGGGTGCCCCACCCTTGCCGCCGGCATTTGGCGACTGGGTGGGATCACAATCCAAATCCCGCCAGATCCCGTTCGTCGTTCTCCGTCATCGGCGCTTCGCTCATCTCGCGCTCGTACTCTTCGCGGTTCGCCACCTTCAGGTGCGTCTCCTCGCCGTACACAACCACGTCGCCCGTCAGCCTGGCCTTTTCCCGCAATACCTGCGGCAGCAGCACTCGCCCCTGCCCGTCCATCTCCGCCTGTTGCCCGAAGTAGTTCAGCCACTTCAGCAGCTTCTTTTTCGCCGCGTTAAAGCTGGGCACCTGCGCCAGCCTGCCCTCGAACTTTTCCCACTCCGGCAGCGGATGAATCTCCGCCTCTTTCCCATCCCGGCTCGTGATGTAAAACTGCACCCCGTACTGCTCGTCGATCTGCCGCTTGAACTCCGCCGGGAGCTTCAGCCGCCCCTTCTCATCGACCCGAGCTGGATGATTGCCGCGAAACATTGCCCACTTCCCCGTGCCAAAGGTGGAACACCCTCAAAACTGTCGCCTCAAAAGGTCTGGGGGAGGTGTATCTTTGGCCCTGAGGAGACCGGAATCGAAGTTTTAGTCCACTTGCTTCCACTTTCGACCACCTCATCGTAACCGAGTAGATGCCCCGTGCAAAGTGGAAAATCTCTTGATTCTCAAAGATTTTCAGGATCTGCCGAGACCCCTGTGGGCCTTCCCCCGCAAACCACCGCGAAAACCTCATTTCTTGTGCCTGATGCCAACCCCACCACAACATGCTGTGCGTTGTCGATTCGGATTCCCCCATCCCCAATCGGTGGCCGATACTCTTGCGCCATTGACCCGAACAGGGTAAGCCGGGGCGTTACTTTGCTGACTGCTTTTCCGCTGGCCGCTTCTTGGCTGACCGGATTTACGCTGTCTTCATGCGCCTCGACAAATGGCTGTGGGCCGCGCGCTTCTTCAAAACCCGCACCCTCGCCGCCAAAGCCTGCGAGCTGAACCGCATCCAGGCCAACGGGCAGTCCCTCCGTTCCTCGCGCGAGGTCCGCGTCGGCGACCGCCTCTCCATCAAGAACGAAGGCGGCGTCTTTCAAGTCGATGTCCTCGCGCTCAGCGAAATCCGCGGCCCCGCGGCCGTCGCGCAAACGCTCTACCGCGAGACCGACGAGTCCCGCGCAGCGCGCGCCCTGCTCGCCGAGCAGCGCCGCGCCGGACTCTGCTTCGAGCCCGCTCCCGCCGCGCGCCCTTCCAAACGCGACCGCCGCCTCATTCATCGTTTCCGCGGCGATTAGCAGCGAACGCAATTTCTGAGTTGCTGTATCCCGAAGCCGCGCCACTAAAGTCATCGCGACCAACAGCGAGCGATGACCCGGGAGAAATGCTAAGAGGGCACGGCAACTCGGGAATTGCCGGAGCCGCGACCGCAACGGCTCCTCTCAATTCCGTGCTGCACCGGCCCAAATCCGGAGTAAGATACTTTCTTCCGGAAAACAACGGGCCCGCACGCCGATGCGCTGCTTTCTCTCACTCTCGTCCGGAATCGTCCTGGCCTTCCCGGCACTCTTCGTGCTCGCGGTCGCGGTCCCGTCGTCTGCCCAGACGACCGCCCCGGTCTCCGGCGTGGTCACCAACGCCGCCGGCCAGCCGCTCCAGGGCGCGACGGTCTTCAGCGGCACCGGCTCCAGCCAGAACGCCACATCCACCGGCCCCGACGGCCGCTTCCAGCTCGCCAGCTCCACCAACGTCCTCCACGCCAGTCTCGACGGATACCAGCCCTTCACCCTGCTCATCACCCCGCCCGCCCGCGATCTTCATCTTCAGCTCCAGCCCATCGCGCTCTCCCCGCTCACCGGAGCCATCGCCGTTCCCGTCTGCACCCCGCCCCCCCCCAGCGACCGCGGCGTCGACCGCCTCGGCGCCGGCGATCTCGGCCTCCAGTTCACTGTCCCCCGCAAAGGCTGGAACCTCCGCGATCTCGGCCAGGGCGACCTCCACGAATACGTCCTCACGCCCCGTCACAGCCACGCCCATCTCGCCCTCTGGTTCGGCATCAACGCCATCCTGCCTACGCCCCCTGATTCCTTCTTCCTCGAATCCTCCACCTTCTCGCAGCGCGCCATCGTCGTTCCCGGCCCCACTCCTGACAGCGCTCCCCGCACCATCGGCTTCGACAGCTCCGGCACCTTCTCCGACGGCAGCCGCTGGCGTCACCTCGCCGCGCCCGGCTCCGGCGCCACTTACGACCACGCGCCCCCGCCGGACGCCGCCCTCTTCGACGCGATTCTCGCGTCCCTCTGTCTCGCTCCCGGCACCTGACCGGCCCGGTTTTCAACTGTTGCTCTCGTCCTTTCCTGCCGATACTCACGGCAGCATGACTGCCTTCGCCTCTCCGCTCGTTTCGCCGATTGACCCGCAGCCGCCCGCCGCGCCGGCCCGTTATCTCAGCCGCCAGCCCATCGTCGATTTTCGCCGTCAGCTCTTTGGATACCAGCTCCTCCTCGGCCCCGGCCGCAACGACGACCCCGAGCAGGCCACCCGCGAAATGATCGACCACTGGCTCATGCTCCTGCCGGAAGCACTGGCCAGAATCGCCTTCGTGCGCTGTACCCGCGCCGCGCTCGTCGAAGGACTCGTCAACCTGCTGCCTTCCCAAAGCACCGTCCTCTGCATCGCTCCCGGCATCGTCCCCGATCCGGAACTTACCTCCCGTTGCCAGCTCCTGCGCAGCCAGGGCTATCGCCTGGCTCTCGACAACTTTCTCCCCGACGACCCCCGCACCCCACTGCTCGAACTCGTCGACTGCATCCATTTCGACTTTCCCACCTCGAACCACGACGCGCGCCAGGCAATCTACCGGGCTGCGGCAGGCCGCCGCTCCCTCGCCGGCAATGTGGAAACCGAAGTCCACGTCCGCCTCCTCCACAGCGAGGGCTGCTCTCTGTTTCAGGGTCCCTTCTACGCTCAGCCCACCCTCTCCCACTCCCCCGCCGTTCCCAAAAGCTACCTGACCTACCTCAGGCTGCTTTCCGCCCTCGACCGCGAACCCGCCGACCTGCGCACCATCGAAAAGCTCGTCTCCGCCGACGCTTCCCTCTGCTACCGCGTCCTGCGCCTGGCCAACTCCGCGCTCCAGGCCCATCCCGGCGAAATCTCCACCGTGCGCGAGGCCCTGCTGATGATCGGCGATGGCGCCGTCCGCCGCATGGCCACCGTCGCTATCGCAGGCACCCTCGCCGGCGAACGCTCCGCCGCTGTCCTGGAACTGGCCCTCTCCCGCGCCCGCTTCTGCGAGCTGCTCGCCCCCGCCCTGGCCGAAGACCCCGCGCCCATGTACCTGCTCGGCATGATCTCCACGCTGGAATCGCTCCTCGAAGCCCCGCTCCACACCATCCTCGAAAGCCTCCCCCTCCGCCCTGAAATGAAATCCGCTCTCGCCGGCGACGGCAGCCGCGCCGCCCAGTCCCTCGACCTGGTCCGCGGTCTCGAAGCCTGCGACTGGATCGAATGCCAGCACCTTCAGCACCAGCTCGGCATCCCGGAGAACACCATCGCCGCCGCCCACGTCGACGCCCTCCGCTGGTCCTCCTCCATGCTCGCCACCCTCGCCGCTCCGGGGAACGCCTCGTAGGATCCTCACGGATCACCGATCGCGGATCTCTGGTCGCGGATGACTGAGCACTGCGCTCTGATCTCCTGAATAATTTCCCAGCCCCTCCCCAGCCCCCTGTACCCCGCTCCCTGCACCCTGTACCCTGTTTTCATGAACCACCGCATCACCGGAACCACCATGCCCGTGCTCGAGTTCCAGCTCGAGTCCAACGACGCCGTCATCTCTGAAGCCGGCGAGCTTTCATGGATGACTCCCAACGTCCAGATGACCACCCACACCCAGTTCGGCGGGGGCGGCGGCGTCTTCGGCGCCATCAAGCGCATGGCCGGCGGCGGCAGCCTCTTCATGACCGAGTACCGCGCCATGGGCGGCGCCGGCGAGCTGGCCTTCGCCACCCGCGTCCCTGGCCAGATCCTGCCCTGCGACATCGGCCCCGGCAACGACTTCATGGTCCACCGTCACGGATTCCTCTGCGGCACCGATGGCGTTCAGCTCAGCGTCGGATTCCAGCAGTCTCTCGGTGCGGGCATCTTCGGCGGCGCTGGATTCCTGCTCCAGAAGGTCAGCGGCCAGGGCCAGGCATGGCTCGAGCTCTCCGGCGAAGTCGTCGTCCGCGACCTCGCCCCCGGGCAAACGCTCCTCGTCCATCCCGGCCACGTGGGAGCCTTCCAGGCCAGCGTCAATTTTCAGATCACCATGGTGCGCGGCATCCGCAACCTGCTCTTCGGCGCGGACAGCCTCTTCCTCGCCGCCCTCTCGGGCCCGGGACGCATCTGGCTTCAGACGCTGCCCATCTCGCGTCTCGCCCAGCAGATTTTCGAGTACATGCCCCAGCAGTCCGGCCGGACCGCCGAAGCCGGCGTCCTCGGCGGCATCGTCGGTTCAGTCCTCAACAATATGTAGACCTCAACAATATGTAGATAGGCTGCCGGTCTTCCGGGTGCCCCACCTTTGTCCGCGGTTTCATCGCGGACAAGGGGTGCCCTGAACCGGGTGGGTCCAGGACAGGGTGGGCTACCGCACCCGCACCACGACCGGCACAACATGGTTGATGCCGTACGTCCCATACCGCGGATCCCGCTCCGCTGGCTGCGTCTGGCCCTCCCGATCCACCGCTCGCGACATCAGCGCATATTTGCCCGGCTCCGTCGGCACATGCCAGGTCCACTGCCAGCGCCGCCACACGCCGTGCTCGTGAGGATCCAGAATCTCCGCCGCATCCCACGTCCTGCCGCCGTCGCCGGACACCTCGACGCACTCCACCGGCGCGCCGCCCGTCCACGCCGCGCCCACCACGTTCACCTCAGACCCCGCCCGCGCCACCTCGCCCGCCACCGGCCGCGCAATCTGCGACTTCAGCGGCATCCGCCCCAGCGGACGCTGCACCGGCAGCCCGTCCATGTCGTCCCAGTACGCGTAATCCGTCGTCTTGTAATAGCCCTGGAACGGCTCCCGGACTACCTGAATCCGCGTCAGCCACTTCACTGAGACCATGGCGTAGTAGCCCGAGGCCACGGCCCGCAGCGGGAAGCCGTGCTCACGGGTGAGCGGCTCGCCATTCATCGCCCACGCCAGCAGCACCTCGTGCGCATGGCCCACCGGAACGCCGTGCGCGTAGACGATTGGCTGCGGTGGCCGCGGAGTCGCCCGCGGCGTCCCGCGATCCGCGCCTTCCATCACCACCTCCACGCTGCCCGGAGGCACGCCCGCGCGCTCCAGCACCGCCGTCAGCGGAACCCCGGTCCACTCCGCGGTGCTCACCGCGCCCAGATGCCACTGCACGCCCTCCACCGAGGGCGAGAGCGCGATGCGCCCGTTCCCCGCGCATTCGAGCGTCACCGTCCTCGTCTCGGACGTCAGCCGCCGCAGCTCGTCCAGCCCGAACTCCGCCTCGCGCAGTCCCCGCACCGTCAGCCGCCACCGCGACGCGTCGATCGCCGGAGCCGGAAAGTGGCTGCGCACATAGAAAAGTTCGCTGGGGGTCACGCGCTCGTCGAGCGCCGCGAAGGGCGATTCCAGGTTCAGGGGTTCTGACTCGCGCAGCAGCAGCCGCGCATAACTCAGCTCGCCAGGACGACAACCATCGATGCTGTCGGAGTTGGACAGGGTGCACTCTCCATCGCTTGCCGGTGCTGCTTCAAGGATATCGGATCGAACCCCGATTCCGGGTGCCCCGCCCTTGTCGTCCTGCCGTGAATGCCATGGGCACCAGCAATTTCGGTCACTGCGTCTTCAGCATCACAGAGCGCCGACCCCTGAACGCCCCCGAATGGCTCCCCGGGCTCCGCCAATATTTTATTTTCAGCGGCATCGCCAAAGGCGAGGGATTCGACCTGATCCAGGCGGGTGGCGTCGCCGGCCATATTCATCCTGGAGGTAAGCTATTACCCAGTGAAACCGTCCATCAGCGTCTCCCGCGAAGATTACCTCAAGGCGATTCTGGAGGCCGCGAGCGAGGGCCACACCGTCATCTCGGCCACGCTCGCCCACTGGCTTGCTGTCTCTCCGCCTGCGGTGTCCATGGCCCTGCGGCGGCTCCGGCGCGACGGTTATGTCGAGGTGAAAGCCGATGGCGTCGTGCGACTCACCCCGAAGGGGCACGAGGCCGCCTATCGCACCGCCCTCCGCCATCACCTCATCGAGCGCATGCTTTCTGAAGTCTTCGGCATGCCCTGGTACGAGGTGCACGACGAGGCCGAGCGCATCGAGCATGCCGTCTCTCCCGCCTTTGAGGCGCTCCTCAGCCGCAAACTCGGCGTAAAAGGCTCGTGCCCCCACGGCAATGCCGTCCTCCCGGAAAGCCCGGAAACCCGCAAGCGCCGCGGCGTGCGCCCCCTCGCCGATGCGCCCGCGGGCGCGGCCTACACCGTGACCAGCCTCTACGAACGCGATCCAGGCCTGCTGCGCTTTCTCCATCGCACCGGGATTGAGCCAGGCGGTACGGTCCGCGTGCTCCAGCGCAACTACGACCAGACCCTCGGCATCGAGACGCCCGCGGGGCGCTTCACCGTCGGCCCGGCCGCGGCGGAAAAGGTGCAGGTGCGGCGGGCGCCGGCCGACCGCCGCAGGCGCGGCCGTTAGCCCCCTGTCTCTCGGCTCCGTGACTGTCCTTCGGCTCCGTAACTTCGCCGCGAGTCTCGCCTGGTTTCTCCGCAATGCAGGCACGGCTCGCCGCCGCCGCTTTGCCTCAGGATTAATACCGCCCATGCTCGCTCCGGGATTTAGCATCGTTGCATAGCCCCATGCCCGGACTGCGCGCAATTGCGGCGATATGTGGAACAGCCATCGCGCTGGCCGCGCTCCCGGCGCGCGCCCTCGATCCTCACACCGCGCTCCAGCACTACGGATACCAGTCCTGGCAAACCGATTCCGGCCTGCCCCAGAACACGGTCCACGCCATCGTCCAGGGGCGCGATGGCTTCCTCTGGATCGCCACCGAGGGCGGCCTCGTCCGCTTCGATGGCGCGGAGTTCGCCGTCTTCGACCACGCAAACACCCCCGCGCTCCCCAGCGATCTGATCGACGGCCTCACCGAGGACTGCGCCGGAGACTTGTGGATCAGCACCTCGGGCGGCCTTGCCCTCATGCGCCATGGTCGCATTCAGGACTTCGGCCCGGAACGCGGCGTGCCCGCAACCCAGATTTGGCGGACCTGGGAGGACACCGCATCCGGCGCGGCCCCAAATGAGCGTGGGACGATCTGGGCACTCACCGCCGCCGGGCTGTTTCGCATCCGCCGCGGCGCAGCCGC
>DAHUYD010000134.1 GCA_027315385.1 Acidobacterium sp.
AGACGCAGCTGCTGGCGCTGAATGCGGGCATTGAAGCGGCGCGGGCCGGGGAGGCGGGACGCGGATTTTCCGTGGTCGCCGCGGAAGTGAGGCGGCTGGCGGTTCGCTCGACGGAGGCGGCCGCGGAGATATCGAGCAGGATCGGCGCGACCTGCGCGAATGTGGAAGCCGAGGTACAGAGGGCGAAGGCGTCGCTGACGAAACTGGAGACGCAGGCCAACATCGGGCGGGCGCTGGCGGGACTGGCGTCGATGCAGGAGGAGTTCTCAAAGAACAGCGAGGTGCTGCTCGCGGTGATCTCGGAAGTGGAAGCGAATTACGGGGCGACGGTGATGCGGCTTTCCGAGGCTCTGGGACACATTCAGTTTCAGGACGTGATGCGGCAGCGGATGGAGCACGTGCAGGAGGCGCTGGGCGAGATGCGGGATCAGGTGCTGGTGCTGGCGCGGAAGCAGGACGATGCCGACTGGGACGGGCAGCTGGAGCGCACGTTCCGGAGCATGATGGACGAGCAGACGGGCCGGTACCGCATGGCGAGCCAGAGCGCGACGCACGCCTCGGTGGCGGGGGGCCTGGGGCCGGTTGCGGCGGGTCCGGCGATCGAGCTGTTCTGAAGGCGGCGCAGGCGGGGCGCGCGGCCGCATTTCGCATTTCAAATCGCCCGCAATTTCTAAAGAGTTTCCAGGATTTCCCCGGTTTTCGGCATCATTTCCGTCCGTCAGCCGCCGATGAAGAGAGTGCGGGAGCGCCGGCGGCAATCCGGGGCGGCACGCCGCGCGCGCAGAGACAACATGGCCATCGTAATCAGCCCGAACAGCGAAGCAAGGCGGATCGAGCTCGACGGAGCGATTGACATCTCGGCGGCGGCGGAACTGAAGGCGGCTCTGATGGAGGCACTGGGCAGTGGAGCGGCGGTCTGGATTTCGGTGGACGGGATGACGGATGCGGACATAACGATCTTCCAGCTGCTCTGGGCGGCGCAGCGGGAAGCGGAGCGCCTGCAATTGCCGTTTCATTTAGCCGGCGAACTGCGGGAGTCCGTCCGGGGCAGTCTGGCGGCGCTTGGCCTCGACGGACTTCTGGTCACAGAGATGCGGGAAGCGGGTAGCCGCGCATGATTTCATCGCCATCGACCAGCGCCGAGCTGCTGCAGCAGAGCTTTCGCGAAGAAGGGCGGGAGATTCTGGCCGACCTCGAATCGGCGTTGCTGGAGCTGCACAAGGCGGGCGGAGGGGCGGATCTGGTGAGCCGCATCTTTCGCGGGATGCATACGCTGAAGGGCTCGGGGGCGATGTTCGGCTTCGATCGCCTGGCGGCGTTCACGCACGATCTGGAAACGGCATTCGACAAGGTGCGCAACGGACTGCTGCCGGTAAGCCCCGATCTGGTTAATCTGAGCCTGGCGGCGCTCGACCAAATCCGGACGATGCTCGAAAGCGAGAACGAAGGCGGCGATGCCGGGGTGTGCTCCGGAATCCTGGCCAGGATCCGGCAGTTGTGGGGCGACGAACGGGGCGCGGCCGCCGTTCACGGCGAGAAAGCGGCGGTGGTGGTTCCGGATGTGGCGAGCGGCCCGGCCCGGAACTGGAGGATTCGCTTTGCTCCGGGTCCGGATCTGATGCGGTGCGGAGCCAGTCCCCTGCTGCTGCTGCGCGAGCTGGGGGAGCTGGGGGACACGGAGATTGAAGCGTGTCTGGAAAGAATTCCGGCGCTGGCCGACATCGATCCGGAACAGTGCAGTGTCTCGTGGGATATCCGGCTGAAGACGGGCGCGGGGCGGGATGCGATCCGCGACGTATTCCTCTTCGTCGAGGACGTGTGCGAGCTGGCAATCGAGGAGGAGGGCGCGGCCGCGACGGAAGCGGCGGCGGCATGCGGGGCCAAGGGGGACGCGATTGCGCGGGGACTGGCGGAGGCGCGGAATGCGGGGAGCGGCCGACGGGCGACCGACCGGCAGGAATCCGCGGCGAGTCTTCGCATTCCCGCCGCGCGCCTGGACCAGCTGGTGGGGCTGGTGGGCGAGCTGGTCACGGTGCAGGCGCGGCTGAGCGAGCTTTCCGCGCGGCGGGAGGATTCCGAGATCGCGCAGGCGGCGGAGGAGATCGAGCGGCTCAGTTCGGCGCTGCGGGAAAACTCCATGAATTTGCGGATGATGCCGATTCGCGGCACGTTCGAGCGATTTCGCCGGCTGGTACACGATCTGGCCAGGGAACTGAACAAGCCGGTGGAGCTGGCGATCGAGGGCGCGGATACGGAACTGGACAAAGCGGTGATCGATCGGCTCGGCGATCCGCTGATGCACCTGATCCGCAACAGCATGGACCACGGCATCGAGCCCCCGGAAGTGCGTTCGGCGCGGGGCAAGCCCGCAGTGGCGACGATTCGGCTGGCCGCCCGCCACGTGGGAGCCACGATCGAGATCGTTGTATCCGACGACGGCGGAGGGATCGACAGCGGCGCGGTGCGGCGGCGCGCGGTGGAGCGCGGCATGGCGGCCGCGGACGCCAGCCTGAGCGAGCAGGAGGTGCTGGCGTTCCTGTGGGAGCCGGGCTTCTCGACCGCGGAGGCGGTAACGGATCTCTCCGGGCGCGGCGTGGGCATGGATGTGGTGCGCAGGGCCATCGAGAGCCTGCGCGGCTCGATCGACCTTCGCAGCCGGCCGGGACAGGGAACGAACATCGCACTGCGGCTGCCGCTGACGCTGGCGATCATCGACGGACTGCTGGTGGAGGTGGGAGGGGGCCGCTACGTTCTGCCTCTGGCGGCGACGCTGGAGTGCATCGAGCTGTCGGGGGCGCAGGGGGAGCACGCCGCGGGCCGGATGGCCGATGTGCGGGGCGAGCTGGTGCCGTACATCCGGCTGCGCGATCACTTTGGCGTGAAGACGGCGGCGCCGGAGCGGGAACAGATCATGGTGATCGAGAGCGATGCGGGGCGGTGCGGGCTGATGGTGGACAAGGTTCTGGGAAACTGCCAGACCGTGATCCGCAGCCTGGGAAAGCTTTTTCGCGAGGTGCAGGGGGTTTCCGGGGCGACGGTTCTGGGGGATGGGACGGTGGCGCTGATCCTCGATCCGCCGCGGCTGGTGCAGGATGCGCTGCGGACGAGGACACGAGGAGCGCGGGCGCATCCGCCGGGCGCGCCGTGAGCGCAGGCGGGAGGGCGGGCTGGTGCGGAAGTGGAATGCGCCGATAACAGCAAACGACAGGAAAGGGAGAAAAAGTTATGCCGGGCAGAGCGGAAGTGAAAAGCGGACGATTCGACGAAGGGGGCGCGAAGCGGAATACGGCGAGCGCCGGACGGCAGGGATCCGGTGAGATGGTGCGGGTCTCGGAGGAAATCCAGCGGCTGGTAGAGGCATCGAGGGAGGGGCGGCTGGAAGAGCGCGGGCGCGTGGAGGGGTTCAGCGGCATGCACCGCGAGATGGTGGAGGGCATCAACGCGATGCTGGACGCGATTCTGCTGCCGATCGGAGAAGGCAACCGCATTCTGGCCCAGATTTCGGCGGGCAAGATCGACGAGCTGATCGCGCAGACGTACAGGGGCGACCACGAGAAGATGAAGCTGGCCGTCAACAACGTTGCTCTGGTGCTGCAGGGGCTGCGCCGGGAACTGGACCGGCTGACGGACGCATCGCGGGCGGGCCAGCTGTCGGAGCGCGGGAAGCCGGAGCAGTTCCAGGGGGCGTACGCGGAGATTGTGCGCGGCGTGAACACGATGCTGGACGCGATTCTGCTGCCCATTGGAGAAGGCAACCGCATTCTGGCGCAGATTTCGGCGGGGAAGATCGACGAACTGATTGCGCAGGCGTACCAGGGCGACCACGAGAAGATGAAAGCGGCGGTAAACAATGTCGGGCAGGTGCTGCAGGGTCTCCACAAGGAACTGGAGCGGCTGATCGAGGCCTCGCGTCTGGGGCAATTGTCGGAGCGGGGGCACACGGAGCAGTTCCACGGCGCCTATGGCGAGATCGTGCGCGGCATCAACGGAATGCTGGACGCGGTGATCGTGCCGCTGAATGTGTCGGCGCAGTACGTGGACCGGATCAGCAAGGGCGACATTCCTCCGATCATTACGGACACGTACAACGGGGACTTCAACACCATCAAGAACAACCTGAACACGCTGATCCAGGCGATGAACCAGATCACGGACGCGGCTGAAAAGATCTCGGGCGGCGATCTGACGGTGCAGGTGGTGGCGCGGTCGGAGCAGGACAAGCTGATGCACGCGCTGGGGTCGATGGTGGGGGCGCTGACGCAGACGGTGAGCGACATCCGGAGCATAGCGGGGGAGGTGGCATCGGCGAGCCAGTCGATTTCGACGGCGTCGGTGCAGGTGTCGAAGGGGGCGAGCTCGCAGGCGGCGGCGGCGGAGGAAGCGTCCTCGTCGATGGAGGAGATGGTATCCAACATCCGGCAGAACGCGGACAACGCGCAGCAGACGGACAAGATCGCCAACAAGAGCGCGCTGGACGCGCAGGAGAGCGGGAAATCGGTGCTGGAGGCGGTGGCGGCGATGAAGGAGATCGCGGACAAAATCTCCATCATCGAGGAAATCGCGCGGCAGACGAATCTTCTGGCGCTGAACGCGGCGATCGAGGCGGCGCGGGCGGGGGAGCACGGCAAGGGATTCGCGGTGGTGGCGGCCGAAGTGCGCAAGCTGGCGGAGCGCAGCCAGAAGGCGGCGGGCGAGATCAATCAGCTGTCGGCGACGACGCTGCGGGTCTCGGAAAAGTCGGGGGAAATGCTGCAGAAGCTGGTGCCGGACATCCAGCGGACGGCGGAGCTGGTGCAGGAGATCAGCGCGGCGAGCAAGGAGCAGGACACGGGGGCCGAGCAGATCAACAAGGCGCTGCAGCAGCTGGAGCAGGTGATCCAGCAGAACGCGTCGGCGGCCGAGGAGATGGCATCGACCACCGAGGAACTGACGGGGCAGTCGGAACAGCTGGTCAGCTCGCTGGACTTCTTCCGGATCCGGGGGGAGAACGGGCGCGGGGGCAAGGCGCGTCCGGCGGCGAAGCGGAGCGATGCGCCCGGGCCGCCGCGGCAGAACGGCAACCATGACGGCCTGAAGGAAAAGGTGCTGTCCAGGGCGGGGGTACACCTGCGCATGGACGAGAAGCACGACGCGCTCGACGGCGAGTTCGAGCGCTACTGAAGCAGAGACGCACCGGACAGGGCGCGGAGGGCCGCGCCCTCGCACTGAGCGAGTGGGAAAAGGAAGGAGCCAGGAATGAGCGCGAGCGGGGTTACGGAAGCCGGACAGTATCTGACTTTCCGGCTGGGGCAGGAAACATTTGCGATTGAGGTGGCGAAGGTGCGCGAGGTGCTGGATCTGGCGCCGATCACGGCGATTCCGCGGACGCCGGAATTCATGAGCGGGGTAATCAACCTGCGCGGGAGCGTGGTGCCGGTGGTGGATCTGCGGCTGTGCTTCGAGATGGCGAAGACGCAGAGCACGCGCAACACCTGCATTGTGGTGGTGGAGGTGCTGCTGGACAACGAGTCGCTGGTGATCGGGGCGCTGGCGGATTCGGTGGAGGAAGTGGTGGATCTGGAGCCGGAGCAGATTCAGCCGCCGCCGCGGATCGGGACGCGGATTCGGACCGATTTCATTCGGGGGATGGGCAAGCGGGACACGCAGTTCATGATGATCCTCGATATCGACCGGGTGTTCTCGGCGGAGGATCTGGCGATGGTGCGCTCGCAGGAGCCGGCGAGGGCCGGGGAAGCGGCAGCCTGAGAGGGAGAGGAATGTGCGCGTGGCACACAGTCGGGAGGAGTGCATCTCGCCGAGGGACTATTCGCGGCTTTGCGATCTGGGTTACAGCAAGGCGGGCATCCATCTGGGCGGGGACCGGAAGACGATGCTGGAGGTGCGGATACGGCGCAGGCTGAAGGATCTCGGGATCGCGACATACGGCGCCTATTGCGACTACCTGTTTTCGGCGGAGGGGCAGCGGGAGGAAATCGATGCGCTGATCGATGTAGTGACGACGAACAAGACGGATTTTTTTCGTGAGCCGCGGCATTTCGATCTGTTGCAGGAGCGGGTGCTGCCGGGGCTGGCCTCGTCGGGCGCGGACACGCGGTCGCTGACGGTGTGGAGCGCGGGGTGTTCGACGGGGGAGGAGCCGTACACGCTGGCGATGGTGCTGAGCGAGTACAGCCGGCAGCATCCGGAGTATCGATTCCGGATCATGGCCACGGACATATCGCGGATCGTGCTGGATCGGGCGGCGACGGCGATCTACTCGAAGGACGCGGTGCAGCCGGTGCCGGAGGCGCTGCGAGCGAGGTACCTGATGCGGGGCCGGGAGCCGGGAACGAGCCGCTTTCGGGTGGTTCCGGAGCTGCGGCAGATGGTGGAATTTCGCAGGCTGAACCTGATGGATAGCGATTACGGGATCGATGGGGAGGTCCAGATGATCTTCTGCCGGAACGTGATTATCTATTTCGACCGGGCGACGCAGCAGCGGCTGCTGGGGCGGCTTGCGCGCTGCCTGGCGCCGGGGGGATATCTTTTTGTGGGTCATGCGGAGACGCTGCACAGTCTGGATCTGCCGCTGGTTCCGGTAGCTCCGGCGCTCTACAGGAAAGCCCATGCAACCGGGTGAAGGCGCGCTGCCGGAGATGCATGTGCAGCCGGGAGAATGCCGTCTGGTATCGCGGCCGTCGGTTCTGCACACGGTTCTGGGCTCGTGTGTGGGGATCACGTTTTTGGTTCCGCGGCTGGGCATTGGGGCGCTCTGCCACCCGATGCTGCCGCTGTGCAGCGCCAGCCGGTGTGCGGGCATGCCGGATGCGGCTCGCCGGCGCTACGTCGACTTCGCGATTCGGGAAATGGCGCGCCGGCTGGAATCGCTGGGCGCGGAGCGCAACGAAATGCGGGTGAAGCTGTTCGGAGGCTGCGACGTGCTGCCTGTGGAATCCGGGAGCGCGCGCCCGACGGTTGGGAAGCTGAACGCGGAGACGGCGCTGCGTGTGCTGGCCGAAGAGGGACTGGTGGCGGCAGCCACCCGGCTGGGGGGAGATTCGGGGATCAACATCAGCTTCAGAACGGATACGGGCGAGGTTCTGCTGCGGGATCTGGCGAGGACCGCGTGGGGAAAACCCGGGCGGGGACGGAGCAAAGAGAGCGTTGCGGAGAAGGTTGCGCCATGACCGAGGAACGCAAAATCGGGGTGCTGATCGTCGACGATTCCGCGCTGGTGCGGCAGACACTGGCGGCAATCCTCTGCTCCGATCCGGAGATTCAGGTTGTGGGAACGGCGAGCGATCCATACGTGGCGGCGGAGCAGATCCACGAGCGAATTCCGGACGTGATCACGCTGGACATTGAAATGCCGCGGATGGATGGGCTCACCTTCCTGAAGAAGATCATGAGCCAGCATCCGATACCGGTGGTGATCTGCTCCAGCCTGGCGGAGGAAGGGACGCAGAGCGCGCTGCGCGCTCTGGAGTACGGGGCCGTGGACATCATCGCGAAGCCGCGGGTGGGCACGCGTCAGTTTCTCGAGGAGTCGCGCGTGACACTGTGCCAGACGGTGAAGGCCGCGGCGTCGGCGCGGCCGGGGAGGGTGCAGCGGGGGAATACGGTTCAGCCAAAACTCACGGCCGACGCCATACTGCCGGCGGCGACCCATGCGATGGCGGAAACCACGGAGAAGGTGGTTGCGATCGGCGCCTCGACGGGAGGCACGGAGGCTCTGAAGACATTGCTGGAGGCGCTGCCGGCGGACTGCCCGGGGATTGCGATTGTGCAGCACATGCCGGAACTGTTCACCCGCGCGTTTGCCGATCGGCTGAACGGTCTTTGCAGGATCACGGTGAAAGAGGCGGAGACGAACGACACGATCCTGCGGGGACGAGCGCTGATTGCTCCGGGCAATCATCACCTGCTGCTGAAGCGCAGCGGCGCGCGCTATTTTGTCGAGGTAAGGGATGGACCGCTGGTGTGCCGGCATCGTCCGTCGGTGGATGTGCTGTTTCGATCCGCGGCGCGGTATGCGGGACAGAATGCGGTGGGGGTGATCCTGACCGGGATGGGAGACGACGGGGCACGGGGCATGCTGGAGATGAAGCAGGCCGGAGCAGCGACGATCGCGCAGGATGAAGCGAGCTGCGTGGTTTTCGGGATGCCGAAAGAGGCGATCAAGCTGAATTGCGTGGACAGGATTGTGCCGCTGGAAGGCGTCGCGGCGGCGATACTTGCGAACGCGCGCTGAGATTGCGGTTGAACCACGGGCACGCTGCGCGCCCGATGCCGGTGTTCAACGGATCACTGCGGACAGAGATGTGGCAGCCGTCTGAATGGCAAATGAAACCGCCGTCATTCTTCCTTTCCCTGGCCGGGATACTCCGCAACCATTTTCGCGATTGCGCATTTATTCACCCAGAGAGCGACAAGCGGTTCCCCAGTTCGAGAGCGGTTCGAACCGGAACTCAGGAGGTCTTCCCCATGAAAGGATCTTTGCGCAATCTTGTTTCCATGGCCGTTCTGGCGATCAGCGCGGTATTGCTGCAACCCGCGGCGCGGGCTCAGGCAGGGTTCTATCTCCGGTTCGGAGGGCCGGGAGCGGGTGTGGCTGTCGGCATCCCGCCGTGCCCCGGCCCTGGATATCTCTGGGTTAACGGGTACTATGACGGACCTGCGTGGATCCCGGGTTACTGGGCGTGGCGCGGGGACGACGACGGCGGCTACTACGGGTTCCGGGGCGGCGACGACGGAGGGTACTACGGGTTCAGGGGTGGAGACGACGGAGGGTACTACGGATTCCGGGGGGGCGACGATGGCGGGTATTGGCGCCGCGGCGGCGACGGCCGGGATGGCAGGTACGGCGGCTTCCGGGGCGACGGCGGATATGGCCGGGATGGGGGCCGATTCTACGGGCGGGACCGCGGCGATGAGCGCCACTGATGGGCAGGGCGCGACTGAGAGCGCTGGGAAGAGAGGATGAACATCCAGCGCTCATCGCGCGGATTGCGGGGCGACGGGGACAGTAGCCGAATTGCAGCGCACCTAAGAGAAGAGCAGCAGGAGGAAGAGCAGCAAGACCGCGTTGCTATTCGACGGTGACGGATTTGGCCAGATTGCGGGGCTGGTCCACGTCGCACCCGCGGCGAACCGCGATGTGATAAGCCAGCAACTGCAACGGGATTGCATCGAGCACGGGCAGCAGCAACTCCGGCGCGGGGGGCACAAAGAGAACATGGTCGACAAGCTGCCCGATGCGATCGTCACCCTGGGTGGCCACAGCAATCACTTTGCCGGAGCGGGCGGTGACTTCCTGAATGTTGGAGAGCGTTTTTTCGTAGCGCAGGACGGAGTCGCGATTGGTGTCGTCGCGGGTGGCGAGCACTACGACAGGCAGCGTCTCATCAATCAGGGCGTTGGGGCCGTGCTTCATTTCGCCGGCGGGATAACCCTCGGCGTGAATGTAGGAAATCTCCTTCAGCTTGAGCGCGCCTTCCAGCGCAATGGGATAGTGAATGCCGCGCCCGAGGTAGAGGAAGTCCCGCGCGGTGGAATACTGCCGTGCGAGGGGCTCGCATTCGCTGTCGCAGGTGCGCAGGATTTCTTCGACCTTGCCGGGGAGCCGGTTCAGCACATCGAGAAGGGTTCGGCTCTCATCGTCATTGAGCTTGCCGCGCACCTGGGCCAGGTGCATCGCGAAGAGAAACAACGCAACCAGCTGAGCGGTGAAGGCCTTGGTGGAGGCCACGCCGATCTCCGGTCCGGCGTGCGTGTAGATGGTGCCGTGCGCTTCGCGCGTGACCATGGAGCCGACTACGTTACAGATCGCCACGGTGGGTACGCCGTGAGCGATCATCTCGCGCTGCGCGGCCAGCGTATCGGCGGTCTCGCCGGACTGCGTAATCAGCATGCCGATCATTTTGGAGTCGAGGATGGGGTCGCGGTAGCGGAATTCGCTGGCGTAATCCACTTCGACGGGCACGCGCGCGAGCCGTTCGATCATGAATTTGCCGGCTGTCGCGGCGTGCCAACTGGTACCGCAGGCGGCGATGTGCACCTTTTGCGCCTGGCGGAAAGCGTCGTCGGAGATTTTCATTTCGCCGAGGAAGACCTTGCCCGTGTCGAGCGAGACGCGGCCCAAAGTGGTGTCGCGAATGGCGCGGGGCTGCTCGAAGATTTCCTTCTGCATGAAGTGCTTGTAGCCGCCCTTCTCCGCCTGAATGGGATCCCACTGGATGTGCTGTAGTGGGCGTTCGACGTGATTGCCGTGGAAATCGGTCAGCGCGACGCCGGAACGGGTGAGCACGGCCATGTCGCCATCGGCGAGGAAGTACAGGTCGCGGGTGTGGTGGAGGATTCCGGGCACGTCGGAAGCGACGAAGTATTCGCCGTCGCCCACACCGATGACGACCGGCGGCCCGGAGCGTGCGGCGACAATCTTGTCCGGATCGTCGGCAGAGAGCACGCTGATGGCGAAGGCGCCGGTGAGGAGGAGCACGGCGCGCCGGACGGCAGCTTCCAGCGGGAGGGGGTGCCCCGACGAGCGGGCGTCAGACAGTTCCTGCTCGATGAGATGCGCGATGATTTCGGTATCGGTTTCGGTGGCGAATTTGTGTCCTTTCGCAGTGAGTTCCTGCTTGAGGGCAAGGTAGTTCTCGACGATACCGTTGTGAACCACGACCAGGCGACCGGTGCAGTCGCGGTGCGGATGGGCATTCTCCTCGGTAGGCCTGCCATGGGTAGCCCAGCGCGTGTGTCCGATGCCGAAAGTGCCGTCGATGGGCTGATCGCGGATGACCTCTTCGAGGCGACGCAGCTTGCCTGGGGCGCGACGCAGCTGCAAGCCATCGCCCCGGCCGCCGACCGCAATGCCGGCGGAGTCGTAGCCGCGATATTCGAGGCGGCGCAGTCCCTCGATAATGACGGAAACCACTTCTTTTCTGTTACCGACGTATCCGACGATGCCGCACATAGTCTTTCCTCAATCTATCCGGCGCATACACTGCCGCCTCGGGTTCCGCAATTTCCGCAATTTGCGTGAGACTATTCGAGATGAAATGAGAACTCTTCGATGACCGGATTGGTGAGCACCTCGCGGGCGATCCGCTCCACTTCCGCCTGCGCTTCGGCCGCCGGGAGACGATCGTCGAGGGTCAACTCGAAGCACTTGCCCTGACGCACATCCGCCACGCCGGCGTAGCGCATCTTACGCAGCGCGTTGCAGATCGCCTGACCCTGCGGGTCGAGCACGGTTTTTTTCGGAGTGACGTAGACATGAGCCTTCATTGTGCTCGATTATAAAACCAGGCCCATTCCCCTTCCCTTTTTGGGGCCGCACCGCTGGCAATCGAAGCGAATACTGGAGTGCAATGACGAATTATCTGGAATTACCTGTGGGCGAAAAAGCGCCTGAAGTGTTCAACGTTGTGATTGAGATCCCGGCGGAAGGGATCAACAAATACGAATACGACAAGCAGCTGCACGTGTTCCGGCTGGACCGCAACCTGTATTCGCCGGTCCACTACCCCGGGGATTACGGTTTTGTTCCGTCAACGCTGAGCGACGACGGGGATCCGCTGGACGTGCTGGTGCTGGTTGACGCGCCGAGCTTTCCCGGGTGCCTGACGCAGGTTCGCCCGATCGGGCTGCTGGAGATGCTGGATCAGGGGACGCTGGACGAGAAGGTGCTGGCGGTGGGCCGCAATAATCCGCGTTATAAAGACGTGTGGAATTATTCGGAGATTTACCCGCACATGCTGAAGGAAATCACGCATTTCTTCTCGATCTACAAGGATCTGGAAGGCAAGCGTGTGGAGATCAAAGGGTGGCACGATGCGGCTTACGCGCGGGATCGGGTGCTGTACGCGGCGCGCAACTTTGTGGAATCGCGGGAAGGCAAACTGCGCGAGAAAAAGCTGATTGAAGCCGGAGCGAAGCACTAAGGATCAGTCCGGGGATCAGTCCGCGCCAACCGTGACCGGGCTGGGGCGCGACCACAGGACCTTCGACAACCAGAAGAACAGAGGGCCGGCGGCAGCGACGATGGCGCCGAAGAGCAGAGCGGGCATGCCCGCCATGCGTTCGCCGCGCGCGGCCCAGGCGGCCCAGACGATGAGCGCGGAAGGGGCGGCGCCGATGAGGCAGGCGGAAAGCAGGCCGCCTGCGCGGAAGGGCCGCTCCAGCCGGGGCTCGCGAATGCGCAGGACCACGAGCGCCAGGAACTCGAGAATAAGGCTGGCTCCGTAAAGAATGAGGTCGAGCGAGATGAGGCGCTCGAAACTGAAGCGCAGGGCCAGCGCCCACGCGACGGCGCAGGCCAGCACCGCGACCCAAGGCACTCCGTAGCGATT
Organism: Acidobacterium sp.; assembly: GCA_027315385.1. Lineage (GTDB taxonomy): Bacteria > Acidobacteriota > Terriglobia > Terriglobales > Acidobacteriaceae > Palsa-343. The sequence continues at coordinate 12,330 of DAHUYD010000134.1, forward strand.
TTTGCGGGCCAGCGCGGCGGGCAGGAGGCCGTCCTGCGAGAGGGCCATTGGCAACCGCGAATAGGAGAGGGTGAGGGCGTTGAACATGCCGAGGGCGGTGAGCATTCCGCCCGCTACGATCGCGATTCCCAGCCACGGGCCAGCCAGGGAGCCGGCGACGTTTGCCCAGGAGCCGGTGGTGAACTGGGCGGCGGGAATCCCGGCCCAGGCCGCAGCGGCCAGGGGCACGACATAAGTGACCATGACCAGCAGCGCGCAGAGCAGGACGGCGCGGGGATAGTTGCGCTGGGGATGGTCGACTTCGCGGGCGACGGTGGAGGCGTTGTCCCAGCCCATGTAGTTCCAGAGCGCAACCAGGACAGCCGTGCCGAGGGACGCTCCGCCGGCGGGGTGCGACGAGCCGGTCCAGACGGCGGGCGTATGGAGGTGCGCTCCATGCCAGGCGGCGGCGACGACGAGAATGGCGAACGGGAAGAGCAGCAGGGCGGACAGTCCCACAGAGCCGTCGCCGACGGCGGGCGCGCCCAGCAGATTCCAGACGCAACAGGCAGCAATGAGCGCCAGCTCCCAGGCAAGGCCGTGCCAGCCCGCGATCCATGTGGGCGCGAGGCGGCCCAGGTAGAGCACAAACAGTGTGGGATAAATTGCCATGTCGAAGATGCTGGCGGTGAGGGAAAGCCAAGCCTCCTGGTATCCCCAGAACGGACCCAGCGCGCGCCGCACCCAAATATAGAAGCCGCCCTCCTCGGGCAGCGCGCTGGCCAGTTCCCCAATCATGAGCGCCGCGGGCAGGCTCCAGACAAGGGGCAGCGCGAGCAGCAGAATCAAACCGGTGCGGTAACCGGCACTCAGGATGTCCTCGATCCCGTAGGGACCGCCCGAGACCATAAAGAAGGTAGCGGCGATCAGGGGCAGCAGGCGCAGGCCGTGTCCGCGGCGGAGCGCCCTGTGTTTCGAATGAGCGGATCGTTTGAGCTGTTCGATCGGTGCCTGACCTCGGGGAGAAAAATCCGGTCGAATGAGAATGTATCGCGTCCTGATCGCGGCCCCAAGCAAAAACGCCATCGGAGATTCCGATGGCGCTTTGGCTGGGGGGCTGGAGTTCAGGAGGCGCGGCGGCGCTGGGTGTCGGATTGCCTGCTGTAGTAGCCGCACATCCGTCCATACACATCCACGCGCGGATCCTCGCTGGGCGCGCCTGGCTGCGGCGCTGTATCGAAGCGAACGCGGCCATGGTTGCGCTCGAGGATAGCCTCAGCCAGCGAAGCGCGGTCGCTGGGAAAGACCACGACCACCGCGCCGCCGCGGCTGAGATCGCCGCTGAGGCGGCCGGCTTCGTCGGAGGCGAGCCCCATATCGGCAAAGGCGCTCTCAAATGTCGGCACCGAGTACTCGACGCCGGAGAAGAGATGCCCTTCGCCGGTTCCGAACTTCAGACTGGAGCCGGGCTTGCGGCTGCCGCTGCGCTCCCGGTCGCCGCCGAAGAGGCGATTCATGTCTTCGTGCCAGCCCTCTTCGCGCGGCGCACGCATCTCGCTGTGGGGGCCGCTGGAGCGCTCCCACCGTTCGGCGGCGATCTCGGCATCGGTGGGCAGGGTGGTCGGCAGATCGTGCGGGAGGTCACGCGGAAGCTCCCCGCCTGGAATTGGTCCCGGGCCGACCGGAGCCGGAAAGGCATTGCCCGAACCAGGGGCCAGTCCCGCGGGGGTAACAGCCTCATCGTGCGATGCCACCCCGCCAACGGAACCGGAAGTCGCTGGATTTCTCTCGGCAAGCTCGCGCACCCCTGTAGTCCCGGCGGTTGGTTCCAGCCGGGCCGCGCCAGCGCGCGGGGGCCGAAACGCCGCACCCATTTCCGACGCCTGAAAGCCTTCGTCCACCAGTTCACTGATAGCCCGGTACGCATCCGCACCGTCGACAAAATAACCCACGATCACGCGATCGTCAGAACCGCGCGCACTTTGCATTATCATGATTCCTCTGCACTGGCCTGTGACGAAAAGCCAGCTATTGCTAAGATGCGGCGGAGCGGTGCCGCGCCAGCAGCGGGGCAAAGCTTTTCCGGACAGGGTGACGGAGGACTGCGCGGTTTCGTGCCGCCGAGGCCAGGAATTCCTATATACTGACGACAATCCGCCGGAGAGATGGCCGAGTGGCTGAAGGCGGCGGTTTGCTAAACCGTTATAGGGTTGAAAAGCTCTATCGGGGGTTCGAATCCCCCTCTCTCCGCCATACCTTCCCTAAACATCTTTAGAATCAGTGGACGTAACGGCTTGTTACACTCGTCGTTACCATAATCGGGTTTTCCCTGCTCCTGGCGGTATTTACCCTTAGGAGCCTCAGATGAAGAACCCGAAGGTCCGCATCTACATCCGCGTCAAGCTGCCGGACGGATCGCAGCCGTTCCTCGATCCCGTTTGGAGCGCAAATAGGCAAATCAAGAAGGGCTGGGCCATCATTGATGGCACACCAAAGCACTTCCCTGGCGCTGTCTACTATCTGCGCTACGCCCGCGAGGGGAAACGCGTCTGGGAGCGCCTGACCGACGATCCCGAACAGGCTCTCGCCGCGAAGCAGAAGCTCGACGTCTTCCACGCAGCCGTCTCCGTTGATCTCATCCAGCGCAATGTCCCGGCTCCGATTGCGACTGCGACACCGGCTCCCACTCCGGCTGCTGCTCAGCCCGCCGCCTCCACGTCCGCTGAGGACAGCCCCGCTCTGAAGCTGACTGGGGCCGTCGATCGCTACAAGGAGTTCTTGAGTCTTGCGAACAAAGCGCCGAAGACGCGGACTGCGTATGAGACGGCCATTGACACGTTCGTGAAGCAGTGCGGCGACAAAGCTATTTCCGATGTGACCGCCCACGATCTGCTCCGATTTGCAGATCATCTCCGGAAGCGTCCGAACTCGGATCGCACCGTCGCGAACAAGATCAACTACATCTGCACCTTCCTGGCCCACTTCGCCTGCGACAAGGTGATGCCCTATGAGCAGCGGCCTCGCTTCGTGCCGAAGGAGCCGGATGCGTATACACAGGAGGAACTAGCCGCTCTCTTCGCCGCGTGCGCTCCGGAAGAACGCTTCCTGTTTCAGTTCTTCCTTGCCACCGGCTTCCGCGACCAGGAGGCGGCCTTCGCGACTTGGCGCGACGTGAAGTTCGATGCCAAGGAAATCACGGTTCGGGCAAAGAAGCACCTGGGTTTCACGCCGAAGGATCACGAGGAGCGGACCGCGCCATTGCCGGATGCGTTGCTCGACTCGCTGCGGGCACGACGGCGGGAGCGCCCTGATTCCCTTTTCATTCTTGGGAATGGCCAGAAGCCCAGCCGCCACATGCTGCGTATCCTGAAGCGTGCCGCGCTGAGGGCGAAGCTGAACTGCGGAGAATGTCTGACCAAGGCAAAGAAGTCCTGCCGAACACACGCGGTCTGCGGATATTGGGAGTTGCACAAGTTCCGCCGGACGTACGCGACGATCCAGCATGAGGCCGGAGTCTCGGCGCCGACGCTCCAGAAAAGGTTGGGGCACAGCGATCTGGAGACCACTCTTCGTTACCTAGCCATCGCTGAGCGCCGTTCGAAGGAAGCCCACGACAAGGTCAATCTCGCATTCGGGCCGCTTCTCACCGCGTCTGTCGCAGCGGAGTCGCAGTTGGGGGGGTGCGGCATGACCCGCCACGACGAAGTCCACAAATTACCCCGTATTGCTCGTTATACGACCGAAAGCCCTGGCATCCCAGCCCGGGCCTTTTCGCATTCAGTATCGGGACCTTCGATCCCCAAAGAGCCCGAGCAGGGCGTCGAGCAGGAAATCGCTCCTGAGCCGCCGCCGGATGGCCGACAGCATCAACTTGGCGCGGACAATCCTTAAAAAGGTGATCGAGGATTAAGCTGTTTGCGGGGAGGATTGCGATGGCGGTGTCGAACAAGAAGCGGGACCAAGTCAAGGCGGCCCGGAAACTGGTGAAGGAGGCGCTGCGGAGTCTTTCCAACTTGGAAGCCATGGCGGTGAATTACGTGAATCGCGGCAAGGCGGCAATCAATGGGGATGTCTGAGAAATCGCTTCGAAATGGGGCAAGTCATGGGTTGGATTATTCGGCCGGCGAGGACCGCGGTCAAGGGCGCGCGTTCTTCAGCGCGTTCATCGGAGCGAAGCGCAGACCCTTGAGGGCGTCCGCAGCCGGCCGCAGACAGGATGATCCGGGCGAAGGGAAGGCTAGCTGCCGGTGGCCGCGCGGATGCGATCCTCCCACAGCAGGGTGAAGCAGTTCAGCGCCGCCTTCCAGTGGATCGAGCGGTCCCACTTGCGGATCAGGTTGCGCAGGGCCAGATACATCACCTTCAGCGCCGCCTCTTCGCTGGGGAAAGCCAAGCGCGGCTTGAGCGCCTTGCACAGACTCATGTTCAGCGATTCGACGGCATTGGTGGTGTAGATCACCTTGCGGATCTCCGCTGGAAAAGCGAAGAACGGAATCACCTGCGGCCACTGTCGCCGCCACAGCGCCGCAATGGGTGCGTACCTGGAGTCCCAGCGGGCCGCGAACTCTTCCAGCCGCTGCTCGGCCTGCTCGGCGGTAGCCGCCCGGTACACCGTCTTCAGGTCCGCGGCTACGTCCTTGCGCTCTTTCCAGCCCACGTAGTTCAGGCTGGCCCGCACCAGATGCACGATACAGGTCTGTACCTGCGCCTGCGGGAAGGCCGCCTCGATGGCCTGCGGAAATCCCTTCAGCCCGTCCACACAGGCG
>DAHUYD010000139.1 GCA_027315385.1 Acidobacterium sp.
GCTCTGCGCGGACAGCAACCCCGCGGAGACAAAGGCCAGGAGTGCGGCGGCAATGCGCATGCCACTCCGCAGGAACGAGGGCTTCACGATGAGTTCGGACACCACGACATCGTAGACACTGCCGCCAGGTTCGTCAAAAACTCGAGCGAACCCCTGGCGGCGCCGCCCGCCTACTGCTGCAGCAGGATGGAGACCGATCCGTCTGTCAGAACAACGGCGAGATCCAGCTTTCCGTCGCCGTTGAAATCCGCAGCCGCGAGGGCGAAAGGTCCTTTGCCTGTCGCGTACGGCGAACCGGACGCCTCGGTAAACGTCCCATCGCCGTTCCCCAGTAAAAGCGTCACGGTGTTGTCGCTGTAATTAGCGACAGCAAGATCCAGCTTCCCGTCGTTGTTGAAATCTCCCTCGACGATCCCATCCGGCTCATGGCCCACCGGGATCGTAAGGGGCGCCTGAAACGTGCCGTCGCCATTTCCCAGGAAGATGTCCACGGCATTGTTGCCCGTCACCGCAAGGTCCAGCTTTCCGTCGTCGTTGAAGTCGCCCACCACCATCGTCCCCGCACCAACGGGAAGTGGTGGTTCAGGCGCCTGCGTGAACGTCCCATCTCCATTGCCGAGCAGAATGGCGGAACTGGTTGCCACATCGAGCTTGCCGTCGCCATTGAAGTCCCCGGCAGCGGAGAAATTCCCAGTCTCGAGATTTTCCTGCGGCACTTGATTGAACGCACCGTCGCTGTAGCCCAGCAGGATATTGGGCCCGTACACTCCGTCCGCGAACAAATCCAGGTTTCCATCTCCGTTGAAGTCTGCCGCGGTGAGCGTCAAGGATGCGGGTCCGTCCTGCGCCAGTGTGTTCGCATAGCTGAACGTACCGTTTCCGTTCCCGAACAGAATCGACGCTGCTCCGTTCAGCCATAAGCCGACCGCCAATCCAGGATGACCGCTGTGATTGAAGTCGCCCACCGCCAACGGTCCTGTGTACGGTGATGCCAGGTCGTCGTACGGCGGGCTCGGTATCGAAACCGGAGATCCCACCGCGGGCGTAAATGTACCGGCCCCGCTTCCGAGCATCACGTACAGCCGAACGTTCGCTACGATTGCCAGATCCGCATTGCCATCCTGATTGAAGTCCGCTACCGCCACTCCGGTCGGTTCGGGAACCTGTAGCGGAGAGCCCGGAGCATTCGCAAAGCTCACCGTCGTCTCTGGAGCGCCCACCTGAAAATAGTCCGTATTCGACGCGCCTCCGCCGGGGGCCGGATTCATGACCGTGATTGAGGCGGTCTGCGCTTTCGCCACATCCGTTGCCGGTACCGTCGCGCTCAAATGCTCGCTGTCCACGAAAGTGGTCGTCAGCGGCGCGCCGTTGAAGTCGACCGTCGCGCCTGAGACGAATCCCGTTCCGCTCACCTGCAGGGTCAGTCCAGGACCACCCGGCGCAACGGCAGTCGGCGCCAGCGGCTGGTTCAGGAACGGTATTGGATTAGCCTTTGAGGAACTGGCTGGATTGATCTGTATGCTGAGGAACCCGTCGTAAGCCAATTGATTGTCCGCATCCACGGCAGTCGCTTCAAAATACCAGGTTCCTGCCGCAGTCGGCGTTCCGGTAATCATGCCGCTGCTCGCATCCAGTGACAATCCGTCCGGTACCGAGCCGCCCACCTCCCAACCTGTGTCGATTGGCCCATCGTAGACGCTCCACTGAAACGGCCCGGTCCCGCCCGTCAGCGCGATTGGCTGACTGTAGGACAAGCCCACCGTTCCGCTGGCGAGCGTCTGCGAAATCGGCATGAACGGGTACGGATCCACCGTAATGGTCAGCGAAGCGCTCTTTGTCGGATCCGCCACCGAAGTCGCTGTCACCGTCGCCTGTTCTGCACTCGTGATGGACGTAGTCGGGGAAAGATAACTGGCTGAGCCGACCGCTCCTGCCGTTTGCAGAGACCCTGGCCCGCTCAGGCTCCACTTGACCCCTCTGGAATGACTATCGTTGGTCACTGTGGCTGTGATGGCAATCGTCAGACCCTGATCGGTGGCGGCGGAAGTTGAAGGAGAAAGACTGACCGAGATGGGCGGCGCGGAACCGGCACACCCGCCCAGAATCGTGGCCACGGCCACAGGCACCACCAGCCAGCAGGAACGCCGCCTGAACATTTCTTGCCTCCGAACGATTGCAGCCTCAGTTAGCGGACCAGTGGCCGCCCATCGGGCTATACGGCCTCCGCTTATCCAAAATGCCGATAATCGGCCATTCTAAACTGGTAAACTTCAGCCCAAACGAAAACCTGTAGCCGTTCGGGATTAAGAATCCCTTCGCGTGAAGAGCCACGGACTCATCCGCGGGACTGCCCCGCGGCTGCGAACGCTCTATTACCTCGGTACCGTCGCGGGGCGCGATCTTTCTTGACTGAGATATCTGGGTGGCATAACTTAAACTTCAGGGAAGCTCTGTGTCACGGCACAGGGCTTTTTCATTTGCTACCCCTTTTCGGCCGGGCGATAACCGGCCCTCGGTCCCGCCCAGGCGGTGCCCTCTCGCTCTTTGACATCCTTTTTCCGCGCCTCTTGTCCTTTCCCGTGCAGACCTCTTTTTAAGCTCTGCGCCCGGTACCCCCAGGTCGTGCCTTCGGGCACAAAACGGGAGTCTTGCCCTGTTGTCGACTCCGTCAACATTTTCATCTCGAACGGAATCAGGTACTTGCAATAGCCTCTCCCCACGGACTTTTCTCCTTTCCGGGCTAACGCCCCGTTTGGACCGTCCCTTTCGCCCGTCCTGGCGGCTGAACGCTCTCCCCTGTACCCTGTCTTGGGAGGAAGCTCATGCGTTTTGCCAAGGTGCATGCCTGCGGCAATGATTTTCTGATTGCCGAAGGTCCATGCGATCCGCAGTTGGCCAAAAAGCTCTGCGAGCGCCATTCCGGCATCGGCGCCGATGGCGTCGAATTCCTGGAACGCACCGGGCCCCGCGCCGGACGCATTCGCCTCGCCAACGCCGACGGCTCCATCGCGGAAATCTCCGGCAACGGCACGCGTTGCGTCGCCGCCTGGATGGCGCACACTGAAGGCGCCGTTCCCGGAGATGAAATTACCCTCGACACCGACGCGGGGCCGCGCACCTGTCGCATCGTCGAAGCCGCCGGCAGCCATTTCCTCATCGCCGCCGGCATGGGCGTTCCCCGCATTGAGCCCGCCCAGGTGACCCTTGCGGACAAGACCCTGGTCCGCGGCACCTGGGTCTCCATGGGCAATCCTCATTTCGTCATCGTCGTCGACGACCAGAACTTTCGCGCCCACAGCCGCGGCTGGACCGAACTGGGCCGCGAGATCTGTTTCCATCCGCAATATCCCCAGCAGATCAATGTCCTCTTTTTCCGCATGATCCGTGCCGATGAAATCGAGATTCGTATCTTCGAGCGAGGCGTCGGCCCCACCACCTCCTCCGGCACCGGAACCTGCTCCTGTGCGGCTGCCGTCATCGCATTTTGCGGCGGAAAATCTCCGCTCGCAATCCACGCTCCAGGCGGCACGCAGCGCGTCGAGTGGTCCGGCCCCGGCACGGAAATGATCCTGACCGGCCCTGCCGGCCTCATCGCCGCCGGAGAGACGCTCCTTGGCTAGTGCGGTCCTCAAGCCCCCCGCCGTCGCTCCCGGCGCGCGCATCGCCGTCGTCGCACCGGCCAGCAGCGCCAATCCCCAGCGCATTGCGCGAGGCATCGAGGCTCTCCGCGCGCTCGGCTACGACGCTGTGGCCGCCGAGCATCTCTACGGCAGGCATCCGCCCTTCTTCTCCGGCGCCGTCGAAGACCGCCTCGCCGATCTGCACCGCGCCTTCGCCGACCCCGAAGTCGCCGCGATCGTCTGTGCCCGAGGCGGTTACGGATCGAACTATCTCCTCGCCGGTCTCGATCTTGACCTCATCCGCGCCCACCCCAAACCGTTCTTCGCCTACAGCGATATGACCGTCGTGCAGACGTGGCTTCTCGATCGGACTGGCCTGGTCGCCTTTCACGGTCCCATGGCCGCGGCGGATTTCTGCGTCGGGAGTGGCGTCCATCTTCCCAGCTTCCAGGCCGCTCTCAGCGGCGGCCTGGTGCAGGCGGGCGCGGGGCAGGGAATTCGCACCCTCCGCCCCGGCCGCGCACGCGGACGGCTCTGCGGCGGCTGCCTCAGCCTTCTCGCCTCCGCGCTCGGCACGCCCTATGCGCCTCAACTCGAAGGGAAGCTGCTCTTCCTCGAAGATCAGGGCGAGAAGCCCTACCGCATCGATCGTCTGCTGCGGCAAATGATCCTGGCAGGGAAGTTCGAAGGCGTCCGCGGATTCGTCTTCGGCGAGATGCCCGGATGCGAATCAAACGGCGTCTCTCCTGTGCTCCTCGACCGCGTCATCCTCGACGTCCTCCGCGATTTCGACGTGCCTGTTGCCATCGGCTTGCGCTCGGGCCACGTTTCCGCTGGCAATGTCACCCTGCCTCTGGGAATCGAAGCAGAGCTGATTCTGGACAACGATGAGCCGCTGCTACGATATCTGGAGCCCGCTGTCTTCGGCCCTTCTCATGCAGGATAAGAAGCATATCCACCTCATCGGAATTTGCGGCACCGCTATGGCATCCCTGGCAGGCATGCTGCTGGTCAAAGGCCACCGCGTCACCGGCTCAGACCAGGCGGCGTATCCGCCTGTGTCGGATTTGCTCCGCTCCCTCGGCATTCCCATTGCGGAGCCCTTTTCGCCCGCGAATCTGCTGCCCGCTCCTGACCTCGTTATCGTTGGCAATGCCATCTCGCGCGGCAATGTGGAACTGGAAACCGTCCTCGACCAGCGCATCCCCTTTGCGTCGATGGCCGCCATCCTCCATCAGGAGTTCATCGCCGGGCACGAATCGCTCGTCGTTGCCGGCACACACGGCAAGACCACTACCACCAGCATGCTGGCCTGGATCTACGAGGTTGCCGCGCGCCGCCGGCACGAGCTCGCCCCGTCGTTCCTCATCGGGGGCATCGCCGAAAACTTCGGAGCCAGCTTTCAATTGCGCCCTGGAAAACCCTTCATCGTCGAAGGCGACGAGTACGACACCGCGTTCTTCGACAAGGGTCCCAAGTTCATGCACTATTTTCCCGACGCGCTTATCCTTACGCACGTCGAGTTCGACCACGCCGACATCTACCCCGACCTGTCCTCCGTTAAAACCGCTTTCAAGCGACTGGTGAACCTGGTTCCTCGCCGTGGCCGCATCGTCGCCTTCGACGGAGCCGGCAACGTGACGGAGTGCGTCAGCCGCGCCTTCTGTGCCGTCGAACGCTACGGCTTCAGTGCGGATTCCACCTGGAGGCTCGCGAAGCTGCGGTTCGAGGAGGGAACCAGCCGCTGGCATATCCTCCATGGCGACCAAGCCTGGGGTGACGTTACGCTGCCAATGGCTGGCGAGCACAATGCCCTCAACGCCACAGCCGCCGCGGCCCTCGCTGCCGGCCAGGGTGTGCCCCGGGAAGCTATCGTTGAGGCCCTGGCCACGTTCCGCAGTGTGCGCCGCCGGCTCGAAGTCCGCGCTGAAGTCAACGGCATTACGATTATTGACGACTTCGCCCATCACCCTACCGCAATTCGCGAGACTCTCCGCGCCCTGCGTGTGGCTTATCCGGGACGCCGGCTCTGGGCCGTCCTCGAGCCGCGCTCCAATACCCTCCGCCGCAATGTCTTCGAGCGAGAACTGGTCGAGAGCTTAGCTCTCGCCGATCGCGTGGCGCTGTCCGGAGTCTTCCACTCGGAGAAGATTCCCGAATCCGAGCGCCTTCATCCGGAGAACGTTGTGGCAGCCCTCGCCGCTTCCGGCCGCGACGCTGTCCTGCTCGCAGACGCCGACGCCATTGTCGCCAGTCTGGTCTCCCGCCTCCGCTCCGGCGATGTGGTGGCCATTCTCTCCAATGGCGGCTTTGATGGTATCTACAACAAGCTTCCGGTCGCGCTCCAAAAGGCCGAGCGGAAACTCTGAGCCATGTTCGCCGCGTTCGTCCTCTTCGCCACGTGGATCGCGCTGGGTATTCCCGCCGCGATCGCCGGTATCCCCTGGACGGTCCTTACACGCGACATCACACGGTTGTACGGCTGGGCCATGACCATCCTGCGCACGGGTCTGCGCCTCAGCGGCATCCGCGTTCAACCCGAATGGCGCGTTCCTCTCGAGCCGCTCCATACCTACATCTTCCTCTCCAACCATGTCTCGAATCTGGACCCTCCGGTGCTGTTCCCGCTGCTGCCCGGGCGTGCCGCCGCATTCGTCAAGCGCTCGCTCATGAAGATTCCCGTTCTCGGCTATGGAATGAGGCTCGGCAATTTCATCCCGGTCGATCGCGATGGACGCCTGGAGAGCGCGGTGGAGAGCGTCGAGGCGGCTGCGCGGGTTCTTGCCTCGCGCGTGCACGTGCTCTCCTTTGTCGAAGGTACGCGCTCCCGCACCGGGCGCCTGCAGCCCTTCAAGAAGGGTCCATTCTTCCTTGCCATGAGCACCGGAGCACCCGTAGTTCCGGTTTCGATCCATGGAACCGAGGCCATGATGCGCAAGGGCAGCCTGAAAATCTTTCCCGGCGCGGCCCACGTCACTTTCCACGCGCCGCTGTACCCGCGGGATTATGCCCGCCGCGAAGATCTGATGCAGGCCGTGCGCGAGGCCATCGCCTCAGGCTTGCCGGAGTGGATGAGGGCTAGCGGATAACCGCGTTATAGCCGTCGGAGAGCAGTCGTCCCCGCATGGCCTGTGCCTGCGCCCGCGATGCAAATGGCCCAATCTGGATGTGAAGCAGTTGATCGCTCGGCTCGTGACGCACCACGGCCGGATAGCCACGCTGCCGCAGCGCGGCTACCAGAATATCCGCATCCTGCGGGATGCTCACCGCCGCTACCTGCACCATCAGATTTGCCGCCGCCGGCGAAGTCGCAATCGTTCTCTGCACAGCCGGGACTGCAACCGGTGCCGCCGCCGGCGTCGTGACCGGATTCGAGGGAAATACCGTTGTTGTCCTAACCGGTGCAGCCGGCGTTGTCGGTGTCGTTGCCGCTGCCGGCAATGCTCCGCCCGGGAGGGCCGCCGTCGCCGGCGTCCCGGGCGCGCCCGGCGTGGGAACGACCGCCGTCGTTCCGCCCGAAGCAGGTGTTGTATCCGGCGGAGTCTGGTTCACCGCTTCCTGGGGCGATGGCTTCGTCAGAGAAGTCGTTGGCGGGGCAGTCGAATCCGCCACCGTTGGGCCAATCGCGCGCGCGCTCACCCGTCCCACCGAATACCCCAGCCCGAAAAAGATGCCGCAGATCAGCACCAGCCCGAAGAAGATCCCCAGCAGCGAGCGTGTGCCCAGGGTAATCTCGCGATCGTCCTCGACAGCCTGCCGCCCCAAACCGCGTCCCCGCTTCGGCGCGTCCGTCTCTTCGTCGCGGTCCACAGCATATCTCATGTGTGCTTCAGATCCTCACTGCTGAGAATTTGTTTCGCTCGGCGTTTGTACGGGTGCCCCGCTCGTCCCGGTCCCCGTCGCCATGCCTTTGCCGAGCAGCGATATCAGCTCCATCGGCAGCGGAAACACGATTGTCGTGTTCTTCTCAACTCCAATATCGATCAGGGTCTGAAGATACTTTAGCTGTAGCGTATAGGGCTGCCTCGCCAGCAGGTCTGCCGCTTCCACCAGTCGCTGGGCGGCGGCGAACTCGCCTTCCGCGTTGATGATTTTCGACCGCTTTTCGCGTTCCGCCTCGGCTTGCCGCGCCATTGCCCGCAGCATGGAGTCCGGCAGGTCCACCTGCTTCACTTCCACGCTCACTACCTTCACGCCCCACGGTTCGGTGCGCTGATCGATGATGGTCTGGATGCGCTGGTTCAGCGCGTCACGGTGCGACAGCAGCCCGTCCAGTTCCACCTCGCCCAACACGCTCCGCAGCGTGGTCTGCGCGAATTGCGAGGTCTGGTAAACGTAATTTGAGACTTCGATAACCGCCTTGGCCGGGTCCAGCACCCGCATCGTGATCACCGCGTTCACCTTAATGGTGACGTTGTCTTTGGTGATCACGTCCTGCGGCGGCACTTCCATCACTTCCTGACGCAGGGAAACCCGAACGATCTGATCGAATGGCCGGAAGACGAAGATGACTCCCGGTCCTTTGGGCTGGGGCAGCGCTCGGCCCAGTCGGAAAATGACGCCCCGCTCGTACTCCCGCAGGATCTTAATGCAGTTCAGCAGATAGAGGATAACAATGGCGAGGAATACAAGAACAGGAATAGTCATTATGCCGGGGTCCCTTACGCCCGGCCCGATTGTAACTCACGGCCGCGCAGGATCAGAGCAAATTATCGCTGCGAAACACTCTCATGTACCGGCTCTACCAACAACGTCAGCCCCTGTACCGCCCGCACGCGCACGTGATCTCCCGCAGCCACCGGCGTGCTGGACTCGGCGATCCAGAGTTCCCCATGCACCAGCACCTGCCCCCTGGGCGCTATGGGCTGCTGCGCAACCGCCTCGGCTCCCACCAGCGCCTCAGGTCCGAGTAATTGCTTATTGCGTTGCGCTCGCCATGCCAGCCGCACCAGCAGCGTCGTAATCAGGCCAAACGCCAGCCCCGTCGAAATCGCGGTCGCCATCTGCACCCGCATTTCCGGGATCGGCCCCGCCACCAATGTAAGCGTCCCCAGAATCAGCGCCGCCGTTCCCGTCAGCGCCAGAATCCCGTGACTCGGAAACTTCGCCTCCAGCACCATCAGGATCAGCGCCGCCACAATCAGCGCCAATGCCGTGTATCGCACCGGTAGCATATTCAGCGAGAACAGTGCCAGCAGGACCAGCAGCGTGCCCACGGCCCCTGGCACAATCGTTCCGGGATTGTGAAATTCCAGGTAAATCAGCAGTGCGCCGGCCAGCAGGATCAGCACGGCCACATTAGGATTCATCAGCGCGCCCATGATGGACTCGCGCAGATCCGGATCGACCGTCACCAGTTGCGCGCCCTTCGTGTGCAGCACCACGGTACTGCCGTTGAAGCGCTTCACTGTGCGCCCGTCGATATCGCTCAGCAGCGTGGGAATATTCGGAGCCACCAGGTCGATGAGGTGCAGTTGCAGAGATTCATCCGCTGTGTATGACTTCGAGTGCGTCACCGCCTCCTGCGCCGCATCCACGCCACGCCCCCGCACCGAGACGTACGACCGCAGAAACGCCAGCGCGTCGTTCAGGATCTTCTCCTTCATCGTGTTGGAGACGCTGCCAACCTCAATCACCGGGTGCGCCGCGCCCGCTTCCGTCCCCGGCGACATCGCCGCCAGATCCGCTGATTCCATGATGAAAAAGCCCGCCGATCCGGCACGCGCACCCGAAGGCGCCACGTAGACAATCACCGGAGCCGGCGATGCCAGGATATCGGCCACCATTTGGCGCATGGAATCCAGAAGGCCGCCCGGCGTATCCATCACCACCAGCACCGCTTCCGCGTGCATGTCGCTGGCGCGTTCGATCCCGCGCTTCAAATAATCGGCGCTGATGGGCTGGACCGTGTCATCCAGATGAAGCACCACAATGGGGCGGCTCTGCGCCCGCGCGGTTCGCGGCATGCCGATCGCTGTCAGCACCGCCAATGCTGTCGCGGCTGCCAGAACCCATACCACCCCTCCGGTCCCCGCGCTCCGCCTCATGCACTCTTTGTCAGGTTCTCGCCGGTCCATGGCAATCGCTCGCTCGCTACTGACTGCTGTTCTCCCGCTGCTCAACCGCCTGCCGTATCCCCTTCAGCCCGGTATTCTCCGGATCCAGCTGTTGCGCCCGCACGATGTCTTGTTGCGCGGCAGTCAGCTGATTTGCCTGCAAATCCAGCTTCGCCAAAACCAGGTAGGCGGGCGCATTGGGCTGAATCCGAATCGAAGCGTTCGCCTCCTGGCGCGCCGCGCCCGGATTCCCGTCGCGCTCCCACACCGCGGCAAGGCCCGCATGGCCAGGGGCGGAAGCCGAGTCGGCAGCCAGAGCCTCACGATACTCCCGTTCCGCCTCCAGCACCAGCCCGCGCTGGAAGAATGCGTTGCCCTCATGGACCAGTGCCGCTGAGCGTTCCGTAGCCGGCATGGAGGCCAGCCTCATCGCCTGAATCTGCTCCAGCTCGAAGGCCGCCTGGCGGACCTCTGTATCGCTGTAGCTCGCCTTGATCCGCTCCAGCGGTCCCTGCCAGTCCGTGATCGCGTGGCCGGGATCCGGATTCGCTGGTGGCGGAGTCTTCAGTTGTGCCTCGAATGCCTGTGCTTCAGCATCGGACGGATGCAGCTTCAGCGTCTCCTGCAATTGGTCCAGCGCCCCGGACGTATCTCCCTTCCGGGCCAGGGAAACTGCCAGATTGAAGTGGTAGTCAGGATCGCGGGGATCAGCTTCGACCGCCTGCCGAAACATCCCCGTCGCATCCTTCCCGCGCCGGCTGGCGGCCACGCCCTGGTTGTTCACCACTTCCGGCAGCGCCATACGCCGGCTGTCGAAAGCGAAGGCGTCCTCAGCCTCGCGATAATTGCCCATGTGGAACAACGCCATTCCCCGGTAGAAATCCGCCTGCAAAGCATTTGGGTCAGTCGTCGGCATCCGGCCCAGCGTCGCGGCGGCCTCCGGGAACTCCTGGTCCCGGAAGTAGGCCAGACCCAGTTGCAGCCACGCGGGAGCGAACTGCGGATCCAGACGCACTGCCGCGCGCAGGTGCGTTAGCTGCTCGTCGGGCGTATTCGCCCCGAGCCCCTGAATGTACTGCTCAAACGCATCGGCGTGCAGATCGCCATCCGCTACCAGAAAGGTCTGCTTGTCGACCGCGAATTGCGGATCGAGTTCCTTCGCCACCTTCCAGGCCAGCCGGTCCAGCAGGGTCACCAGCTGGGTCTGCGGTCCGGTCTCGGTCACATTCGCCCCAAGCCGCAGCGCGGGAAGGTCCAGGATTTCGGCCGTCGCCGTCAATTGCTGGTTCTGGTCCACCGTATAGCTGCCGAAGATCACGTAATCCGCGTCCACCATCTGCGCAATGCGGATGGTCATGGCCCGCGACGGCTGCAGATTCAGCGGCAAACCCAGGTGGTCGAACGCGTACAGCCGGTCTCCCCGCCCGATCGCCATATAGCCGGAGGAGTTGAGCCGCCGGTTCAGAATGTCAGGGAAGGCCTCGCCAATCCAGTTCAATCCCGCCGCGTTCGTACGATTTGCGAACGGAAGCACCAGCAAAAGTCGCCCATGCATCCCCGGTGACCCGGCGGGTTTGGTCTGCGCGGGGTCCTGAGCCAGCGCGCCGCTTGCGGCAACCAGCAAAATCCATCCGAAAAGAGGGCGAAATCGGCGAAATATGAGCACGACAAGAGAATTATAGGTTGGCGGCCCGCCGCGCCTCCCGAATCCACCCCTCCGAGGCTCCGCTGCATCTTCTCAAGAGGAGGCGGCGATGAGCGGCGAGAAAAAGCATCATCTGGCCAGGGGTGTGTTGGCCGGCGCGGGGGCGGGCCTGGCGGCGTCGTGGGTTATGAATGTGTTCATAGCGGGCCCTGGTGCCAAATTGCACCATGCGCTCCAATCGGACGTTGACCGGCGGAAAGAGCGTGAACAGGAGCAGCGGCGCCAGGACCAGGGCGAACCGAAGGTCGACGCTACCATGAAGGCCGCCGATTCCATCGCCGCTGCCGTTAAAGGCGGCGAACACCTTTCGCTGGAGGCGAGGCGGAAAGGCGGACCCATCGTCCATTACGGGTTTGGCGGCCTCGCCGGAGCCCTCTACGGCGGCCTGGCCGAGTATTCAAGCCTTGTGCGCACCGGCCTCGGCGCCGGATTCGGAGCGGCACTGTTTGCCGGAGCCGACCTTGTCGCTGTTCCCGCCTTTCATCTGTCGCCTCCGCTCAAGGAATCTCCCGTCAGGTCGCTGGCCACTCCCTTCACTGCGCACCTGGTCTACGGCGCAACGACAGAACTGCTGCGGCGGGTGTTTCGGGCGGCAATCTGATCAGTGGTGACTCGCGGCTACCCCGCCTCCGCCAGCCCGCGGTCCCCCGGCGCCCATCGCCGGACCCGGCGCCATCGAAACCCGCCCGGCAAAACCGGTGCCACCCATGTTCGGTACTCCGCCTGCCATCGCATTTCTCGGGATGAAGCCATCCGCCGACGGCATGACTGGGGGCGGAGCGAACCCACGGTGAATCATAACCGGCGCCAGTTGGCTGGTCCCTGCGCGGGAAGGGCCTCTCATAGCTCCCCCATCGCGGTCAATGCTCAGGTAGACGGGGGTGCTCGCTGTGCCGCGGCGCAAGCTGACGTGAGAGAAATGCCGCAGATTCCCCAGCCCTTCGCGGGGAATGCCAAATCCGGCCGAGTCCTTGCGGAATATGAAGGAGCCCTTCCGGTTGACATCGGAAACCACCAGAGGCCTTGTCATCACCACCATCAGACCTATGCCTCCTGGAGCCGGTGGGCGCCCCGGCGGACGAGGCAGCTGAGGACGATTGCGAGATACAAGGCCTGTTGTGCTGACGGCAGGCACATTCCCCAGCCCGTTCCACGCCCCGCCCGGGGCCCATCCCCAGCCGTTGCCCGGGCAATAAGACCACGAACCGTAGTGATAGGGCATCCATCCCCACGGATACGGCGAAACCCACGAATATCCCGCGTTGCCGTACCACGCCCAAACTCCATTAGCGTACGGAGACCACGCTGCGCCGGAGAAGTACGGGTACCACATCGTTCCGCAGCCTCCCATATTGTTGAATGCTCCGTAGTAAGCCAAATCGTTCACCCCGTAAGAAGCGGGAGCATTTCCGAAAGCGGAGAGCAGGGCCACCCGTTCGTGATACTGGGTCGACTGCCGATCCCAGGCGTCGAGCGATTCCGCAGCCACGTCCCTGCTCACTGAGGGATAGCCGGGCCTGGTGAAGGAAAACGATACAGTTCTCTTGTGCGGAACCGTCACCATGCCGTCGGCCCCGTTCACCTGCACCGTCCCGCCCAGCACTGCAAGCTGCGCTCCCATCTCATTCACACTCAGCCGAACGTGGCTCAGGGGCGCCAGCCGCAGCTCCTCCGGCGCGGTTCCGGGTCCGAACATCAACGTGACATCGCTCTCCCGGTTCTTCACCAGGCTCACATAAGCCATGCCGCGGAGCACGCGCACCTCTGTCACTGGCGTGCCCGACGCGGTCCGCTCCAGCTCGGGAAACTCCACTTCGCTGTCCGGAGCCACCCGCACCGTGCTGTTGTCCTCGAACTCAATCTCGGCAACCCCGGCTTCGGTCCGGATACGGCTGGATTCAATCACCGGCAGATTCTGGATGGCGGGCTCGAAGCCGCGGCCAACGCCACGGTCCATCTGTACGGCGCCTATTAATTCGCTCAGGCGCACTATGCGAACTTTCGACATTCCCGCCGGCGATGCGTTAGCCGATATCGTTTGTGCCTCAAGAGCGGGTGCGGCGAGCAGCAGAACGAGAATGTATGCCGCGTTGGGAGCGGAGATCGTGCGCATGGTCTACCTCCTTCTAAATACGAACGGAAGCAGGATGCTTCGGCGGGCAGGCCGGAACACGATGCGAGCGTATGCTAGCACACTTGTAACTACGCGCGCAGCAGCGCTTTGCCGCGGCTAATGGCTGGACCAGGTCTTGTCCGCCGCATGGCAGAGCGTCTCCAGCGGGCACTCGATGCAACGCGGTTTCCGGGCCACGCAGATCTGCCGCCCGTGATGAATCAGCTCGTGAGAAAAGCTGATCCAGCGGTCCCGCGGAATAATGCGCATCAGGTCCTCTTCAACCCGCTTCGGATCGCCGGACTGGCTCAGGCCCAGCCGCTGTGACAGGCGCAGGACGTGCGTATCGACCACCACGCCTTCCGCTTTGTGAAAAGCAACCCCCAGAACAACGTTCCCCGTCTTGCGGGCAACGCCTGGCAGTGTGAGGAGTTGATCCATACTGTCGGGAACCTTGCCGCCGAAATCTGCTACTACCTTCTTTGCCGCACCGGACAGCGATCTTGCCTTGTTGCGGAAGAATCCTGTCGAACGGATCTCCTCCTCGATGGCAGGCAAAGACGCCTGGGCAAACGCAGCCGGGGTGGGGAATTTCCTGAAGAGCTCCGGCGTCACCATGTTCACCCGCGCATCCGTGCATTGTGCTGACAGAATCGTCGCCACCAGCAGCTCCCAGGCGCTCCGGTGATGCAGCGCGCATTCTGCATTCGGATAGGCAGCCTGGAGACGGCGTAGAAGTTCGGCGATCCGCGCTGGACCGGCTCTCCGTGAGGATTTGCCGGCATTCGCCTTCTTCGGGCTGTTCGGGGACTGGGCTGGCTTGCGAGGCCTGGATTTTCCGGAAGCTCTGTTCGGGGCTTTCTTTACGGATTTCTTTGCGGGCATGAAAGGAATTGTAGTGCTCACAGATGGATCCAGCACCACAGGAGCGCCGCGCTCCTGGCGCCGTCCGTCCGGGGGTATGGACATGGCGCCGGTTCACATCCCTGCGCGGGCCATGGCCACAATATTTAGGTAAGCCCGCGCGGTCGCCGTTACGGCCTCGGCATCGCCCCGAGCGATAGCCTGCGCATTCACGAGATCGGAGCCGACCCCCAGCGCGCAGGCTCCCGCCCTCAGAAACTCAGCCGCCGTCTGCAGCGTAACCCCGCCCGTCGGGATCAGCCGCAGTTCAGGAAACGGCGCAAGCAGCGCTCTAAGGTAGCTGGCCCCCCCAACAGCCGAGCAGGGAAAGATCTTCACGTAGTCCGCCCCGGCGCGCCATGCGGTGATCGCCTCGGTGGGTGTCAGCGCCCCTGGGATCGAGAGCTTCCCCCGTGCTTTCGTCGCGGCGATCACTTCCGGGTGCAGGCTCGGCGACACGACGAACTCGGCTCCGGCCACAATCGTCGCCTCCGCGTCCTCCGCCGTGGTCACCGTTCCCGAGCCCAGCAGCAGCCGGTTGCCGTACTCGGATTTCAGCGCTCGCAGCAGGTCGACGGCGCCGGGCACCGTCATCGTCACTTCGATGACTGTGACACCCCCGGCAACCAGAGCCTCCACCAGCGCATGGGCTTCATCGCCCGACCGCGCGCGCAGCACAGGGATAATCCCCGAGTGTTCGATCCTGTCCTTTGTATTGTCTGGCGACATAAAGAGAGCCCTTCCTAAGCTGGTAGGAAATTCCCATGAAAACTTACCGCGCGATTCTCGCCGAGCCGCCCTGCATCACGCGCTCGACTTCCGCCAGCGTTGCCATGCTGGTATCTCCAGGTGTGGTCATGGCGAGCGCCCCATGCGCGACGCCGCAGCGCACAGCCCACTCCGTCCCTTTGCCCTGGAGCAGGCCGTAAATAAGGCCCGACGCAAAAGAATCGCCCCCGCCCACGCGGTCCAGAATTTCGATCTCCCGCTGAGCGGTGTGCGCAATCTCATCCCCGCACAGCGCCATCGCTCCCCATGCGTTCCGCGTGGCGGTATGCGCGGTGCGCAGCGTCGTGGCGATCAACCGCAGGTTCGGATACGCTGCGGCGACTTCGCGCAGCATCCGTTCATAGGCGCCGGGGGGTAACTCGCCGAAGTCGTCGGACACGCCATGGGGCGCGATCCCCAGCATGGCTGCGAAATCCTCTTCGTTTCCCAACAGCACGTCCGCCTGTCGAACCAGCTCGCGGTTCACTTCCTGGGCCCGCGCTTTCCCGCCGATGGATTTCCATAGCGACTCGCGATAGTTCAGGTCGCACGAGATGGGTGTGCCGGCCCGCCGTGCGGCCGCTGCCGCCTCCAGTGCGACCGCCGGCGTGGTTTCCGAGAGTGCCGCGAAAATGCCGCCGGTATGAAACCAGCGAGCCCCCTTCTGTCCTCCGAATATCTCGTCCCAGGCAAAGTCACCAGGCTTCAATCCGGCGACGGCCGTGTGGCCGCGGTCGGAGCAGCCGGCCGCGGCACGGACACCGAATCCCCGCTCCGTGAAGTTCAGCCCGTTCCGCACCGTGCGGCCTGCCCCGTCGCAGGGAACCCACCGGATCAGCGTAGTATCCACTCCACCCTGGAGCATCAGGTCTTCCACCAGCCGGCCTACGGGATTATCGGCAAGCGCCGTCACGATGCCGGTGCGCAGCCCGAAACAGCGGCGCAGGCCGCGTGCCACGTTGTATTCGCCGCCTCCCTCCCATACCTGAAAGTGTCGCGCTGTGTGAATCCGGCCTTCCAGCGGATCGAACCGAAGCATTACTTCGCCGAGAGAGAGTAAATCCCATCGGGCAGGGCCTTCCTTGAGATGAAGAGCTTCCATGGGAATATTGTCTCCCGGCCATGCCGCGAGCAGGGAACTGAATGCCGGTTTGCGCGCTTCTCCCGGCGGCCGATTCGCACCGGATCTCCACCGCACTACATCTTCCCTGCTATAAGGACGGAGGCTGTCCTCGCGCTATCATGGCAGCCTGCAGCAAACAGATGGCCGCAGGATACTGGAGAACAATGCCATGAAAGTGGGAGTTTTTACTGCCTTATTGTCAAAGCTGCCGCTGGCCGGCGTCCTGGACAAGCTCGGAGCGTTTGGCGTTTCCGCCGTGGAGCTCGGGACCGGGAATTATCCCGGAGACGCTCACTGCCCGCTCAGCCTTGGTGAAGATCCCCACATGCGCAGGGCCCTCCAGCAACTTGTGGCAGACCACCGCATGACCATCAGCGCGCTGAGCTGCCACGGCAATCCTCTCCATCCGGACCCGTCGCGCGCCGCGCATGACCGCGAGGTCTGCCGGCGCACCGTTCTGCTCGCCGAAAAACTCGGCGTCAGGACCGTCGTCGAGTTTTCCGGCTGTCCGGGCGACTCCCCCCAGGCGAAGCATCCCAATTGGGTCACCTGCGCCTGGCCTCCCGAATATCGCGACCTGCTCCAGTGGCAGTGGGAGACGGTCGTCACCCCCTACTGGACAGAGCACGCCAAATTCGCACAGGATCACGGCGTCCGTATCGCCATTGAAATGCATCCGGGCTTCGTCGTTTACAGTCCGGAGACGATGCTGCGCCTCCGGGGGATCGCCGGGCCGGCGGTGGGCGCGAATCTCGATCCCAGCCATCTGTTCTGGCAAGGCATCGACCCGATTGCTGCTGTCCGCGTCCTCGGCGACGCAATCTTTCATGTGCACGCCAAGGATACCCGCATGTATCCGGCCAATCTTGCCCGCACCGGCGTCCTCGACACAAAGCCCTACACCGACGAACGCGGCCGCGGATGGATCTTCAGAACGGTGGGCTACGGCCATGGCGCGGAGTGGTGGAGGGAGTTTGTCTCCAGCCTGCGCATGTACGGCTACGATGGAGTCCTCTCCATCGAGCATGAGGACTCGCTGCTGTCCGCCGAAGAAGGCCTGAAGAAGGCGGCCTTGTTCCTGAACGGCATCGTCATAGGCGATCCCCCGGGCGCTGCCTGGTGGGTCTGACGGAAACCAAAAACCGGCAGCTCGCGTCCTGGGGTCAAAGACTTGATCATCTTCGCGGCAGTGATCGCGATTTTCGTCTACGGCATGACCGGCTCCATGCTCGGAACGATTCTGCCCGAACTCTCGAAGCGCTTTGACCTTACGCCTCGCCAGAACGGCACGATTGCGCTGGCGCAGGCTCTGGGGCTCATGCTCGCTTCTCTCTCCGTCGGGCCGCTTCTGGACAATCTCGGAGACAAACCAGGCCTGATCCTCGGGCTCGCGCTCATGACGGCGGCGTTGCTTGCGTTGCCGCGGGTGCGCGGATTCCACGGCATCGTATGCCTGCTCTTCCTCCTCGGCAGTGGCGGCGGTATTGTCACTACCGGGGCGGACGCACTGGCCAGCGTGTCCAGCCTCGTTCATCGGGCGACGGTTCTCAACCTGGTCAACATGGGCTTCGGACTGGGCGCGCTGGCCACTCCGTTCCTGGCTGCGAACCTGCTTCGGCGCAATTGGGTGCGGCTTTGCTATCTGATCGTCGCCCTGACCGTGGTCGCCCTTGCGGTGCAGGCGGCGACCCGCATGCCTCCGGTCGCGCCGGCGGGCGGCTTTCTTACCCAGGCGGAACCGGCTATGGCGAGTCCGCTGCTGTGGCTGCTCAGCCTGTTCATGTTCCTCTACATCGGGTGCGAAGTCGGGGTATGGAACTGGCTGGTGCGCCACCTGATTGCCCAGGGAGTGCCCGAAAATTCGGCTCTCAATATCCTGTCGCTGGGTTTCGCGCTGGGCCTGCTCAGCGGACGGATTGGCGTAGTGCCCGTGCTGGCGCATGCTGCGCCGGCAAAGGTGACTCTGGGTGCGTCCATCTGTATCGTGATCGCCACCCTCCTGATGCTCCGCGCGCGAGGTAAATGGACCGCCGCGGCTCTGGTCTTCGCCTCGGGCCTGTCCATGGCTCCGGTCTTCCCGACAACCCTCGCCATTGTCGGCGGAGCCTTCCCTCGGATTACCGGGACCGCCATGGGAATCGTGATCACTTTTGGATGGGCCGGCCTCGCGGTCAGTTCACGCGTCATCGGCAGCATCGCCGGCGGCGATCCAGCCAGGCTGCGCAAGGCTCTCCTGGTAATTCCGGCTTCCGCCGCCCTCATGGTCGGGCTCAATCTCGCGATGCTCGCTGTGATGAAGTAGCCAGCACCACGGCGACGGGCTCCCATATTGTTAGCAGGCCTGACACTCGCTTCAGCCGAGCCACACCGGCTCAGGCTCCAGACGAATCCCGAATTTCTTCTCCACGGCTACCACAATCCAGTCGCGCAGTGCCAGAATGTCTTTCGCTGTAGCGCCGCCCCGGTTGATCAGCGCGAGCGTGTGGCGCCTGGAAATGCCGGCGTTTCCCATCGCAAATCCCTTGTGGAATCCGCTCTCCTCCAGCAGCCACGCAGCCGGTATCTTCACGAACCCACGCGCTGCCGTGAAGCGAGGCGCTGGATAGCCCGCAACCGTCGACACTTCCTCGTACCGAGGCTCCGCGACCACTGGGTTCTTAAAGAAGCTGCCGGCGCTCCGGCAATCAGGCTCCCCTGGAACGATCAGCATCCCCTTGCCGCGGCGGATCTCACGCACCGCCGCCGCTGCTTCCTCCAGCGAAGGCGGCTTCTCCCGCCCATCGAAGCAGTGCTTGAGGTCGGGATAAGAAACGATGGGAAGCGCGCCGGCTCGCAGCCGATATTCCACCCGCGTCACAATGAACCGCTGCTGGTGGCTGGTGTTGAAAATGCTTCGCCGGTAGCCGAATGAACAGGCTGCCGCCGGCAGATCGGAAAATGCGAGGCTCTTCAGGTCTAGCACCCGAACCGAGACGATTGCATCGGAGACTTCCTGACCGTAAGCGCCAACGTTCTGCACCGGAGTTCCGCCAACCGTTCCCGGTATGCCCGCCAGGCACTCGATGCCGCCGAAGCCGAGCGCCACCGCCTGGGAAACAAAGTGATCCCATTCTTCTCCGGCGGCGACCCTGAACTTGTTTCCTTCCTGCTGAATACCGCGCAAAGCCACGCGCAGTACGACGCCGGGGAAACCCTCGTCCGCGGCAAGCACGTTACTCCCCCCGCCGAGTACGAACAGGGGAACCTTGCGCTCGCGCGCGAAGGAAACGGCCTCCACTACCGAATCCTCGTTGTCGGTCTCGGCCAGCCAGCGCGCCGGGCCCCCTATGCCAAATGTTGTCAGCGGAGCGAGCGGTACTTGTTCCCGGAGAAGCATCTAAAAGAGATAGTACAGGTGGTGGCGCAAGCGGAATCCCACCCGTACAATATCGATTACGATCCCTTACATGAAAGCGAGGACCCCAGGCGAATGTATCCCGAGATCATGCTGATCCCCATGCGCGAGGAACTGACCCGCGCCGGTATTGAAGAAGCGCGCACGGCAGAGGCCGTCGACGCCGCCGTTTCCAGGCCCGGCACCACCATGATTGTCGTGAACTCGGTGTGCGGCTGCGCGGCTGGCAAGATGCGGCCAGGCGTTCGCCTCGCACTGAAGAATGCAGTCACGCCGGACCGCTCCATCACTGTATTTGCGGGGCAGGACCGGGAAGCCACCGATCGCGCGCGCTCCTGCTTTGAAGGCAATCCACCCACTTCGCCCGCTGTCGCAATCCTCCGCGATGGCAAACTGGTCTATCTCATGCAGCGTTTCGTCATCGAGAACAGCACGCCGCAGGTCATCGCTGAGGAGCTGTCCCGCGCGTTCAACGAACTCTGCGCGCAGACCGTCTGAGGCACGGATCGATTGGGCCTGTTCGGCAGGAAACTCAAGCAGGAACATAAGGTGATGCTCCAGGCGGAGCGCGCTGCGGGCGAACTCCTGCCCGAGTATCATCGCGCCACTCCCGAATGCCCCCAGCCCGGCCGCTGGCGCATGTACGATTCCATGACCGCCGAGTTCGAAGTGCTCGAGTTCCTCCGCACCCTCGTCACCACAGTCAAGCCGCGTCTTATTGTCGAGACAGGCGCGTTCCTGGGTGTGAGCACCGTCTGGATGGCGGAGGGTCTCAGGCGGAACGGCGAGGGCCGCATCGTCAGTTGCGAATTCGACCCCGTGGTCTGCGCCAAAGCGCAGGAGAAAATTTCAGCTTCGGGTCTCGCGGAGTGGATCGAACTGCGCAACGCCTCCAGCCTTGAAATCCAGGTTGACGGCCCCATCGATCTCCTCTTCAGCGACAGCGATCTCGACATCCGCGAACAGGAAGTGCGTCGGTTCCTGCCGCAGATCGCTCCGTACGGCCTGATCCTGATGCACGACGCGAGTTCCCATCCAGGAAGGGTGCGCGACGCGGCGAAGCGGCTGGAGGCGGAGGGGTTGATCTCGCTCCTGCTGCTGCCCACGCCACGGGGACTGGCCATTGCCCAGAAACGCTCCGCGGCCGGCCCAGGGGAGCCTGCCCGGGCAAGGTAATCCGCCTTAAGCGGATGCGACCTTGTCCTGCCGCGGACTGCGGTAGAGAGTGACGAGATTGCGCCCCTCCCTCTTCGATCGATACAGAGCTTCGTCGGCGCGGAGAATCAGCTCGTCCGGAGATTCACCGGGCAGGTTCACGGCGACGCCGATGCTGGCGGTCAGCGTGACGCCCTCCGGCAGGTCTTCGAGCCGCTGAATATCGCAGCGGATGCGCTCCGCGGCGGCGTGCGCGTCGACTACGCCGGATTCGCGAAGCAGAATCACAAACTCTTCGCCGCCGTACCGAGCCAGCACATCGGACGGCCGAATGCTCGCCGATAGAGCGGCGCTGATACGGCGCAGCGCGCTGTCGCCCACCGCGTGGCCGAAGGAATCGTTGATCTGCTTGAAGTAGTCGAGATCGATGAGCATCACGGCAAGGCTCGCGCCGGAGCGGTGGCTACGCTGGAGTTCCCGCCGCAGGATCGTCTCGAAAGCCCCCCGGTTCAGCAACCCCGTAAGCGAATCGGTCTGGGCCGCCCGCTGTAGTTCCATGCGCTGCACGCAAAGGGACAGCCACACCAGCGCGCCGACCGCGGCAAGGGCCAGCAGGGTTGCCAGGTAGCTGAATGCCGTGTCGACAACGCCGGGGTGCAGGAGGCTGAGCTGGACCCGCAAAGCCCAGGGGTAGCCCGCCCACGCAAATTGCAGCACGGCCATGCCCGCGGCCAGCCACGCCGAGCCTCGAACCGCCGCCTTCGGCGAGGCGTCTCGGTCGTGAAATTGCAGCAGCGCCGCTGCGGTAAAGATCGCTCCGATCACGGCTCCATGGGTCAACAGCCGCATTCTGGCGTTCGGGTGGACGATGCCGAACCAGTACAGGAATCCCGTTCCCGCAAGGCTGAGAGCGGTCAGCCATCGGATGCCGCCCGGCCGCACGCCCAGGATTTCCGCGGCTGCCGCATAGAAAAACAGCGGGCCGAAGAGCAGCAGCATGTTGGCCGCCACCACGCTCAGCAGCGCCGGAACGTGATTCCGCGCGGCCAGCAGGAAGGCGGCCGCAACCCCGCACAGAACAAAAAGGGACAGACGGCGAACACCGCGCAGTTCCGGCATGCTGCGCCGGATGACACCGAACCCGAGGAACACCAGGGTGAGCGCGAAGGCGTAGCCGATCAGGATGTAGGGAGCATCCATGGTCGTACTCAGGAAACCTCCTTGATCCGAACAGTCGCGGCCGACAAAGGTTTCTGTCGGAGCAGCGGAGCACAGTGCCAATGAGCGATGAGGTCAGGATCGCACAGCGAAGGCAGACAAGTCACGCAATAAGACACGACGGTAACGCGGCGCGTTCACATCCACGAATGGCGCTATGATCTTCATCGCGGGCTCGGATTGGCGCTCAGGGCGTTCAGCCTGGCCCGCTGTTCCTGTCGCGGATGCGCCGCCATTTAGAATGGGGCATCGCAGTCGAAACTTCCTCGTCCCCTTCCGGGCGGTGAAAGCAAAGGCACAGACAGGTACTCATGCATCGCTGGTCGAAGCTCTTTATTCCTACCCTGCGCGAGGCTCCGGCGGATGCCGAAGTCGCAAGCCACAAGTTCCTGGTCCGCGCCGGATACATTCGGCAACTGGGCGCCGGGATCTACTCCTATCTCTTTCTCGGGCAGCGGGCGATCAACCGCGTCATCCGGATCGTCCGCGACGAGATGGACAAAATCGGGGAGGAGTTCCTCCTGCCCACCATCCAGCCTGCCGATCTTTGGCGCGAAAGCGGCCGCTGGACCATCATGGGCGACAACATGTTCCGCCTGAAGGACCGCAAGGGCGCCGACCTCTGCCTCGGCATGACGCACGAAGAGGTCATGACCGACATCGCCCGTAACGAGTTGCGCAGCTACAAGCAACTGCCCCAGATCTGGTATCAAATTCAAACCAAATTCCGCGATGAGCCCCGCCCGAAATCCGGCCTCCTGCGCGTGCGCCAGTTCATCATGAAAGATAGCTACAGCTTCGATCTCGACGAGGCTGGGCTCGATCGCAGCTACCAACTCCACGATGCGGCTTATCGCGCGATCTTCACCCGCTCCGGTCTGCGGTTTGTCGTGGTCGAAGCCGACTCGGGCGCGATGGGCGGCTCACGCTCCCAGGAATTCATGGTCTATACCGACGCCGGGGAGGACCTGATCGCCAGCTGCGCAGCTTGCGGCTATGCGGCAAATCTGGAGAAGGCGGCCTCCCGCCTCTCGCCCGTGAAGGAGATGGAGCCGACAGGGGATGGCATGCCAGAACTGATCCCCACTCCGGGCCAGGCTGCCATTGTCGATGTCACGAGGTTCTTCGACATCGAGGCCAGTTCGGACATCAAGTGCGTCGCCTACATGGCGAAGGTCACGGAGAGAGGCGACTCGAAGAAAGAACCGGCTGGGGTTCTCTCCCCGGTTGTGGCCTTCCTCCGCGGCGATCACTTCGTGAATGAGACCAAGCTGATGGGCGCCGTCGGCGCAACCGAACTGCGCCCCATGGTCGCCGAGGAACTGGAGCACTGGATGCATGGGCCGGCCGGTTACCTGGGCCCTGTCGGCCTTGAGCCTGCCAGAAATCTGCACGACGGCAAGGTCAACGTCGTGCTGGATTGCGGCCTCGATCATCGCAAAAACCTCGTCTGCGGCGCCAACAAACTCGATTATCACTACCGCAATGTCACCCCCGGCCGCGATTTCTCCTGGACCATCGTTGCGGACATCCGCAATGCGGCTGAAGGCGAAGGCTGCCCCGATTGCGGCATGCCGCTGAAGGTCGCCACCGCTGTCGAAGTGGGCCATATCTTCAAGCTCGGCACCCGCTACACAGAGAAGATGGGCTCGCGCGTCCTCGACGCCAACGGTAAGGAAGTCACTCCGATCATGGGTTGCTACGGCATCGGCATCGAACGGATTCTGACCGCCGCAGTCGAGCAGAATCACGACGCCAGCGGATTCTGGCTGCCGCAATCCATCGCCCCGTTTGATGTGGTGGTGACCATCACCAATGTCGGCGACACTACCCTGAAGACAGCCGGTGAACAGGCCGCTGCGGCCCTGGAGGCGGCCGGCTTCGACGTGCTGCTCGACGACCGCGACGAACGCGCCGGCGTCAAATTCAAGGATGCGGACCTGATCGGGATTCCCTGGCGTGTGACCGTCGGCAAGAAGGCCGCCGAGGGCAAGGTCGAACTCGTCCGCCGCGGGGCCGCGGCAGGACCCCGTGATGTGCCCCTGGGCGATCTGGCCGCGGAGTTGCGACGCGCATCTGCCGAAGCATGAGTAAATTGCGCTGAACCCTTTCCGGAGGGCGCAGATTCAGCATCGCACTGCTGATGAATCGCCGCGCCCGCTGGTCCGTGGAGGCGGAGATCTTCTCCGGGGGTCGTCTAAAATGGAAGGCAGGTTCCTGATTTGCCGGTAAAAGTCAAAGTCCCTCGCGTCGCGGTCAGCGCCACCCGGCGAAAAGTCCTGATCATCGCGGCAATGGTCTGCGTCAGCTGTCTCCTGGTCGGCGGCTTCATCCTTTCCGTCTACTGGACGAAGTACGGCAATATCGTCAGCAGCCGCCTCCAGGAGCCGCTCTTCGTCCACACCGCCCAGATCTATGCGGCCCCGCCCGAAATCCGTCCCGGGCAGAAGGTGACCGCGCAATGGGTCGTGACTGAGTTGCTGCAGGCCGGCTACTCCGAGCAGGGCCAGACGCCCGTTTCCACCATGGGCACCTACGCGGCCGGCCCCGGAACCGTCACGGTCCGCCCCGGCCCGGAGTCCTACCACGCCCAGGATCCCGCGACCATCAGCTTCGCCGATGGCATCGTCACACAGATCGTCGGCGGCAATGGCGAACAACTCGCCGCCTATGAACTGGAGCCGCTGCTCGTCACCGGCCTCTCCGATCAGAGTCGGGCCAAACGCCGCCTGGTGACCTACGACGAACTGCCCCA
The DNA here is from genome assembly GCA_027315385.1 of Acidobacterium sp. Taxonomy (GTDB): domain Bacteria; phylum Acidobacteriota; class Terriglobia; order Terriglobales; family Acidobacteriaceae; genus Palsa-343. The sequence goes on from DAHUYD010000139.1 coordinate 24,811, forward strand.
ATACATGGTTCCCGCCGTGACCGCCATCGAGGACCGGCGCTTCTTCGATGAAGGCGCCCTCGACTATCGCGGCATCCTCCGCTCGGCGGTCAACGACATCAGGCCCGGTCATCACTACCTCGAAGGCGCTTCCACTATCGACATGCTGCTGGCGAAGCTTTTTTTCCTTACGCCCGACCGCACCTGGCACAGGAAGTTCCTTCAGGTCGTTATCGCTATGCAGCTCGAACATCGTCTCTCGAAGAAGCAGATCTTCCAGATGTTCGCGAACGAAGTGCCGATGGGAGAGGTCGGCAGCTACGCTATCGACGGCTTCGGAGAGGCAGCGCAGGCTTACTTCGGCAAGGACATCGGCCAGTTGAATATTCCACAGTGTGCGCTGCTGGCCGGCATGATCCAGAGTCCCAGCTGGCTCAATCCCTTCCGGCACCCGCAGCGCGCCATCAAGCGCCGCGAAATGGTCCTCGACGCCATGGTCGATACCGGGGCCATCACCCAGGAACAGGCGCGGCAGGCCAATTCCGCGCCGCTGGATGTCGTTCCCGGCGCGTTCGATTCAGGCGAAGCCCCGTGGTTCACGGAATTGGTCCGCGACCAGCTTCGCCGGCGCCTCGACGATCCCAACTACAACGAGCAGGGACTGCGCATCTACACCTCGCTCGATCCCGACCTCCAGCAGGCCGCGCAGAACGCGGTCGCTGAAGGCATGAAGCACGTCGACGAAGTGGCCCGTGCTCACTACGCCCACATCGTCAAACTGGATGCGCGCCGCGGCATCTTGCCGCCCCCCCTTGTTTATCCCCAGGTGGCTCTGGTGGCTCTCAATCCCCATACCGGACAGGTGCTGGCGCTGGTGGGCGGCAGAAATTATGCCTCCAGCCAGCTCGATCATGCCACCGCCCATCGGCCCACCGGATCGATCTTCAAGCCGTTCGTCTACGCGGCCGCGTTCAACTCATCGCTCGCCGGCACGCCCCTCACAAATCCCAGCGGCGTCAGCGGAGTCTTTACCCCGCTCACTGTGCTGCACGATGAACCCACTACTTTCTCCTTCGACAACGGCCAGACCTACTCGCCGCACGATTTCGACAACGAGTACTACGGAGATGTGCCGGCGGTGGAAGCCCTCTACCGCTCGCTCAACAATGCCACCATCCAGTTGGCCGAGATGGTCGGCTACGAGAACGTCGCTAACCTTGCCAAAGCGGCGGGCATTACCTCTGTCCAGCCCACGCCGGCCATGGCGATCGGCTCCTACGATGCGACGCCCATGCAGATGGCCGGTGCGTACACCGTCTTCGCCAACGGCGGCGTGAAGCTCGATCCGTGGATGCTGGCCAGCGTCCGTTCCACGAACGGCGACGTCATTGCCGATTATGCGCCGAAGGCGACGCCGGTCCTGGATCCCAGGGCGGCGTTCCTCACCGTGGGGCTCATGGAACAGGTGCTGAACAACCGCCACGGCACCGGCGCCAACGTGCGCGGCATGGGATTCGAGGCGCCCGCGGCAGGGAAGACCGGTACCTCCCACGATGCCTGGTTCGCCGGCTTTACCAGCAATCTCCTGTGCGTCGTCTGGGTGGGTAACGACGACTACAGCGATCTCAGCAGGACGATGGGCGCTGAAGCTGAAGGTGATCGCGCCGCCGGTCCGATCTGGGGCGGTTTCATGAAAGCCGCTGTCCAGTTGCCGCAGTACTCCGATACCAAACCCTTCGTCCCGCCCCCAGGCGTCCTCCAGGTCCAGCTCGACAACAACACTAACCTGCTGGCCGACTCGGCTTGTCCCGACGACTGGACGGCGACTTTCCTCGATGGCACACAGCCCACCGATACCTGCGACCATTCGATGGGAGATCAACGCAACATCTTTCAGAAGATCTTTGGATTCGGCCAGCGGCAGGTGAATCCGCCGCCCCCACCCTCGGTAGCGCAGCCGCAGAAACCCACGCCCAGGCAGGTTGTCCCCGCGCAGCCTGCGCAGGCGCAGAACCAAAACGGCCAGCAGGCTCCGGAAAAGAAGAAGAAGAAGCGTGGCTTCTGGTCGCGGCTGTTCGGCGGCCACAGGAACGATAAGCCGCGGAGCGACGACCAGAACCCGCAGCCGTAGGTCCCGATCGTCAGGAGGCCCGCTCCCGATGAAGAAGATCACCGTCACCACTCACCGCAAGCGCCAGATTGTGGACATCGCCGAACAGGTGCAGGGCATGCTCCCCGCGGAATCCGGCATCTGCTGCCTCAATGTTTTGCACACCACCGCCGCGCTCGCCACCGCGGACCTCGATCCGGGCACCGATCTCGACATGCTGGATGCCTTCGACGCGATGATACCCAGGCTCGACTACCGGCATCCGCACAATCCCGCCCACGTGCCCGATCACATCCTGTCTTCGCTCATCGGCACTGCGCTCACGCTGCCCGTGCTGGAGGGCGCACTCGTGCTCGGCACATGGCAGCGCGTCATCCTGGTTGAGCTGGACGGCCCGCGCCGCCGCGAGATCACGATGTACTTCCTTAAAAGCGCCTAAATTTTGGTGGAGAACCCAGGCGGGTTCGATCCCCCTTCTGCGCGCACCGCCGCCTCGGCTGCCTGAAACCCGATCTTTGAGTGCGTGCCGTCGCAGAATGGCTTGTTGACTGAGGCCCCGCAGCGGCAGAGGGATACGGCCGGCTTGCCGGCCAAATCCCATTCGCGACCATCCGCATCGACCAGCTTGATCGGTCCTTCCACCCGGTAAGGCCCGTTGGGACGAACCGTAATCTTCACTTCAGACATTGCACAAACTCCTGGGGACTGAGATTCGGTACGGCCTCTAGTCTACCAGGTGCGGCTCCGCCGACGCGATGCCGGGCGAAACCGCGGCAGCTTCCGGCGCAGTTTCGATCGTCTGGAGCGTCAGCGCGAGTGCCGTCAACGGCGGCAGCAGGTAATCGGAGAAGCTCAGCCCCGCCACCATGCCGGGCACGTGCCCGGTGAGTCCAGTGATCCCGCCCACCGTGATCAGCACATAATCGAGGCCCAGCTGTGCCAGCGCCAGCACCCGCAGCAGGGAAGCGAAAGTCTCTCGCGGGCGGCTGAAAGCCAGCAGAACACACGCCGGCATCAGCAGTATGTAGTTGTAGAGGAGCGCGCCGCTGGTGGGCACAAAGCACACCGTGATCGCCAGCACCAGGCTCACTGCCCGCGCAAAGTGCAGGTTGCCTGCATCAAAACGGCGCGCCCGCCACAACGGCGCCAGCGCGGCAGCGGCAAGGGCGAGGGTGATCGCCAGCCCTGGCCAGTGCCCGAAGATATGCTCCAGCGGCATCGCGGTCTTCGTCACCCCTGTGTAATCGCGCAGCGAGGCGCGCCAGCGGGGGAACCATCCCGGAACCAGCACCTCCGCCACTATCAGCTGCAAGGCCATCGCCGCCAGGAACGACAGAATCAGCGCCCGCTCACGGCGCACCAACGCCCACACGAACAATGCCAGCAGCAGAGGCAGCAGCAGTTGCGGCTTCATGGTGGCCAGCGCCAGCAGGATTCCCGCCGGAATCGGCTTCCTGCGAGCCAGCAGATACCAGGCGATGAACACGCAGGCCGCTACCGGTATAGTGAGCTGTAGCACGCGGAATCCCCACATCGTCGGCCAAGCCACCATCGCCAGCAGCAGAATCACGATCCGTACGCGGAGCGTCCTTTGCAGCTTCAGAGTCACGATGCACAGCCAGAAACCCAACGCCAGAAGAGGCGCCGTGACCGCCAGAAAAACCAGCCGCGCAACCGGCCACGAGAGTGGCGCAAGAGGCGCAAGCAGCGGAATCACCGTCGCGGGATAAAGAAAATTCTCCGGATTCTCGGAGTCTCCCGGCGCAAGCGGATGCCCGTAGAACGCAGTCTGAATCTGGCGCAGCACTGCGCGTGAGTACGGATCCTGCCCGTGAAGTGCGGCGCGCGTGCCGATCCATCGCGGCAGCAGTCCCGTCCGCGCTCCTGGAATCGACCGGTTCACGATGTGGATGTACTCGAATGGCGCTGCGACCACAACCGCCAGCAGAATAGCCAGGACGGCCTGCCGTATCCTTCGCGGCGCAGCGTTGTCTGTACCGATCGATCTCAAGCGGAAGTCTCGCCGCAAGTATAGAACCACCGTCGCTGTGCTCCAGATAATACCGTCGGGCCAGCCGATGCTCAGGCCGGCGTTGCGGCGGTTGCCGGCGCAGCACCGCGCACCGAGACGCGGGCGCACACGTACCACACCAGCCAGGCCGGCGCGGTCCACAGATACCATCGGGACGTGACCCCAACGCTCAGGGCAAACGGCTGTATCAGCACCATCAGGTAGAGCAGGCCGAGCGCGCCGAGGATCTTCCGTGACCGCGTGTAGGCGGCGGCGGCCAGCAGCGCGGGTAGCGCCAGACACTGGTCCGCGAACCAGCAGTAAGGCGCGGCCGCCAGCGACACCAGAATGAGCAGGTTACCGTCCGTCATCCAGTCCCACGTGCGCCGACGACTCCAGAACCACGCAAGCGCCCAGGCCGAGGCCGCCGCCATCGGCACAAAGGCCAGCCACTCCGTGCCGGGACTTACCAGCTCCCGCAGTGCAACGCTCAGGCATGGAACATACTGGTGCGAGATGCCTGAGGTCCGCGTCCATTCGAGATACTGGGCCCAGCCGTGAGGATCGAGGATTTCCACCACCAGGCAGCTGGCAGCCATCGCCGCGGCGCCCCCGGCAAGAATGCGCCACGCGCGGGCAATCGCAATCCAGACGAACAGAGCGAGCGCCCACGGCACGAACAGGTGAGGTTTCAGGGTGCAGAACCACAACGAAGCGCCGGCCCAAAACGGCCGGTTGCGGTGCAGTCGCAGGAACAGAACCAGCCCCAGCAGCGGCAGAACCGAAGTCTGTCCCATCACCACGCATTGCAGCGCCGGAGGAAAGGCATAACCAAGGCCCCGAACATAATTTCCAGGCCGGCCGAGCATCCTCCACAGCATCCAGGCGGAAATCCATGCCACAGCCAGCATCAGCAGCGACCATGGCAAAGCTGCGGCCCGCGCCGGCAGCAATCCCAGCGGCAACGCCAGGAACACGCCCCACGGCGGATTCCGCATGTAGTACGACCCCCTGGCTGTAAAACCCGCCCCGTGCTCTACCTGGCCCACCATCGCCGGATCCCACGGGTTCAGGTGGTGCAGCAACTGCTTTCCGGCAGCCCAGTAGAAAATGTAGTCGCGAGAAACAGACAGAGAGCGGATGAAGGGAATCACGCAGAGGTAGAGTGCCGTGAACGCGAAGGCCAGCCCGCACGCAACGGCAATAATCAGCCCCGCATAATCCGCATCCTGCATCCTGGAGGCTGTGCGCTGCGCCATTCAGCCGATTCTACCGGTGGGCCCGGCTCCGGGCGATTCCACTTTGCGGTGACGCATTCCCTCAGGCTGGAACCGGGCGTTCCTCTGCCACGCTGCGGCGCGCCGAGGCGCGCGCGAACAAATACCACACCAGCCACGCCGGCGCCGGCCACAGGTACCATGCCGAATACAGGCGCCCAATAACGAAGACCTGCAGCGCAAGCACCAGGCAGAACGCGCCGAACGTTCCTGCCAGGCGGCGGGAACGGCTGCCCGACGCCGCGAAGAGAAGAGCCGGAAGCGCCAGGCACTGATCGTTGATCCAGCAATACGGAGCAACCACCAGCGAAACCAAAACAAGCAGCCCGCCCTGGTCCAGCCAACTCCAGCACCCGCGCCGCCGCCAGAAATACGCGACCGCCCACACGCACGCAACCGTCGCCGGCACAAAATCCAGCCACGCCGCCGACGGCGCGATCCGCGTGCGCAAGGCGACCGCCAGGCAGGGAACCGCTTCCCTCGAGATGCCGGAGTGCTCTGCCCAATTGAGATACTGGGCCCACGCTGCCGGGTCTAAAACTGTGACGAGCAGGGAAGTCGCTGCCAGAGCGGATACCAGGCCGGCCACAATCCAGTAGCCGCGCCTGATCACAATCCACAGCAGCAGCGCCGCACCGAATGGCAGCAGCAAATGGGGCTTGAGCGTGCAGAACCACAGCGCGGCTCCCGCCCAAAACGGGCGGCTCCGGTGGAAATGAAGGAACAAGGCCAACCCGAGCAGGGAAAACAGCGACGTTTGTCCCATGGCTGCGCAAATCAGTGCGGGTGGAAAGCAATAGCCCAGCCAGTCGATCGGATTGCGCGGCCGCTCGAAGGTCTTCCAAAGCGTACCCAGCACCACAGCCAGCACGCCAAGCAACAGCAGCGACCACGGAAGCGCGGCAACACGGGCGCTGAAGAAACCCAGAGGCAGCGTGAGCGGCAGCGCCCAGGGCGGATTCCGCATGAAATACGCGCCGTGCCCCGTAAATCCCGCGGATCGCTCGAGCGCCCCCATGGCCCTCGCGCTCCACGGGTTCCCGCCATGCAGCAGCTGTCGGCCGGTCGCCCAGTAGAAGGCGAAATCACGGGCGCCCGCGAAACTATGCGCCAGCGGCAAAATGGCCAGAGCGATCGCCGTGGATGCGAGCGACAGGCCACAGGCAACCACGATCGCGATATCGGACAGGCCCGGTTTCTCGTTCGTGCCCGTGTCGCGTGCCGGCTCGCTCATGCTGCGGATTGTAATGGGCTGGTCGGGGACGGTCAGCTAAAAACTTATTTTCCGCACCCTTTGCACTTCGTCAGGATAGCCTCGTGCAACCGCTCGCGCAGATCTTCCGGCAGCTCGTAAATCTCGTGCCTGCGGTAGATCTCGATGGTCTTGCGCGTCGTGTTCAGCGTGATTTCGCAATGCTCGCAGCAGCGCAGGTGCTGCTGTAGCTCGGCGCGGAGGGGACCCGCAATGGCCGGGTCCAGCATTTCGTCGAGCTGCTGTAGAAATTCCGTGCAGGTCACTTCACACCATCCTGGGCATTTCCGCGGGCCCCTTTCCTGAAGTACCGCGTCAGCCGTTCCCGGAGCTGCAATCGCGCGCGCAGCAGCCTCGATTTCACCGCCGGGATGCTGAGTCCCAGCGACTCCGCCGTCTCTTCCGTCGAAAGTCCCTCGACGTCCCGCAGCACAAATACAACCCGGAAGCCCGGCGGCAGCCCCTGAATCGTCTTCCGCAGAATCTCGCCCATCTCCGACTGCCCGTACAGCGCTTCCGGATCGGGACTCCAGTCGGCCAGATCGCGCGGCATGGAGCCTTCCTCCGTCTCCACATCCTCGTCGATCGAAACCATCCGCCCCGTGCGCCGCTTGCGCAGCCGCATCAGCGATTCATTCACCGCGATGCGCACCAGCCACGTGTAAAACTTCGAGTTCCCCTGGAACTGGTCCAGCTTCTCGTATGCCTTCAGGAACGCGTCCTGAACCACATCCTCGGCGTCTTCCCGGTTCTGAACGATATGCTGCGAGATCCGAAAGACCTGGCGCTCGTACTGCCGCACCAGCTTCTCGAAAGCCGCCATATCGCCCCCCCGCGCACGCTCCACCAGCAGCACGTCGGGATGAACTTCAGCCGCTCCTTGTGATTGGATGGAAGAGGACATGATTGGCTTCAGAATTTCAGGGTGTGCGTTCCCAGGGCCCGGTCTTCATACTAAATGGCAGGGGGGAATACGAGCAAAGCGCGGCGCCGCGGCGCTCCTTGCGCTCATCTCCGCCATCTTACTCGCGGGCTGCCGCCATACCCCCACCTACACCGGCCCCCCCAACCTCGTTATTCATATGGCAATGAAGAAATGGGCGATTGTCCCCAGCCGCGTGGTCGTGCCGCAGGGCGCGAAGGTAGAGCTCATCGTCATCACCGGCGACGTCGAGCACGGCATCGCAGTGCCGGGCCTCGCCGTCAACGAGCCCGTCCAGCCGGGCTGGACTACCGTGGTCCGGTTCCTCGCCATCAAGCCCGGCGTTTATCCCATGCACTGCAGCATCGCCTGCGGCCGCGGCCACGACCAAATGACCGGCGAGATCGTCATTACCCCCGCTTCGGTCCCCCGCGTAACCCCCGTGCACAAGTAGGCACTTTTTATCGCGCAGACTGCCTTTGCATCCCCTGTTTCGTCTTACTCTGAATACAGAGGGTGGGATGCTGGTAGCAACGCTGGACGCGGCAGGCAACGGACGGATTACCCCGGTGCGCAGGGTTGCGGAAGAACAGCACAATGCTGCGGGGCGAAGAAACAAATACTCCTGGACCCGCAGGCTGATGGCCGCATTGGCTGGCGCCGGGCTGGGGCTCGTCATGCTGCTCCCGGCACACGCGCAGACCACCACCACGGCTCCAAAACCGCAGTCTCACGGTGCGCATCGGTCCACCGCAAACAAGACGCCGGCGCACAGGAAGCCTTCTCGCGCAGCCGCAAAAACACATGCCGCTTCGTCTTCCGCTCATCGCACGGCCCGGCATACCACCTACTCCAGGAGGGAACTCGCATCTCGCAGGCGCCATGCGCGCCGCTACTACCACCGCCGTCTTACCTCGCGCGAGCTGGCGCGAAGCCGCCGCATCCGGCGTGCCTTCATCGCCTCATCGCAGCTGGAACCGATGGCCCAGCAGCTCGCCATGATGCGCACTCCGGCCGCTTATGCCGGAGTGGCTCGCTACGCCGGGACGCATCGCGGCGACGCAGCCGCGGCCGCGTATCTCGCCCTCGGGAACGCATATCTCCTCGATCGCCGTTTTTCCGACGCGGTGGCGGCGCTCCGCCGAGCCCGCCTGGCCTCTGTCAACGGCGTCCTGAATGATTTTGCCGATTACCTCACCGCCCAGGCTTACCTCCAGAGCAATCAGCTCCCGCAGGCCGAAGCGCTGCTGGCGGGCTTCGATCGGAAATATCCCGACAGCATCTTTGTTGAGAACGTGCCCGTCCTGCGGGCGAATCTCTATCTTCAGGAGGGCGACGCGCAGCGCGCTCTGCAAATTCTCGACGCCCACGCGGCCGAGGAGATCGCCGGGCATTCGGATTACCAGTTGGCACTTGCAAAGGCAGAGTTCCTGGCCGGCAACACCGGGCGCGCGACCTCGCTCTTCGAACACGTCTACCTGTCCTATCCGCTCAGTACTGAGGCCGGCTATGCCCGCACGCAACTCCAGTCGACCGGCGTGCTCGACACATTGTCTCCGGAAGAACTGCGCCGCCATGCTGATGCCCTCTACCAAGCCAGGCACTACGCCGATGCCGCTGAAGAGTATCGCGCGCTGGCCAGCGAGCCGAAGACCGACGGCGTCTCCCGCGACTGGCTTCTGGTGGCCGCCGCCGAGTGCGACTGGAAGCTTCACCGCCTGTCCGGGCGCGAACTGGACAGTCTGCCGGACACCAATGACGACGCCGGGGCGCGGCGGCTCTATCTGGAAATGCAGCTGGCTCGCGACCACAGCGATCCTGCCCGCCAGCAAGCCGTGGTCGCTGCTATGGAGCAGCGCTTTCCCGACAGCCCCTGGCTCGCGGAGGCCCTGCTTTCCAGCGGCAACATGTACCTGCTGCTGAACGACTATCCGCACGCGATCCAGTACTACGGTGAACTCGCGCGTCGATTCCCGACCTCGCATTACGCTTCCGTGGCCCACTGGCGCGCGTCCTGGCTGAACTACCGCATGGGCAACGCCGCCGAAGCCGCACGGCTCTTCGACCAGCAGATCAGCCTCTATCCCGATTCTGAACAGGCCGTATCCGCGCTCTACTGGCGCGGCCGCCTCTATGCGGATCAGCAGCACAACCCCGCGATGGCAGCCGCGTACTACGCGACGATTGTCCGCCTGTATCCGCATTACTACTACGCGCTGATCTCGCGGCAGAGGCTCACGGCGCTGGGGCAAATCACCCCTGCGCACCTTCCCGCGCTCGATGCCATGCGCCCCGAGCCAATTCCGGAACTCACCGACGACGTGCCCGAAAACGATCCGCATGTGGCCGAAGCGAAGCTCCTTGCGAATGCGGGTCTCAACGCCTACATCGCGCCCGAAATTCAGGCCGCCGACGGCAGCCGCGAGTGGGGCGCTTATGCCGAGGCGGAAATTTACGCCTCTGATGGCGAAGCCTGGCGGGCCATGCGCCTGCTCAAGCGCGAGCTTCCGTTCTATGAGAGTGCTCCACTCGATGCGATTCCCGCGGCCTACTGGAAGATTCTGTTCCCGCAGCCCTACTGGTCGTACATTCAGGAGGATTCCGCGAAGAACGGCCTGAATCCCTGCATGGTTGCCGCGCTTATCCGCCAGGAAACCGAGTTCAACCCTGGCGCCATCTCCGGAGCCAACGCCTATGGCCTGATGCAACTGCTGCCTTCCGTGGGACGCGCCATGGCACGCCAGGTGGGGATGCGGCATTTCCGCACCAGCGATCTACTGAACCCGGCGATCAACCTGGAACTGGGAACGCGCTACCTGCGCGAAATGCTCTCCGAGTTTGGCGGCCAGCCCGAGTACGCCTTCGCCGCCTACAACGCCGGCGACTACCGCGTGACGGCATGGAAAGCCGACGGCACGTATCACGGCATGGATGAGTTCGTTGAATCGATTCCGTTCACGCAGACCCGCGAATACGTCCAGGCGATCCTCCGCAACGAAGCCATGTACCGCCAGCTCAGTTCTTCGAGTGGCCCAAACGCGGGCAGTTCCGGGCAATCCGGGAAAGCCGACCACCAGGTCGCCTCCCTTCCGGCGAACTGAGCCGAGCGTCGGAGCCTGGATTGTTGGCTGTGGTTTGGGCGAAGCCGCATGGCGCAGTCGCGGCCACCAGAATGTAGGCAGTGACGCTGTAGAACGAGTGCCCGAGGCTTCTGCGCATGCTGTGGTCTCCCCCGCTGAAGTTTTTCCTTGCGAGGATATCGATTCTGGAGGGCGAGGACAAACAAAAGGGTTGGGGATCCTGGCCAAACTCATAGATGGGAAAAAGAAAAAGGTCACGCTTTGCGCGGCCTTTTCTCTTGATCCGCTGCGACCCGCGCTTCTCCCCACGCTTGCGCGCGGGGGTTTCTCGCTTCTGTTCGCGACAGGCTGCCTGCTAACTCGCTAACTTGCCCTGCTCCCCGGAGCTGCCATGCCCGCAAGGTGCTGCACGCGTCATCGAACGCAGTTGATGCCGCTCGCGGCCGCCCGTTGTTCACGCGCGGCTTCAGTCCCGTCATTGGAGACCCGCTGGTGATCATTCGTGGCCGTCGCGCTTCTGCCCGTGACTCAATCAGATCGCCCCTGCCCGTCCCTCGGCTGTTCACCTCGCGGCTCTCTGTTGAACAGCCTTGCGGCCGTCTCGCACTTGATACCAATCGAAGAAGTTATCGTCGGCCTCCGGCTCGCCCGCTCCGCCAACCGCCTTTGTTTGCCGCGCGGCGTTGGTTCACCCTCGGCAACAAAGGGGTATTCCCTGTCACTCCACCCGTTATGCACAAAGGGCGAGCGACAAGCTGTAGAAGCTCCCGAGCGCGATTTCCCAACCGGTCATTCCTCGATTTATCTTGGTTCGCATGAATAGGAACGTCTCTCACCGCCTCTTCTCATCCCTCACCGTGCTCGGCCTTGCCGCGCTCTGTAGTCTGCCGGCCGCCGCGCAACGCGATCGCAACGCTCCCAGACCGGAAGCTCCGCCCGCAGCCGTTCCCGCCGCACCGCCCGCGCCCTCTGGCGACAAGGCCGACTACAACAAGCTGCCTCCGCTGCCGCCCGACAAGAGCGTGGATCAGAGTATCGTTCTCAATGGCAAGACGCTCCACTACACCGTCACCGTGGGCACGCTGCCGGTCCGCCAAGCCGACGGAAAAATCGCCGGCGATCTTGTTTACACCGCCTACATCGTCGACCAGCCGGGCCGCCCTGTAACTTTTGCCGTCAATGGCGGACCAGGCGCTTCCTCGGTCTTTCTCAACTTCGGGGCCATCGGCCCGAAGCATCTCGATGGTATTGGCAACAAGAATGACAGCGCGTCCGAGCCAATCCACTTCAGCGACAACCAGGGAACCTGGCTCGGCTTCTCCGACCTTGTCTTCCTCGATCCCATCGGCACCGGCTTCAGCCGCTCGCTCGTCGATCCCGCACAGGCGAAGAAGCTTTTCTTCGGTCCTGTGACCGACGTGAACTACCTTTCCGAGGCGATTTACGACTGGCTCGTGAAGAACGGCCGCATGACCTCGCGCAAATACATGGTCGGTGAAAGCTACGGCGGCTATCGCGTGCCGCGCATCGTTTATAACCTGCAGTCGCAGCTCGGTGTGGCCATGAACGGCGAAGTCCTGGTCTCCCCCTACATGAATCCCGCTGTCGGGTCGCAGGCTGATCTCTCCCCGTTGCCCTGGATGCTCACGCTGCCCCCCATCACCGCGGCCAATCTGGAACGCCAGGGCAAGCTGACTGCCGAGGCGATGCAGCCCGTCATCGCGTACGACGAGGGCGACTACGCCACAGCGCTGATCAAGGGCAACTCCGACCCGGCTCTGCAGCAGGCCATGATCCAGAAGGTCACCGACCTTACCGGCCTCGATCCGACCTTCGTCAAAGAGTCAGGCGGCCGTCTCGAGACTGAAGCGTACCTCCGCGAAGTCTGGCGAGAGCAGGGCAAAGTCGGCTCTGTCTACGACTCCAACGTCACCATGTACGACCCCTTCCCGTGGTCGCCCTGGCCCAAAGCCAACGATCCGCTGCTGGCCAGCATGGTCGGGCCTACGACCACCGCCATGGTGAACTTCGTCACGCAAACCGTGGGCTGGAAGACCGAAGCCCAGTACTACGCGCTCTCCTACGCCGTCAATGCGGCATGGGATCGCAGCAACCCGGCCATGCGCCAGGGATCCGTTACCCAGCTCCGCGACGCGGTTGCAGCCGATCCCGAGTTCCGCGTCGTCATCGCCCACGGATGGGACGACCTGTCCTGCCCCTTCATGGGCTCGGTCCTCACCGTGAACGAGATGCCCGTCATGGGCGACCCAACCCGTGTCTCAGTCCATGAATTCCCAGGCGGCCATATGTTCTACACCCGCGAATCCAGCCGCGTCGCGTTCCAGAAAATCGTGGAGGACATGGTCAGCAAGCACTGAGAGAAACCCATTTCAACCCAATGGGCTCCGCCGCCGTGGCTGGGCCCATTTTCTTTCGGCCGGCAACACCCGGCTCGTGCGGCGCCCAATCCGCACGAGGTACTCTGGGGTGGCGATGCGACGACTCTTCCTGGCAGCTCTGGCGGTCGCAATGGTGCTGGCCATTGCCGCCGTTGTTTTTGCGGACGAAGGTTACCGCTTAATCCATACGTATCCCCACGATCCCAACGCCTTTACCCAGGGCCTCATCTACGAAAGCGGGCATCTCTACGAGAGCACCGGTCTCTACGGCCACTCATCCCTCCGCGAGGTCGATCTGCAGACCGGTCGCGTCATCCGCAAACATGACCTGCCCAGCCAGTACTTTGGCGAGGGGCTCGCGGATTGGGGCAACACCCTCGTTCAGATCACGTGGAAATCCCATACTGGATTTGTCTGGACTCGCGACTCATTTCACCTCCTGCGCACGTTTCACTACTCCGGCGAAGGCTGGGGCCTCACCCAGGACGGACACGACCTCATTCTCAGCGACGGCTCCTCGACGTTGCGCTACCTCGACCCCAACACCTTCGCCAGAGTCCGCACGCTGGATGTGAGCGACCACGGCAACCCCGTCGACCAGATCAACGAGCTGGAATATATCCACGGCGAGATTTTCGCGAACATCTGGATGTCGAACAGGATCGCGCGCATTTCGCCCAAAGATGGTCACGTGATCGATTGGATCGATCTGGCCGGCATCATTCCCGATGTCGAGCTGCGGCAGAACGACGCCGTGCTCAACGGGATCGCCTGGGACGCACAAAATCGCCGCCTCTTTGTTACCGGCAAGCTCTGGCCAAAGCTGTTCGAGATTCAGATCGCGCCCTGACGAAGTCGCCTGCATACTATCCTCTCTACCCTGCCATTAAGCGGTCTTCTGCAGCACCTCGTCGCGCACCTCATCGTCGTGGTGCTCCTCCGCAGTGGTTCGCGGCAGAGCCACCGCAAGAACATCGTCGATGCTGCTGGCGTAGTGGATGCTGACATTGTCGATTTGATCCGGCATCAGATCTTCCTCGACATTCAGCTTGTTCTCCGCAGGCAGAATGATGTCGCAAACGCCGGCCCGCTTCGCCGCAAGGAACTTCTCCTTGATGCCACCGACAGGGAGCACATTGCCGCTCAGAGTGATCTCGCCCGTCATCGCCGTGAGCGGCCGAACCGGCCGATCCGTCAGCAGCGAAACCAGCGCCGTCGCCATGGTCACGCCGGCGGATGGCCCGTCCTTCGGGATCGCGCCCGACGGCACGTGGATGTGGATGTCCGTGTCCTTCATCACGTCCTCGTCCAGCCCCAGAGCCTTTGCGTTCGACCGCACCCAGGTCAGCGCGGCCTGCATCGATTCCTGCATCACTTCGCCGATCTGGCCCGTCATCGTGAAGCCGCCCTTGCCCTTCATCCGGTTCGCTTCGATAAAGAGCACGTCGCCGCCCGCGGGCGTCCAGGCCAGACCCACCGCCACTCCGGCGCGCCTGGTCCGCTCCGCAATTTCGGTGTCCACCCTCACCTTCATCCCACCCAGAAATTCCTGAATGATTTCTTTCGTGACCACAAGCTTGTCCGTATTCCCCTCGGCGATCCGGCGCGCCTTCTTGCGGCAAATCGTGCCGATCTGCTGCTCCAGCTTGCGCACCCCGGCCTCGCGCGTGTAGTGACGCACGATGTGCAGGACCGATTCTTCGGGAAACTCGATGTTGTCTGCCTGAATACCGTTTTCCTTGATCTGCCTCGGTATCAGGTACCGGAACGCGATGTGCTTCTTCTCCTCCTCGGTGTACCCCTGCAGCTCGATGATCTCCATGCGGTCGCGCAACGGCTCCGGTACAGTGTCCAGCATGTTGGCCGTGCAGATGAACAGGACCTTCGACAAATCGAACGGCTGATCGAGATAATTGTCGCGAAAGGTGTTGTTCTGCTCCGGATCGAGAATTTCGAGCAGCGCGGACGCCGGATCGCCCCGGAAATCCCGGCCCAGCTTGTCCACCTCGTCCAGCATGAACACCGGATCGTTGGCCCCCGCCCGCCGCAGGTTCTGGATGATCTGCCCCGGCAGCGCGCCGATGTAGGTCCGGCGATGCCCTCGGAGCTCCGCCTCATCGTGCATCCCGCCCAGCGAAATCCGCCGGAATTCCCGGCTCAGAGCTCGCGCAATGCTCCGTCCCAGCGACGTCTTGCCCACCCCAGGAGGCCCCACGAAGCACAGAATCGGCCCCTTCATGTCCGCCTTCAAACGCCGCACGGAGAGAAAGTCGAGGATCCGATCTTTCACTTTCTTCAAATCGTAGTGGTCCTCGTCCAGAATCTCTTTCGCCTTGACGATATCCACGGCGCTGCCGGACGACTTGGCCCATGGCAGCACTGCCAGCCACTCGATATAGTTCCGCGTCAGGGAGTAGTCGGCCGCCATCGGTGACATCCGCGAAAGCCGGTTCAGCTCCTTCAGCGCTTCTTTTTTTGTCTCCTCCGGCATTCCCGCCGCTTCGATCTTCTCCCGCAGCTCCTCGATATCCTTCTGGCCCTCGTCCATTTCCCCGAGTTCCTTCTGGATGGCCTTCAGCTGCTCCCGCAGATAGTAGTCGCGCTGCGATTGTTGCACCTGGTCCTGCACTTCTGACTGGATCTTGTTCCGCAGTTGCTGGACTTCCAGCTCCTTGGCAAGATGCTTGTTGATCCGCTCGAGCCGCGCCGCCACGTCGGGCGTCTCCAGCAGTTCCTGCTTGTCGCCCGTGGCCAGGAACGGCAGGGAAGCCGCGATAAAGTCAACGAGCCGCCCGGGATCGTCGATGTTCATCGCAATCGTCTGCAGCTCGTCCGATAACGTCGGCGAGGCTGAAACGATCTGCTGAAACTGTGTGATCACGTTCCGCTGCAGCGCCTCAATTCCCGGATCCTGCGCCGCCGGAACCTCCGGAATCGTCTCTACCGCGGCCACCATGAATGGCTCGATCTTGGAGAACTCCCCGAGACGAACCCGCTCCGTACCCTCCGTGAACACGAACAAGCTCTGGTTCGGCATCTTCACCACCTTGTGCACCGTCGCGAGCGTGCCATAGGTGTGCAGATCCTGCGGTTGAGGAGCATCGACGCGAGCGTCGCGCTGCGCCACCACCACGATGCTCTTTTCCTCCCCAAGGGACTGGATCAATTGGATCGAGCTTTCCCGCCCGACCGTCAGAGGCAAAACTGCGTGCGGAAACAGTACCGTGTCCCGGACAGGCAGAACGGGAAGAATGCGGCTTGCTCCGCCCTCTCGTCCACGCGGATCGCCGGGTTCAATAACGCTAATAAAATCGCTGGCCATGAGTGTCCTTATATCAAATAATTACTCATTGGATTCATCAGATTCGAAAAAGTCTCATCGGCAGGATCGGAGTGGTCTCCAGCACAGCTCTATTTCCGTTCGATGCCCCGTGTGCCGGGCTGGTCCTCCCCCCGGTGCTTTATCGGCAAAGCCGACCCTCCGGTTCAGCGGCCGCCCCGGGCCAGGAACCCGCAGGATTACCTATGCGGCTCGATACCGCCCCAGTTCCCGCACCATCGAGCAGTGCCCGGAAAGCATTCTGAGCGCTTCCTCCGCAGCTTGCGGCCGCGACAGCTGATAGTCGGCATAAAACACGTATTCCCAGGGCCGCCCCGGCACCGGCCGCGACTCCAGCCTCGTCAGATTCGTGCCCAGGCCCGCAAAGACCTCAAGCGCCTCCACCAGGCTGCCCGGCCGGTTCTCAACACTGAAAGCAAGGCTTACCTTATTCGACTCCGGTTGCGGCTCAACCTCTCCCCGGCGCCGGATCAGAAAGAATCGCGTGTAGTTCTCCGGATTGTCCTCGACGCCGGAAACCAGGATTTCTCCGCCGTACTGCTTCGCGGCCTGGGCGCTGGCAACTCCTGCGATCGACGGATCCCGCAATTCCATCAGCTGCTTCACGCTCCCCGCCGTGTCATAGCTCGCGCTCGCGGTAATCCCGGGGTGCTGCGCGAAAAACCTCCGGCATTGGGCAAGAGCCACCGGATGGGAATACGCAGTCCGGATGCGGCTCAGTTCCGTGCCCGGCATTCCGATCAGATTGTGCCGGATCCGCACCAGCCACTCGCTCTCCACCGCGACGTCATGGGCCAGCAGCAGATCGTAGTGCTCCACCACCGAGCCCGCGAGGGAATTCTCGATCGGGATCATCGCGGCATCGGCGGCGCTCCGGACAACCGCGCCAAATGCGTCCGCGGAGAGCGCGCAGGGCAAAAGGGTTGCTTGGGCGTCGGCCAGAAGAGCCGCTTCATGGCTGAAGGAGCCGGGTTCTCCCTGAATAGCAATGAGCAAAAGTCGCGGTCCTCCCCTCCATTTGTACTCCAACGGCAACCCGGCGCAGGGCTGCCCGCACCCAACTCATGGGCCCGGCGGATGAGACCCGGTCCGGAAAGGATATGACAAGGGATGCTTTGGACACTATTTGTAATTCTGTTGATCGCATGGCTGATCGGGTTGGTGGGCTTTCACATTGTGGCGTGGTATATCCACATCCTGCTTGTGCTGGCGCTGGTGGTGCTCATCATCCAGCTCATCAGTGGACGAAGAGTGGCGTAAGCAATATAGGAGCAAGACATCTTAACCCCAGGGAGACAATCGATGAACTCGGACCAGGTAAAAGGGAAAGTGACCAACATGAGCGGCAAGGTGAAACAGGCAGCCGGTGAGGCCACGGGCAACGAAGGCATGGCCAATCGCGGTGTTGCCGATCAGGCAAAGGGCGCCGCCCAGGAGACGTGGGGCAACATGAAGGATGCGGCGAAAGAAGCAGGCAAAACCCACGAAGCCGAGCAGCACGAGCGCAACGCCGAGACCCGCGAACGCGTCTCGGAGAAGATCGACCACACGAAGGACCGCGCCAACGAGAAAATCGACGAGGTGAAGGAGCGCGAGAAGCTACGCCGGCCGGCGTGAGCATCGGACGCACCCAACGGAAAGGCTCGCGGACTCGCTCCGCGGGCCTTTGCTGTTTTTGCGCGCTGCCGCGATCGTGCGGCATGGCGTCTGCTGCGAACTTTCCGCGCGGCCCTCAGAAATTTAACAGCAGCCACTAGAATGACTTTATGCTGCTCGAAGGCATCTTCCCGGCCATGACCACGCCGTTCTACCCCGACGGCCGCTTGTACCTCCGCAAACTGGAACACAACGTGGAACGCTATTCCCGTACCGTCGCCGCGGGCATGGTCGTCCTCGGTTCCACCGGCGAACCCGTGATGCTCAGCGACGAGGAAACGCGCGGGGTTCTTCGCACCGTCGCCCGGAACGCCGCCCCGGAAAAAGTTCTCCTCGCCGGCGTCGGTCGCGAGAGCCTGCGGGAAACCCTGCGGTTCGCCGAATTCGCCGCCGCCGAACAGTTCGACGCCGTGCTTGCCCGCACTCCGCATTTCTACGGCCCGCAAATGCAGCCGCTGGAGCTGCTCACTTACTACCGCGCCCTCGCCGATCGGTCGCCGCTCCCGGTCGTGCTCTACAGCATTCCAAAATTCACTCACCTCGAGTTGCCGCTCGACGTTGTAGCTGAGCTGGCCCAGCATCCCAACATCGCCGGTATCAAGGATTCGAGCGGAAACCTCGAACGCCTCGCCGCCCTGGTGGCCGCCACCCGCGGCGCGCCGACGCGCTCTGTCGAGGTGACGCCCGTCTTTGAGGCGGTCACCGCACGCATGACGCTTGCCGAGGCTGAAGCCGAAGCAGCTTTGGCTGCCAGCCTGATTCCAGTCGCTGCCCTCGGCGCCGAACCCATCAGCCCGGTCATGCTTGCTCCACGGCGCAAGCTCCTCGCCACTCGCAAAAGGGAAGTGGGCTTTCAGGTCATCACCGGCTCAGCCGGTAACCTCCTGCCCGCCCTCGAAGCCGGAGTCTCCGGTGCAATCCTCGCCTTCGCTTCGCCCGCTCCTCAGGCCTGTCAGGAGATCTACACAGCCTGGAAGGAAAACGATCCCGTGGTCGCGGCGGAAAAGCAGCGGCGCATCGCCGAACCTTCCAGGGTCGTCGCCAACAAATACGGGGTTCCGGGACTCAAATATGCCTGCGATCTCAACGGCTACTACGGCGGAGTTCCTCGTGTTCCGCTGCTGCCCCTGAATGCCGAGCAGAAGGCCGAGGTTGCGTCGGCCATGACGGATGTTCGAAACTGACATGCGGCCCGTGTCGATGCTGCCTCGTTCTCTGCAATGCGATGCGAACAGGCGGGACACTCTGAAGCCGGCATCTCATCGTGGTGGGAGGCCCCCATGTTTCACCGATTGCTCTCTGCAATGCTCTTCATCGGATTGTTCGCCGCGCCCGCCATTGCCCAAACTTCCTCAACCCCGGTGCCGCCGCCGAAAGACGGGCCTGCATATCCCCTGCGCCATGCTCATGTAACTGCCTCGATCAAGAGCGGCGCGGGCCCCGCTGACAGAAACCTGCTGAACCGCCAGTGGCTGATGGGTGTTCGGCAGAAGTTGCTGATGAGCCTCCGTCCGCTCATTCCCGACACGGATCGCCCGCCGGCCGTCGAGGCAGGCACCGCCGTCCTGATCGTGCGCCTCAGCCCAAACGGCATCGTCCGCCACGTTCGGGTTTCCCGGTCGACTGGCAGCGAGGCGTTACTCAGGGCAGCCGAAGGAGCCGTGCGAAGTGCAAGCCCCTACCCTCCGTTTCCGAGCGGAATAAAGGCCGGCGTTCTCCGGCTACAGATCACCTTCCTCTATGACTAGAGCCCGTCGTTGACTTTCTCGCGACGGGCGACAAACCTTCGCAGGGGACTTCCCCGCGCATCCGTGCTGCGCTGAACCGAATTTTCTACGACCCCGCATCTTTTCCGGCCTATCGCCGTCTCTCCGGCGTAATCTCTGATCACCGCCCAGGAGCGCCACCATGCTGAAGCGTCTCATCCGGATGGACTGGCTCCCCGCCAGCCACGACCTTGGCCTGCTCGTACTCCGCCTCCTCGTGCCCATCGCGCTCTTCATGAAGCACGGCACAGAAAAGATCTTCCGCTTCCACGCCATGGCCGGAAATTTCCCCGACCCCCTCCACATCGGATCCATCTCCAGCCTCGTCATCGCTATGATCGCCGACGCCGTCTGTATGCCCTTGCTTCTCCTTGGGTTCGCCGCCCGCTGGGCCGCGCTCTGGTCATTCGGCAATCTGCTCGTCGCCTGGATCTTCGTCCACCACTTCGCCTTCTACGGGCCAGGCGGCGATCACGGAGAACTCATCGTGGCCTACATGGCTGTCATGCTCGCCCTCTTCATCGCCGGCCCCGGTCGCTTCAGCATCGACGCTCAGCTGGCCGCACCGCCTACCCGCGATGCCGTACAGGTCCACTGACCGCCACAGCAGCGCAATCGGCAAGCAGTACGCAGCACACCGGAACGCCTTACACTGACCACTGAAACCTGTGAAACCCCTCCGCACCGCCGGCCTGGCTCTCTTCCTCCTCGCCAGCCTCAACCTCTTTAACTTCATCGACCGCTATGTCCTGCCCGGCGTCCAGCCCCTCATCCAGCGCGAGTTCCACATCGACTTCGCCGAGGCCGGCACTCTCACTTCCGCCTTCTTCCTCACCTACATGCTCATCGCGCCCCTCACCGGATGGCTCGGTGACCGCCTGCCGCGCAAGCCCCTCATCGTTGCCGGAGCGCTGCTGTGGAGCGCCGCCACCCTCTCTACCGCACTCGTGCACAGCTATACCACTCTGCTCATCCGCCACTCCATTGTCGGAATCGGCGAGGCCACCTTCTCTATCTTCGCCCCCGCCATGCTCGCCGATTTCTATCCGGAAGAAGAACGCAACCGCGTCCTCACCATCTTCTATCTCACCATTCCCGTCGGCGGCGCCCTGGGGTACATCCTCGGCGGCGCTCTCGGTCAGTCTTATGGATGGCGTGCTCCGTTCTACGTTGCCGCCGCCCCCGGGGTCCTCATCGCCCTTTTCTTCTGGCTTTTCATCCGCGAACCCCGGCGCGGGGCGGCCGACACGCTGGCCTCTACTCACTCCCGCGCCAGCTTTTTCGGCCTCTTTTCTAACCCCGCCTACTGGACCGCGACTCTCGGCATGGCCATGTGGACCTTCGCCGTCGGCGGCATCTCCGCATTCCTGCCCACTTTCTTTCAGAGCATGAGCCACATAACTCTGGCTCACGCCGATCTTGCCGCCGGCGAGATCACCGCCGCCGACGGCCTCTTCGCCACCATTGCCGGTGGCTGGATCGCCCAGATCTGGCTTCGCCGTAATCACCGCGCCCTCTACTACGTCTCCGCCTGGAGCGCTCTCCTCGCCATTCCTTTTGGCGTCCTCGTCTTCTTCGGCCCCATGCACTGGATGGTCCCCGCCGCCTGGCTCGCCGAATTCTGCCTCTTCCTCAACACCGGCCCCCTCAACACCGCCATCGTCAATTCCGTCTCCGCGCCCATCCGCGCCACCGCCATTTCCGTCAACCTCTTCTTCATCCACCTGCTCGGCGATTTTCCGTCGCCGCACCTCATCGGATGGGTCGCCGACCGTCACGGCCTCAGTGCCGGCCTCGGCATCACTCTTATCTCGCTCGCTTTCTCCGGGCTGATCCTCTTCGCGGGAGCCCGCTTCGCTCCGCGCCTGCCCTATCTCGAAGCCGCGCGCCGCGGCCACTGAACCCATGCTCTGGTTCACGCTCTCCTCCACGCTGCTCTGGATCATCGCCGCTTTCTGGTTCATTTGCGGCCTCACCTCTTTGCGCGGACTCCGCCGCGTCCCCAATCTTTGGAACACTCTCGCGCCCCCCGCCGATGGCGACTCTCTCACCAGAATCACCGTCATCATCCCTGCCCGCAACGAGGCCGCTGCCATTGAGCAGACCCTGCTGTCGCTGCTCGCCCAGACCATCCCTCTCGAAATCCTCGCCGTTGACGACCGCTCCACTGACGCTACCGGCGCCATCATGGACCGGATCGCCTCGGAATCCTGCCCGTCCGGCAAATCTCTGCGGGTCCTCCACGTCCACGAGCTACCGGAAGGCTGGCTCGGCAAGCCCCACGCGATGGCCTTCGCCGCTCGTCATGCCGCCACCCCCTGGCTGCTCTTCACCGACGCCGACGTGATCTTCGCCCCTGACGTCCTGGCCCGCGCCCTGCGCTTTGCCGAAGAATCCGCGGCAGACCACCTCGTCCTCATGCCCACGCTCATCCTGAAATCCGCGGGAGAGCGATGTATGGCAACTTTCTTCCAGGCCTTCTCGCTTCTCTGGTGGCGTCCCTGGCGCATCGCCAGCCCGCGCACCCGCGACTCCATCGGCATCGGCGCCTTCAACCTCATCCGCGCTGACGTCTACCGCGCGGTCGGAGGATTCGAGGCCCAGCGCTTCCAGGTCCTCGACGACGTGCGCCTTGGCGTGGAAGTCAAACGTGGAGGCTATCGCCAGCGCATCGCCTTCGGCAGGGAACTGATCCGCCTCCACTGGGCTCCCGGCGCGCTGGGCATGGCCCGCAACCTCACCAAAAACCTCTTCGCCGGCTTCGGCTTCAACCCAGCGCTCCTCCTCGGAGCCTGCCTCGGCCTCGCGCTCATCTGCTACGCACCGCTCGCGGGACTTTTCTTTTCCTGGCCGATCCGCTGCGCCGCCCTTCTTTCTCTCGCCATGATCGCGCTCCACTACCACCTCGCCGGGCGCTACTTCAGCGGACTCAGCTTTGCCTGGGCATTCACGCTGCCGGTCGCGGCCGTGCTCGTCCTCTACGCCATGCTCCGCTCCATGGTCGTCACCCTCGTCCGCCGCGG
>DAHUYD010000166.1 GCA_027315385.1 Acidobacterium sp.
CCACCTTCGACTGGTGGGGAACGCAGTATACGTACACGCCCGCGGAGCTTTATCCCGATATGAGGGCGCTGACGCACCTGCCGCCCGCAACCGTTGCCGCGCGGGCCGACGTGGTGAGCACCCCGCAGGGACGGGAAATCCAGCTGCACCTCAACAACAGCTCTGCGGCGCTGGCGTTTCAGATCAGCGCCGCGGTTCGCACCTCGTCGGGCGATCTGGTCGCTCCGGTCCTGTGGTCGGATAACTGGATCGAGCTGGTTCCCGGCGAATCGAGGACGCTGACGGCGGTGCTGCCGAAGGATGCGCCGGACGCGCCGGTGGTGCGCGTGGTTGGCTGGAATGTGGCAGCACAAACGCTGACGCCCACAGCAGCGACCGCGGGATCGGGTTCGCAATAACCGCGCAGAACGAAGGCAGACCGCAAGCATGGCAGAAACCAGCCAACAGGACTCGGAACTCCGGTTGCGAAAGGTCCTCACCTTGTGGGACCTGATTTTCTACGGCATGGTGCTGATCCAGCCGGTGGCGGGAATTCCGCTCTTCGGTGTGGCGCAGAAGCTCTCCAACGGCCACACCGTAACGACCATCCTGGTGGCCATGCTGGCGATGGTCATCACCGCGGTCAGCTACGGCCGGATGGCCGCTGTCTATCCGGCTGCGGGATCGGCGTACACGTATGTGGGCCGGACCATCAATCCGCATCTGGGCTTCCTGATCGGCTGGGCGATGCTGCTGGATTACATTCTCCAGCCGCTGATCAATGTGGTCTGGATTTCGGTCGCGCTCAACAGCCGCTATATCGCTGAAATTCCATTTGCGATCACGGCGCTCGGAGTCGCCGGCTT
Source organism: Acidobacterium sp. (assembly GCA_027315385.1). Lineage (GTDB taxonomy): Bacteria > Acidobacteriota > Terriglobia > Terriglobales > Acidobacteriaceae > Palsa-343. The sequence goes on from DAHUYD010000166.1 coordinate 846, forward strand.
TGTAACCGCGCTGAACCTGATCGGCATCCGGTCCTCGGCTCGCGCGAACAAGGTGCTGTTGGCCGCGATGTGCGTCGTGATCGCGGTGTTCCTCGTCCTCGGCGTGCACTATCTGTTTCATCGCGAAGGGTGGCCGGGGCTGTTCTCGATTACGCCGTTCTACGACCCGAAGACGTTCGACATGCGCCGCATCTGGGGAGCGACCTCTTTCGCGGCCCTCACATACATCGGCTTCGACGGCATCACGACGCTGTCGGAGGATGTCGAGAATCCGCGAAGGAATGTGCTCCTGGCCACGGTCCTTGTATGCGTTTTTACCGGGATTTTGGGCGGCGCGGAGATATATCTCGGCCAGCGGATCTGGCCGAACTGGCACACATTCCCGAACCTCGAAACGGCTTTCATGGACGTGTGCCGCCGCGTGGGTGGGCCGGTTCTGTTCGAGGCCATGGGAGTGGTTCTGATCCTGGCCGCGCTGGGCAGCGCGCTGACCGGTGGCCTCGGAGCCGCGCGCCTGCTGTTCGGCATGGGACGCGACGGCGTGCTGCCGCGCCGCATCTTTGCGCACCTGCACCCTAAGACGAATACGCCGACGTGGAACATTTTACTGATCGGCGCGGTCGCGTGGGCTGGGGCGGTGGCGCTCAACTACACGCACAACGCGTATGAACATGCCGGGGAACTGCTCAACTTCGGCGCATTCCTCGCGTTCATGGGCGTGAATCTCGCGACGTTCTGGCATTTTTCCCTGCTGCGCCGCAGCGGCGAAAGAAAAATCCTGAAGGATCTGATTCTGCCGCTCATTGGATTTGTTTTCTGTGCCGCGATCTGGTGGAACCTGAATGTTCTGGCGAAGATTGTCGGGGGCTTCTGGTTTCTGATCGGAGCCGTGTATCTGGCGGCAACGACGAAGTTCTTCCGGCAGGCTCCGAAAATGATCGACTTCAGCGAGTCCTGACGAGTCCTGATTCGTCAGCTCTCGGATTCGGAGATCTGTTCCGTGATCATCTGGAAGTGGTAGCCCATGACGGCCATCGTCATGGCGGCCCCGAAGTACCGCCGATACCGCGTCGCGGCCACCAGCACAAATTTCCAGTAACTCAGCCTGGCTCTATCCAGAATGCCCAGCCGCCAGATGGAGAGAAGCGCCGCGCGAAAATTGGCGAGGCTCAGATGGGTACGGTAGCGCGGACGGCAGCGGCTCAGATATTCGCGCACACGCGCGTAATAAGCTTCGCGGCCGTAGATCTGCCGCAGCACCGAACGGTAACCTTCCACCAGCCGGGTTGCGTTCATGCGCGGAAGAAAATTCAGTTCGCAGCCGGTGTTGTTGCCGTCGCCGGTGTGCAGGATGCGGCCTTCGCGCGCCAGGCGCCGGAAAAGCTGGGTGCCCGGCATGGCCTGCAGCAGTCCCACCATGGCGATCGGGATCGCGCTCTTCTGGATGAATTCGACGAGGCGGTCGAATACATCCTCGCGGTCGGTGTCGAACCCGAGAATGAATCCCCCCATCACCTCGATGCCGTACTGCTGGATGGCGGCGATGCTGTCCAGCAGGTCGCGCCGGGTGTTCTGATGTTTCTGAGTCGCCGCGAGGCTCGACTCATCGGGCGTCTCAATTCCGAGGAAGACTGAGGTGAATCCAGCATCCTTCATGGCCTGCAGGAGATCCTCATCGTCGGACAGATTGAGAGAGGCCTCCGTGATGAAGCGAAAGGGCAGGCGTTTTGACTGCTGCCACTCCACGAGCGCCTTGAGCAAGTCGCGGACTCTGATCTTATTTCCGATGAAGTTGTCGTCCACGATGAAGACCGGGCCTCGCCAGCCCGCGGCGTACAACTGGTCCAGTTCCGCAAGAACCTGCGCCACGGCCTTGGTCCGAGGGCGTCGCCCGTAGATTTCGATGATGTCGCAGAACTCGCAATGGAAAGGGCAGCCTCGCGAATATTGCACGGTCATGGTACTGTACCGCTTCATGCGGATCAGGCTCAGGTCGGGCAGGGGGCTGCGATCCATCGCTGGGCGTTCCGCCGCCTGGTACAAAGGGAGCGCGGACCCGGCTTCGAGATCGCGCGCCAACTCGGCGATCAACTCTTCCGCTTCTCCGATGACGATGTGATCGGCTTCCAGGTTCTGCGGCGGAATGCTACTGGTGATCGGCCCTCCCACCACGGTACGCACTCCATGCGCCCGGCAGCGCCGGACCAGGGCAAGCAGATCAGGCTGCTGAATATGCATTCCACTCAGCAGCGCGACGTCCGCCCATCTGAGGTCGGAGTCTTTGAGGCGCTCCACGTTGGTATCCACCAGGCGCTTGTGCCACGAGGCGGGCAGCAGCGCCGCTACGGTCATCAGCCCCAGCGGCGGCTGAGCGGCCCGCTTGCCCTGGAAGGACAAGGCGTAACGAAAGCTCCAGTAGGTGTCGGGAAATTTCGGATAGATCAGCAGAACGTTCATCACGGGCCCACGAGCAGAAGGAAGGAGGAGACGGCGTTCGATCCAGTCGCCCAGCTTCAGTCTCTACCAGGATCGAATGGACGATGCGGCGTATACGAAAAGATTACAAAGGCGCCTCCCACTGCATCGGCTATTCGTCGCACTGCTCTGCGCTGCGAAGGGCGATACAGGGGAATGGTGACCCCGGGAAGACTCGAACTTCCGACACGCAGTTTAGGAAACTGCTGCTCTATCCACCTGAGCTACGGGGCCACTGTTAGAATCAACTGCTTACAAGAGAAGCCGGACATGTCCAACTCACCTTAACGCACCGTGAAAATGTGATCTTGCTCCCGGGAGGATTGGGATGAAGGCCAGGCCAGCACGGTATCAAAAGGTTAGCATTCGGCGAGTGTCCCGGGCCAGTTTTGCATGCGACCACGACGTACAGCTACGACACTCTGAACCAGCTGGCGCGGTCCGCCGGATCGGAGCCGGGGAACCCGTTCCCGAACGAAGGCTGGAGTTACGATACATTCGGCAACCGGACCAGGCAGATGACGGCCAATGCGGCGTTCGCCAACACTACCGGGGTTGGTTCGACTTGCCAGATCACCTGGAGCGTGGGAGCGACCTTCTGCGCGCACTGTAATGACAAAAACCCAGTGACCGAGACCAGCCTGAACACAAATCAGGGCTCGGGCTACAATCCCGACGGCGATGTCACCTACGATCGCTACAACACCTACACCTACGATGCCGCGGTGAACATGACCTCCGATGGCATTCACACCTACAAGTATGACGCCGAAAACAACCTCATCTCCGTGGACGGCGGGAGCGTCGCCGCCTACACGTATGACGCCCTGAACCGGCGCGTGCAGGCGAGCGTTTCCGGGAGTGACCCTGAGGAGTTCTTCTTCAATCCGTCGGGCCAGCGCACATCGATCTGGGACGGGACAACAGGGGCCGTCGATCAGGGACAGACCTACTGGGGGGCGTCGCCGATCT
>DAHUYD010000172.1 GCA_027315385.1 Acidobacterium sp.
ATGAGGAAGCCGACGCCGGTGACCACGCAGAGCATGACCATGGAAAGCTGGTCGAGCTGGAAGGCGAAGTTCGCGTGGAAGGCGCCAGTGGAGATCCACGCGTCCAGGGTCTCGATGTGCGGCTTGGTGAGGGAGCCGAAGTGCAGGACGATGTCCGCGACCTGCAGCAGCGGCACGGCCGCGGCGACGATGGCGACAGCGGTCACCAGCGACTTCGGGAATCTGCGTCCGAAGAGACCGTTCACCAGAAACCCGGCGACGGGAACGAGCGGGACCAGCCAGAGGTGAAGATCGGTCATAGCTTCATCAGGTCGATCTGGTCGACATTGAGAGTGCTGCGCGCGCGGAAGACCGCGATGATGATGGCCAGGCCGACGGCAGCTTCAGCCGCGGCGACCACCATGACGAAAAAAACGAAAATCTGGCCCCGGACCATGTGCCACTGCTGGGCGAAGGCGACGAAGGTGAGATTGACGGCATTGAGCATGAGCTCAATGGACATGAAGACGGTGATGATGTTGCGCTTGATGAGGAAGGCAGCGACTCCGATGGAGAAGAGGATGGCGCTGAGGATGAGATACCAGGAGATGGGAACCATGCTCAGTGCTCCTTTCGCGCCAGCGCGACGGCGCCGAGGATGGCGATGAGGATGAGGATGGAAGTGACCTCGAAGGGCAGCAGCAGGTCGCGGAAGAGGACGCCGCTAAGCATCGCGGTATTGACGACGTACTCGCCGGCCTGGACGCGGTGAAAATCGCCGGAATGCGTGATGAAGATATCCGCGAGCAGGGCAAGAAGCACGGCCGCGCCGGGGAATCCCAGAACCCAGGCCATTTTGCTGCCGTGGGTGCGCTGTTCCCTGCCCGCGTTGAGCAGCATGATGACGAAGGTGAAAAGCACCATGATGGCGCCGGAGTAGACGATAACTTGCGCGGCAGCGAGGAACTCCGCGCCCAACAGGAGATAGAGGACGGCCAGCGAGCTCATGACGACGATGAGGGAGAGCGCGCTGTTGATGGGATGGCGCTGGAGCAGGAGATTGAGCGCTCCCGCCACACATAATGCGCCGAAAATGCAGAACAGGGCCAGATGCATAAGTTTGACTTACCGATACAACTGCGAAAAATCCGCGAAAAACAAGGGTCCGGAAAGAAAATTGTAAATCAGCGAGCAGGCAGGCTCAGGCCCATCCAGAGTCCGGTGACAACGATATTGGCGATAGCCACGGGCACGAGAAATTTCCATCCAAAGCCCATGAGCTGGTCGTAGCGAAAGCGCGGCAGCGTGCCGCGCACCCAGATGTAGAGAAAGAGAAAGCCGAAGACCTTGGCGACAAACCAGAAGACAGAGAACAGGGCGATGGAAATGGGACCGCTGCCGCTGAGGAAATGACCGAAGGGGCTGGTCCATCCGCCGAAGAAGAGCAGGGTGGCCACGCAGCCAACGGTGATCATGTTGGCGTATTCGGCCATGAAGAACATGGCGAATTTCATGGAGCTGTATTCGGTGTGATAACCGGCGGTGAGTTCGCTTTCGGCCTCGGGGAGGTCGAAAGGCGAGCGATTGGTCTCAGCGTAAGCGGCCATCAGATAGACGAAGAACGCGACAAACTGGAATCCTCCGAAGAAGTTCCAGTGCAGAAAGGCCAGAACGCTGTGTCCGGTCTGAACGTTCACGATATCGCGCAGGCGGAGCGAGCCGGCACGCATGATGACGCCGACCAGGGCGAGACCGAGAGCGAGCTCGTAGCTGATGACCTGAGCGCTGGCGCGCAGCGCACCGAGGAGCGAATATTTGTTGTTCGACGACCAGCCGGACAGCGCGATGCCGTAGACGCCGATGGAGGTGATGCCGAGCAGGATGAGCAGGCCGATGCTGACGTCGGAAATCTGGAAGAGATCGACTCCATGCCACTGGATGTTAGCGCCGAAGGGGATGACGGCGATGGAGGTGAGCGCGCATCCGAGGGCGATCATGGGCGCGATGACGTAGAGCGGACGCTCCACGGCCAGGGGCATGAGATCTTCTTTGAGGAACAGCTTGGCGCCGTCAGCGAGCGGCTGGAGCAGGCCGAAGGGGCCGACGCGGCTGGGGCCCCAGCGGTTCTGGATGCGGCCGACCAGCTTCCGCTCCAGCAAAACCGTGTAGGCGACCTCCATGAGCAGAATGACGACGACCACGACGATCTTGATGAGGTTAACGATGAGAAACGTAAGCAGGCTGGTCTCCATCCCAAAAGCCTTCCGAAAGATCTAATCCGCCGCTGTTTCCGCGGGTTCGCGCGATTCAAGTACCGAACTGAGGGTGCTGCTGTAACGGCCGAGCGTGCCGGAGGTAAAGAGCGTATCGCTGGAGGGCAGGACCAGATCGCGGCGGGCGGCGGCGGTCTGGATCTGCACTAAACCGGAAGCGGGGCCGGAACGGGAATGCTGATCGTTGCCGACGAGCAGGTCGAGGCGCGGCACATTGTAAGCCGGGATGAGACGCTGCATCTCGTCGAGGATGGCGAAGGGATCGAAGGGGCTGAGCTTCGGCTCCAGATGATGCGCGGCGAGCCAGACGCCGTGGCGATCGGCTTCGCCGGACTGTGCGCCGCGGGCCTGGCCCATGTCGGCACGGACGCCGCGATGCTCGAAGGGAACGAGCTGCTTCACGTTCGCGCCCATGGCGGCGGCGAGGCGGACGATCAATTCGAAATCGGTGCGGGCGCCGGCCCGGTCGGCGGCCTTCCTGACGAGCTGCAGATCGCCGAAGGTGTTGGTGACGGTGCCGGATTTCTCATAGAGATTTGCGGCTGGAAAGACGACGTCGGCGAGGCGGGCAGTCTCGGTGAGGAAAAGATCCTGGGCAATGATAAAGGTGTTGCGCAGGGCGGCGGGATCGAGGTTGTAGCGCGCGACAGGGTTGGAACCAACGATATAGAGCGCGGCGAGTTCGCCGCGCCGGGCGGCGTCGAACATCTGGAGGAGATCGAGGCCAGGCTGCGATGGAAGCGACGGGCCGTACTCCTGCGCGAACTGGGCTGAGGCGGTGATGGGAATGTAGCCGGGCAGCAGATCGGGGTAGAGGCCCATGTCGGCCGCGCCGCGGGAGTTGGCATAATCGCCGAGGCAGGCGAACTTGACGCTGGGCAGGGAGGAGCCGAACTGGACGAGGGCTTCGATGTCGCGGCCGCGGAACTCGGCGCCGAAGACGATGAGGAGCGATTCCTCCGCGCGGATGGCTTCGCGGAAGGCTTTCGCTTCGCCGTTTCCATCAAGGGCGGAGTCGTTGCCGGCGAGGTAAGCGATGAGCGGGGCGTAGTCGCCTTCGCGAATCTGCAGGAAGGCGGCGGCCTGGCGGCGGAGCTTGATGTTCTGGTGGTTGGCGACGTAGAGGTGCAGGCCACGCAGGCGGACGCCGGTGCGCAGTTGCCAGGCGAGGCCGGGATGCTGCTCGGTGGGATCGTTGCCGAGGAGGAGGACGGCTTTGGCGGAAGCGAAGTCGCGAAGCGAGGCGTCGGATATGCCGGCGAGAGCCGCGGCGAAGGCCGGGTAGTCCGCGGTGCGGTGGTGGTCGATGTTGTTGGTGCCGAGCACGGTGCGGGCGAACTTCTGGAGGAGATACGCTTCTTCGTTGGTGGTGCGGTTGGAGCCGATGACGCCGATGGAAGAGCCGCCGCGGGAGTCGCGGATTTCGCGGAGCCGCTTGCCGGCGAACTCGATGGCTTCATCCCAGGGAACGGGCTTAAATTCGCCGTTGGGCTGACGGAGGAGCGGCTTTGTGAGCCGGTCGTCGCGGTTGGCGAAGTCGAATGCGTAACGGCCCTTGATACACAAGAAGTCGCCGTTGATGCCGCTCTTGTCGCGGTTATCGCCGCGGACGATTTCCATGCCGTCGCTGGCGCGGCGGACGCCCAGGGTGGTCTTGCAGCCATCTGCGCAGTGGGTGCAGACGGTGCCGACGTGGGACATTTCCCAGGGGCGCGTTTTATAGCGGTAGGCACCGGAGGTGAGCGCGCCGACAGGGCAAATGTCGATGCACATGCCGCACTCTTCGCAATCCAGATGATCCTGCTGGTTGGGAGCGATGACGGAGCCGGAGCCGCGATTCTGAATGCCGAGCGCCCAGACATCCATGCCTTCTCCGCAGACGCGCACGCAGCGGTAGCAAAGGATGCAGCGCGGGCGGTCGAAGAAGACGACGGGCGACCACTGCTGCTCGTCGCGATGATTCTTGATGTCGGCGAATTTGGATTCGTGCGCGCCGTACTTGAAGGTCATGTCCTGCAGCTCGCACTCGCCGCCCGCGTCGCAGACGGGGCAATCGAGCGGATGATTGCCGAGGAGCAATTCGATGGTGGCCTTGCGCGCCTGCGCGATTTCGGGGCTCTCCGTCGTGACCACCATGCCTTCGGCAACGGGCGTGGTGCAGGCGGTCTGGAGCTTGGGCACCTTCTCGATGCGGACGACGCACATGCGGCAGGCGGCCTGCAGCGAGAGACCAGGGTAATAGCAGAAGGCGGGAATCTCGATGCCGTGAGCGCGGCAGGCTTCAATGAGGAGCGTGCCCGCGGGGGCGGTGAGCTTTTTGCCGTCGACAGTGAACGTAACGTCTGCCATTCAAATCCTTCACACCAGCGCGGGTTCGGGCTGGGCGGCGCGATGATACGGGCAGCCGCGGCCCTCCAGGTGATCTTCGAATTCTTTGCGAAACTTTTTTACAAAGGCGATGGTGGGCATGGCGGCCGCGTCGCCGAGGGGGCAGAAGGTGCGGCCCAACATGTTTTCGGCGAGATAGCGGATGTTGTCGATGTCCTTGTCGACCGCGCCGCCTTCATGTAACCGTGTCAGCGACTTTTTCAGCCAGTCCGTGCCTTCGCGGCAGGGGATGCACCAGCCGCAGCTCTCGTGCTGATAGAACTTCATGGTGCGCAGGGCGAACTCGACCATGCAGACGGTCTCATCGAGAACGACGACGCCGCCGGAGCCGAGCATGGAGCCGGCCTTGCCGACCTGATCGAAGTCCATGCCGATATCGATTTCTTCGGGGAGCAGGACGGGCGTGGAGGATCCGCCAGGAACGACGGCTTTGAGTTTCTTGCCGTTGGGGATGCCGCCGCCGACCTCGTAGATCATCTTTTTGAGGTTGTAGCCCATGGGCAGCTCGTAGACGCCGGGGCGGACGAGATGACCGCTGAGACAGAAGAGGCGGGTGCCGCCGTTGCGCTCGGTGCCAAGCTTTGCGTATTCGGCCGCGCCGATGCGGAAGATGTGGGGGACGGTGGCGATGGTTTCAGCGTTGTTGATGATGGTGGGTCCGCCATAGAGGCCGACCACCGCGGGAAATGGCGGGCGGATGCGCGGGACGCCGCGCTTGCCTTCGAGGGATTCCATGAGGGCGGATTCTTCGCCGACTTCGTACGCGCCGGCGCCGGTCTGGACGACGACGTCGAGATCAATGTCGGAGCCGAGGATCTTTTTGCCGAGGAAGCCTTTGGCGTAGGCGTCGGCGACGGCCTTCTCCATGATCTCGATGAGGTAGCGATACTCGCCGCGCAGGTAGATGAAGCCCATCTTCGCCTGAATGGCGAGGGCGGCGATGATGACGCCTTCGATGACGGAGTGGGGATCGTGCTCAAAGATGAGGCGGTCTTTGCATGTGCCCGGCTCGGACTCGTCGCCGTTGACGAGGACGTATTTGGGCCTGGCGGACTGCTTTGGGACGAAGGACCACTTCATGCCGGTGGGGAAGCCGGCGCCACCGCGTCCGCGGAGACTGGAGGTCTTCATCTCAGCGATGATGGCGTCAGGGCCGAGTTCAAGCGCCTTGCGGGCGGACTTGTAGCCGTCCAGCTCGAGATACTTGTCGATATTGGTTGCGCCTTTGCCGAAGCGGTACGAGACCAGAGGCACGCAGTCGGGATGAGTGGTCAAAGTAGCCATTACTTCCCTCCCCCGTTTTGCGCCTTTGCGCGGTAATCGGCGAGAACCTGATCCATGGATTCGGGCGTGAGATTTTCGTGGAACGCATAATTGACCTGCGCGGCCGGGCCCCACGAGCAAGCGCCGATGCACTCGACTTCTTCGAGGGAAAAGACGCCGTCCGGGGTGACACCTTTGTTGGGAATGCCGAGCTTCTTTTTGCAGTGATCCAGAATTTCGTTGCCGCCGCGGAGCATGCAACTGATGTTGGTGCAGACCTGGACATGGTATTTGCCCGCGGGTTTGGTGCGGAGCAGCGAGTAGTAGCTGACCACATTGCGGACATCGAGTTCTGTGATGCCGATGCGCGCGGCTACTTCGGCGATGACGGCATCGGAGACGTAGCCGATCTCGTCCTGCGCGTAGAGGAGCATGGGGACGAGCGCGGAGCGCTTGACGGGGTACAGGGTGACCAGGCGGTCGAAGCGGGCGGCCAGGGTGGGCGAAAAAATGGTTCCGGGTTGGGCGGGCTGTGTACTCATCGTTCGTTTCTCGCCGGGTTTGCGGCTGCATTCATCACGGAGGCGACCAGATCGATGGCGGCGTGATCGAAGTCCAGCGTTTTGCCGTCGAGGGCGATGCGGCCTTCGGGCAGCAGCTGGATCGGACCCCGGCGCAGAACCGATTCGCCGGAGGTCAGTATCCAGTTCCCTGCACCGGTTTTCGGATCGCAGCGCATTTCGAGGCTATAGGTGCCGACGGTCACACGGACCGTTTCGCCGGCAGCGTCGACCTGCGGCGCTGGACCGGAGTTCACGGATGCCGCTGCTGCGTAAGCACGGACGAGCGAGCCGAACGACAGCCATAGCTCAGCACGGACCATGGTTTCCTCTGCCGCGGCGGGGCTCATCGGTCGATCTCTCCCAGAACAATATCGATGGAGCCGATGACAGCGACCACGTCGGCGATGAGGCGGCCCATGCACATGGTTTCCAGCGCCTGGAGAGTGGCGAAGGATGGGTTGCGCATGTGGACGCGGTATGGCTTGGCGGTGCCGTCGGAGACGGCATAATAGCCCATTTCGCCACGCGGCGACTCGACGGACTGGTAGACCTCACCCGCCGGAACCTGAAAGCCTTCCGTCACAATCTTAAAGTGATAGATGAGGGCTTCCATCTGCGTCTTCATCTTCTCGCGGTCGGGCAAGACGACATGGGGGGCGTCGGCTTTAATGGGGCCTGAAGGCATGCCGTCGAGCGCCTGCTGGCAGATTTTGACGGACTCGCGCATTTCTTTGAGGCGCACGAGATAGCGGGCCCAGACATCGCCGTCACTGGAAACCGGGACTTCGAACTGGAACTTCTCGTAGCTCGTGTAGGGCATGTCGCGGCGGAGATCCCAGTCGACACCGCTGGCACGGAGGGGCGGCCCGGTGACGCCGAGCGAGACGGCGTCTTCAGCGCTGAGATACCCGACGCCCTTAAGGCGATTGATGAAGATGGGATTGCCGGTGAGGAGATTCTCGTATTCGTCGATTTTCTCGGGGAGGATTTTGATGAGTGCCTGGACGGACGAGAAGAAGTCCCGGGGCGGATCGAGCGCGAGGCCTCCAATGCGGAAGTAGGAGGTCATCATGCGCTGGCCGGAGACGTGCTCGAAGATGCGAAGGATCTCTTCGCGCTCGCGGAAGGTATAGAGAAAGACAGTGAGCGCGCCGATGTCCATGGCGTGGGTGCCAAGCCAGACGAGGTGGGAATTGAGGCGGGTGAGCTCGTTGAGCAGGACACGCATCCACTGCGCGCGCTCGGGGATTTCGATCTGGAGGAGCTTTTCCCCGGCGAGGCAGTAGCAGAGGTTGTTGGTCATCGGGCACAGGTAGTCGATGCGGTCGGTGAGAGGGACCACCTGCTGCCAGAATTTCGCCTCGCAGGTTTTCTCGATGCCGGTGTGGAGATAGCCGATGTCGGGGACGCACTTGACGACGGTTTCGCCGTCGATTTCGAGGACAACGCGCAGAACGCCGTGAGTGGAGGGATGCTGCGGCCCCATGTTGAGGACCATGGTGCGGTCCTTGGCGCCTTCTTCGGGGCGCGGGCGAATCAAGGTAGCGGTCTCGACGAAGCCGGGGATCTCGGGAGCGTGGGGATTATCCGGCATTAGCGGTAGCCCTCCACTGGATAATCCTTGCGCAGGGGATGGCCTTCCCATTCTTCGGGCATCATAATGCGGCGCAGGCCGGGATGACCATTGAAGCGGACGCCGAAGAGATCCCAGACCTCGCGCTCATAAAAGTTGGCTGCGGGCCAGATGGGAGTGATGCTGTCGATGGAGGGGTCGATGCTGCCCACCATGGCGTGCAGGCGGACGCGTTCTTTGAGCTTGTGCGAGAGGATGTGATAGGTGACCTGGAAGCGCGGCTCGACTGGGTACCAGTCCACACAGGTCACATCTTCGAAGAAGTTGTAGCCAGCCTGCTGGAGGGTGCGGCAGGCTGCGCGGATGTGGTCCGCGGAGATGACGAGGGTGAGCTCGCCGCGGTCAAATTTCCCGTTGACGATGGCGTCAGGCAGCGCGGCGCGCAACGCCTGAATGGCGATATTCCCGCTCAATCCCTCGAAAACCGCGTCTTTGGTCAGCAGCGCATCCGTCATCGATTTCCCACACGGCGATTCTGTTGTTGTCTGCTCCGGGCAGCGGGCCCGGAGTGCCGCAATTACAGGTCTGCTTTATCCGAGGCCCAGTCGAGAATGCCCTTTTTCCAGACGTAGAAGATGCCGACGGCGACAAATCCCAGATAGACGATCATTTCCCAGAAGCCGAAGAGGCGCGAACCGGTAATGGCGGGCAGCCTTTTGTAAATGACGGCCCATGGAATCATGAAGACGGCTTCGACATCGAAGAGGATGAAGAGCATGGCCACCATATAAAAGCGGACGGAAAAGCGTCCGCGGGCATCGCCCTCTGCGGGGATGCCGCACTCGTAGGCCTCGAGCTTGTCTTTCAGATTGCGATGGCGGCCGATGAACCATGACATCGCGACCATGCCAACGACCATCAGGCCGACCACGCCGACCTGCATGAGCAGCGGAATGTAATTCCAGAGATGATTTTGCATGGCCGCGCGAAAGAAGAACAGCGCGGAATATCATCACCCGCTGTCCTCATTTCGAGACTAAGTCCACAGTTGTCAAGAGTCAAGTTACGGACGCGCTG
>DAHUYD010000177.1 GCA_027315385.1 Acidobacterium sp.
GTTGCTCAGCGGCCCCCCGTGGGGCTCGGTCATTTCGCGTCGTGAGGTTGCGGAGAGATTCCCGGTGGCCAGCGCGGGTCAGCACGGATGAAAGCTGCGAAGCGCCTGGATCACGCGCGAAGCCGCGCCGGAGTCGATCGCGGCCGCAGCACGGGCGACGCCTTCTCTCAGGCCGCCGGCGAGACCAGCAGCTTCGAGCGCAGCCGCGGCATTCAGCAGCACCACATCGCGCTTTGGACCTTTGGTCAGGCCCTTCAGCACAGATTCGAGCAGCGCAGCGTTTTCAGCGGCCGTTTCTCCACCCTGGAGAACCGACAGGTCCGCTTCCTCCAGGCCCGCGTCGCGGGGATGTACGATGGCGCGAACAAAGCGCGGCGGAGCATGATCGAGCGAAGCGAAGACGGCGATAGTGTCCGTGGCGGAGAGCGCGAGTTCGTCGATCCCATTGCGGGCGTGAGCTACGCAGCCGCAGCGGACGCCAAGTTGCGCCATGGCGCCCGCGACGACTTCCAGTTTCTCCGGCGCATAGACACCCATCACCTGGGCGGGCGCACCCGCCGGATTGGTGAGAGGGCCGGCGAGGTTGAAAATGGTGCGAAAGCCAAGGGCGCGGCGAATGGGCTGGACGCGCTTCATCGCAGGATGCAGGGCCGGCGCATAGAGGAACGTGAATCCTGTGGCGCGCAGGCACGCCACTGACTGCTCCGCGGAAAGCGCGACGGGAATACCCATGGCCTCCAGAACATCGGCTGAGCCGCATTTCGAGGTGACGCCGCGATTGCCATGCTTGGCGACTTTCGCTCCGGCCGCAGCCGCCAAAAGGGCCGCCGCGGTGGAGATATTGAAGGTGCCGCGGCCATCGCCGCCGGTGCCGCAGGTGTCGACCAGAGAAGCGCGCTCCTCTTCAGTGAACGGGACGGGGGTGGAAAACTCGCGCATGGCTTCGGCGAATCCGGTCAGTTCGTCGACGGTTTCACCGCGGGCGGCCATGGTGGTGAGCATGGCCGCAATCTCCATATCGCTGACGGGATCGGGCTCGCTGCGCAGGATCGACTCCAAAGCGACGCGGGCCTGCATGCGCGAGAGCGTGCGGCGCTCTTCAACAATATGCCTGAGCAGCGGACGGAGTTCGGGCATGGGATGCCCCCATGCTACCTGAGGGAGAGGTGAGCGGAGCGGCACGGGGAAGCTCGGCCGCTCCGGGATGAGGGTTCAGTCTCCGGCGACCTGAGGAAGCGGCTGCATTTTGGACGCAGGCACTTCCGCGGCGGATTCCGCGAAGAAGACGCGGTAGATGAGGCCGCCGAGAAGGCCGCCGAGAATCGGTGCAAGCCAGAAGAGCCAGAGCTGCCCGAGCGCCCATCCATGCACGAACAGGGCCTGGCTGGTGCTGCGCGCCGGATTCACGGAGGTATTGTCGATGGGAATGGAGATCAGGTGGATGAGGGTAAGACAGAGGCCGATGGCGACAGGGGCTCCCCCCACCGGCGCGCGCCTGTCGGTTGCGCTGAGGATCACGAAGATGAAAATCATCGTGAGCACAGTTTCGGCCAAAAAGCACGCCGCCATGGAATAACCGTCGGGAGAGTGGGCGCCGTAGCCATTTGCCGCGAAGTTGCCGAGCACAAACCCTGGTTTGCCGCTGGCAATGATGTCGAGCACCGAAGCGGCCGCGCCGGCTCCCAGCAACTGAGCAACCACATAGGGCACCAGATGGCCGATGGGAAGCCGGCGGCCCGCGACCATGCCGAAGGAAACGGCCGGATTGATATGGCAGCCGGAGATGTGCCCGATGGCATAACACATAGTGAGAAGCGTGAGCCCGAAGGCCAGGGCCACGCCGAGGAATCCGATGCCGAGGCCTGGATAAGCAGCTGAGAAAATCGCGGCGCCGCATCCACCAAAGACCAGCCATGCAGTGCCAATGAATTCGGCGAGAAGTTTCTTGCTGAGACTCAAAGATCCCTCCGGAATGAGCTGAGAGCTTGATTGTCGTGCCTCTGGCGGCTGAACCTGAGTGCCGTTGACGAGGCGAAGCCAGAGCCTGGGGGAAAACGGGGCCTGAATTTTGTGCACCAGTGTAGCCCTTTTCGCGAACTTCGGGGAAATGGGCGAATTGGAGAGAAAGGGGCCTGCCGGTTTGCGGTCCGCCAAAAGGCTCCGCTACACTGGAAGTTCGGCTTTGCATACGATTGAGTGTGGGGGTGGGACGCACCCGAATCAGGACCAACCGGCTTTCTGCTGAAAATCTCCTATGAAAATTCACGAATATCAGGCGAAGGACATCCTGGCGAAGTATGGCGTCGCGATCCCCCGCGGGGAAGTGGCGAACACGCTGGATGAGGCGCTGGAAGTCGCGAAGCGGCTTTTCAGCGGCGGGGCAAAGGGCGTGGTGGTGAAGGCGCAGATCCACGCCGGAGGCCGCGGCAAGGGTGGCGGCGTGAAGGTGGCGAAAACCCTGGAAGAAGCCGAGCAGTACGCGAAGCAGATTCTGGGCATGCAGCTGGTGACCCACCAGACGGGTCCGCAGGGACAGAAAGTGCAGCGGCTGCTGATTGAAGAAACGGCGGCGATCGACCGCGAACTTTACCTTGGGATCGTGCTGGATCGCGCGGCGGCGAAGCTGGTCTTTATGGCGTCGCGGGCCGGCGGCATGGAGATCGAGGAAGTCGCGGCGAAGGATCCCAGGGCGATCCATAAGGCGTACATCGATCCCGCGGTTGGCTTCCAGGCTTATCAGGCGCGGGAGCTGGCGTTTGCGCTGGGGCTGAAGCCGGCGCAGATTGGCGAGGCGGTGCACTTCATGATGGGCCTGTACAAGGCCTACGTGGAAACCGACGCTTCCCTGCTGGAGATCAATCCGTTCATCACGACGAAGGACGACAAGCTGTTCGCGCTGGACTGCAAGATCAATTTCGACGACAACGCGATGTTCCGGCACAAGGACCTGAAGGAGCTGCGCGACGTGGCGGAAGAGGATCCGCTTGAAGTGGAAGCGTCGAAGTACGCGCTGAACTACATCAAGCTGGACGGCAACATCGCCTGCATGGTGAACGGCGCCGGGCTGGCCATGGCGACGATGGACATTATTCAGTACGCGGGCGGGATGCCGGCAAACTTCCTGGATGTGGGCGGCGGCGCGAATCAGCAACAGATCGAGCACGCCTTCGAGATTCTGCTGTCGGACAAGAATGTGCAGGCGGTCTTCATCAATATCTTCGGCGGCATTCTGCGCGTGGATACTCTGGCGCAGGGTGTGGTGGAAGCGGCGAAGAACCTGAAGGTGAAAGTGCCGGTAGTGCTGCGGCTGGAAGGCACAAACGTGGAAGAGGGCCGCAAGATCCTGCAGGAATCGGGGCTGAAGTTTCAGGTGGGTTCAACCATGAAGGAAGCCGCTGAGATGGTGGTTGCCGCGGCGAAAGGGGTTGCGTAGAGATGGCTGTTCTGGTGAACAAGGAAACACGCCTCATCGTGCAGGGAATCACCGGGCGCGAAGGCACCTTCCATGCGAAGGGCTGCGCGGAATACGGGACAAAGGTCGTGGGCGGGGTGACGCCGGGTAAGGGCGGAACCACCCACGAAGGCTGGCCGGTCTTCGACACCGTGCACGAGGCCGTGGAGAAAACAGGAGCCAATGCAACCGTAATCTTTGTGCCGCCGCCATTTGCCGCCGACGCAATTCTGGAAGCCAACGACGCGGGCCTGCCGCTGATCATCTGCATCACCGAAGGCATTCCGGTGAACGACATGGTGAAGGTGTGGAGCGTGCTGAAAACATCGAAGTCGCGGCTGGTGGGACCGAACTGTCCGGGGGTCATTTCGCCGGGCAAAGCGAAGATCGGCATTATGCCGGGCCGGATTCATAAGGAAGGGCCCATCGGGATTGTGTCGCGGTCGGGGACACTGACGTACGAGGCGGTCTATCAACTGACGCAGCGTGGGATCGGGCAGTCGACGGCGATCGGCATCGGCGGCGATCCGATTATCGGGACAACCCACGTGGACGCACTGAAGCTCCTGAATGAGGATCCCGAGACCGAAGCGATCATTCTGATCGGCGAAATCGGCGGCACGGCCGAAGAAGCGGCGGCGGCTTACGTAAAGCAGCATGTGAAGAAGCCGGTGGTGGGATTCATTGCCGGGCAGACCGCCCCTCCAGGACGCCGCATGGGCCACGCCGGCGCGATTATTTCCGGCGGCCAGGGAACAGCGGCGGAGAAGATGAAGGCGCTGAAGGCGGCGGGCATTCACGTCGTCGAAACGCCGGCGGCGATCGGCGAGACCATGGCGAAGGCGATCGGGAAAGCGTAGACCGGGGCTGCCGCCTGCGGGTTTAGAGGTTTCTCGTACCACATTGTTGCAATTTTGAAAGGCCAGGGGCTGGAAATACTATGTTGCAGCGGACGTTCAGCATCATCAAGCCGGATGCGTTCCGGAAACGTTACGCCGGAGCCATTCTCGCCGAAATTGAGAAAGCCGGTTTCAAAATTGTCGCCATCAAGCGGCTTTCGATTTCGAAAACGCAGGCCGAGGGGTTCTACTACGTCCACAAAGACCGGCCCTTCTTCCCTTCCCTCACCACGTTCATGTCTTCGGGGCCGATCATTCCCATGGTGCTGGAGAAGGACAACGCGATCGCCGATCTGCGCAAACTGATGGGAGCGACCAATCCGGCGAATGCGGAAGAAGGCACGATCCGCAGGAAGTTCGCCGCCTCCATCGAGGAGAACGCGATCCACGGTTCCGACGCGGAAGACACAGCGAAGTTCGAGATCGGCTACTTCTTCGCTGGATACGAGCTGGCCTGATTCCCGGAGCGATCAGCTCGCCATGCCGGAGATGAAGGTCTCCAGGTGGCGGATCGTCTGCTGCTGCTCGGAAATAACCCAGTTGACAAGGTCTCCGATGGAAACCATTCCCGTCACTCGGCCATTTTCCATCACTGGCAAATGGCGAATGCGCTTTTCGGTGACCAGATGCATGCATTCGCCGACGGTATTCTCAGGCGTCACGGTGAGCACGGGGCTGCTCATGATCTCCGCGACCGGCGTCTCATGGGATGAGCGGCCCTGCAGGATGACCTTGCGGGCGTAGTCCCGCTCGGAGACGATGCCGAGCAGTTGCCCCCCCTGCATCACCAGCAAAGCGCCGACGCGCTTTTCGGCCATCATGGCGATGGCGTCGTAGACCGAAGCTGTGGGCTCAAGCGACCAGACCTGGCCGCCCTTATTACCGATGAGTGCGCCGATTTTTCCAGTGATCTCCATAACGGGGGGAGCATAGACCTGGATTCAAAGGATCGTCAATTAGAAAAGGAGATGGCTTGCCTCCCGGAAAAGGTGGCCTGCCCGGAATGCAATGTTGCCAGGAACAGGCCAGGCGCGGCGTATCCCGCACTTGCGCCGGGCAGACTTGCGGAAGTGCCATCCCCTATGTTCCAGTAATGCCACGGGGCCATGCGGCAGAGCATTGTCAGTTTGGACCTTTCCCGCATCATCGATCGCTCAGGCGATCCCACAGGAGAACGGGCCGGGAATGCTTTTGCTGAAGGACGGTGCAGCATCCCTGCCTGGCGCGACGCGCAGGATCTGCCTGATGGCCGTGGTCGCGCTGCTTCTGCCCGCACTCGCCGCTATGGCTCAGAGCCGGCCGCACCGCAGCGAATATGGCCGCGCGAATACCTTTGGAATTTTCGTCGCCTATTCGAACGATTCGAGCCACATGCTGCTCGGCATCGCAGAGAAGCGTAAGCTGCTGAATGTCGGCGGCGTCTACAATCGGCGGATCTTAATGAACCGCGTCGTGAACTGGCAGTACAGCGGCGAGATCATGCCGGTTGCGCTGGAGAGCGATCCTCTGGGCGTTACCAAACTCACACAGACGTCTCCGGTATCCGGATCGATTACCGATTATCCCGGCCCTCCGGCGAGTTGCTCCCGCTCTTACAGCACCTATAACGAAACCATACAGGGAACGACATACAGCGGCAGCGTTCTTACCTACTGCCACGGGCGCGAGTGGACGATGGGCGAGGCCATGTCGCCGGCCGGATTCCAGTGGAACTTTCTGACACGGCGCAGGTGGCAGCCTTTCCTGGATGGTCATGGCGGGTACATGTTCTCCACGCACCCGATTCCCCTGAGCTATGCCGGGGCATTCAACTTCACGTTCGATTTTGGGGTCGGAGTCGAATTCTTCCATACCCGCACCCGTTCTCTTCGCGCCGAGTATCGGTACCACCATCTGTCGAACGATAATACCTCCGACGCGAATCCCGGAGTTGACAGCGGATTGTTCCAGCTGACGTACTGCTTTGGGCGCTGAAGACGCGTCGCCTCTGCTATGCTGGTGTGCCTTCGGAGAACGCATATGAGAACGATCGCAGTTCTGGGTCCGGCTCTGTTGGCGCTGAGCGCGAGTTCAGCATGCATCCAGGCGCAGGCGGCAGGTTCGGCAGCGCCGCCGGGCAGCGATCCGATCGTCCTGCACGCCGCGCGTCTGTTTGAGGTCGAACCGGGAAAGATCGTCAGCCCAGGCGAGGTTCTGGTGGAGGGCGACCGGATCCAGGCCGTGGGAACCTCGGTGCCTCATCCGGCCGGGGCGAAGGTCATCGACCTGGGCGACACCACGCTGATGCCTGGCCTGATCGATGCGCACGTGCATCTGTTTCTGCACCCGGGCAAAGCGGAGGACCTGCAGACCATCACGGAGTCGGTTGCGCAGCGAACCATTCAGGCCACGCTCAATGCAAAAGCCGACCTGATGGCCGGGTTTACCTCGGAACGCGACATGGGCACCGAAGGCGCGGGGCCGGCGGACACCGCAGTGCGGCAGTTCATCGACGAAGGGCTGATTCCCGGGCCGCGGCTGCGCATCAGCGGCATGGCTATTTCGATCCTGGGCGGGCATGAAGATGCGCTCGGATTCAATCCTGCACAGCACGCGCTGGGCAATGCGGATTACGCCAACGACACCGAGCAACTGATCGAGACAATTCGCCGGCAGCACAAGGACGGCAGCACCTTCGTGAAGATTTACGAGACCGGGCGGGACCGGATGGTTCCGCCCGGATCGGCGCCGTGCCTGGGCAATCCGGTCTGCGCGCATCTGGGGATTGGCGAGCAGGCGGGCGATCCGGAGTTCTGGGATTTCCATACGCCGTACCAGTACACCGAGGATCAGTTGAAGGCCGCTGTCGCGGAGGCAGCGCGGCTGGATACCAATGCCGGCGTGCACTGCCAGGGCGAACCGGCTGCGCGGTTTGCGGTCGAAGCAGGTGTCGCGTCGATTGACCATGCCACCCAGCTCAGCGATGGGACCATGCAGCTGATGAAGGAAAAGAACATACCCGCAGTGCCTACGTTCGTGGTCTTTGAGTACTTCGCCGACCACGCGCCCACGCCGCAGGCGGCGGCCACCGAGCACGCCATGCTGAATTACAAGATTCATGAGTTCAGGCGGCAGGTGGCCGCGGGTATTCCCATGGCGGTTGGCTCGGATGTCGGTCCTTTTCCGCACGGCACGCAGGCAAAGGAATTCGAGCTGATGGTGCGCTACGGCATGACACCGCTGGCCGTACTCCAGGCGGATTACCTGAATGACCCGCGGATCCTGACGTGGCAGAACGAGATCGGCCAGCTCAAGCCCGGCTACTATGCGGACGTGGTTGCCGTGCCCGGGAATCCGCTCCGGGACATCGCCGCCGTGGAGCATGTGAAGTTTGTGATGAAGGGCGGCGTGGTGTACCGCAATGACACCGCGGCGGCCGCTACTCGATAGTCGCGAGAATCTCGCCGGAGGCCACAGTGGCCCCGGGAACAGCGCGCACATCGGCCACGCGTCCTTCCCGGGGAGATTTCAGCTCGTTCTGCATTTTCATGGCTTCAATCACCACGATTCCCTGATGTGCAGCGACCTGCTGGCCTTTCTCCACCAGAACGCGGACCACACGGCCGGGCATGGAAGCTTTCAGCACCGCGGGGCCTTCCGCGCCGGTGGGGCGACGGCGGGAGCGCAGCGAGCGAGGATCTTCCATGCGATACGCGATCCGCTCACGGCCGAGGTACAGGGCCGGATCGGACGAATCGCCATCGAGAACGACGCGATGGGAGCGGCGGTCGATGAGCAGCGACAGCACGCCCGGACGCAGCAGACGGGCGTCCGCTTCCACTGGCTCGCCATCAACGCGGACATTCCAGACACCGGGTATTTCCCCGGGGTCGATTTGCACCTGGCGGGATCGGCCGCTGATTTCGATCTGGAGTTTCATGGGTGGGGAGTGGCTCCGGAAGCTTCCCGCCGCGCGGCCGCCTTCCAGGCGCTGACGGGCTGCGCCGCGGGCGTGCCGGCGGCGGACTGAGTCGCTTCAAATACGGCGGCGGCGACTGCCGCAGCCGCGTCGGACGCATTCGAGGACGGCGGGGGCAGGGCCTCGCGGAGCAGGCGGTCGAGATAGCCTGTGTCGATGCGCGCGGCGCAGAAATCAGGGTCGCGGAGAATGCGGCGAAAGAAGCCGAGATTGGAGCGAATGCCGCCGATAACGTATTCGTCGAGCGCCCGGCGCAGGCGCGCAATCGCAAGGTCGCGGGTGGGAGCATACGCAACCAGTTTTGAGAGCATGGGGTCGTAGTCCATCGGCACCACCCAGCCTTCGTAGATGCCGCAGTCTTCGCGAATGCCCGGCCCGCCGGGCTGGAGCAGGCGCGTGATGCGGCCGGGCGAAGGCATGAAGCCGTTGTCGGGATCCTCGGCATAGACACGGCATTCGATGGCATGGCCGCGCAGCACAACATCGGACTGGGCAAAGGGCAGAGGCTGGCCTTCGGCGATGCGAATCTGCAGGTGGACCAGGTCCAGCCCGGTCACCAGCTCGGTGACGGGGTGCTCCACCTGCAACCGCGTGTTCACTTCAAGGAAGTAGAAGTTCCGGTTCTGGTCGACGAGAAATTCGACCGTGCCCGCGTTCGTGTAGCCCGCCGCAAGGGCCAGCCGGACCGCGGCTTCACCCATTCTGCGGCGCAGATCGTCGTCGACGACGGCCGAAGGCGATTCTTCGATGACCTTTTGATGACGCCGCTGGACGGAGCATTCGCGTTCCCCCAGCGAAATGCAGTGGCCGTGCTCGTCGGCGAGGATTTGAATTTCGATGTGGCGCGGCCGTTCGATGAGCTTTTCCAGGTAGACTTCGCCGGAGCCGAAGGCACGCTCCGCTTCGCTGCGAGCTGAGTCGAAGGCCGAGGAGAGATCTTCCTCGCTGAAAACCGCGCGCATACCCTTGCCCCCGCCCCCAGCGGCCGCCTTGAGCATGACGGGATAGCCGATAGAGGCGGCGACGGAGCGCGCCTCATCGAGAGAGGCCAGACCCTGCACAGATCCCGGAGTGCGCGGCATGCCGGCACGATCAGCGGCCTGGCGGGCGCGAGTCTTGGATCCCAGCATGCGCATCGCCGCCGCCGGAGGGCCGATAAATTTCACGCCGGCCCGCTCGCAGGCCTCGGCAAATTCGGCATTCTCCGAGAGAAATCCATAACCGGGGTGAATGGCGTCGGCACGCGCGCGGCGAGCTGCCTCCAGGATGACATCGCCGCGGAGATACGATTCCGTTGCCGGGGCCGGCCCAAGCCGGTAGGCCTCGTCGGCTTCCAGAACATGCGGCGCGGCACGGTCGGCGTCGGAATAGACGGCGATGGGGACGATGTCGAGTTCGCGGCACGCGCGCAGAACGCGCAGAGCGATCTCGCCGCGGTTGGCAATGAGGATCCGGCGAATCACAGAAGTAGCGACCACGGGTTCCAGGTTACGGGTTACGGGTTACGGGTTCCAGGTTACGGTTTACAGGGTACAGGGTGCGGTGTACTGCGTGCTACCGCCTTGTTCACTTGTTCGTCATCGACTGCCGGTCAGTGCCGGCCGGGGGAAAAACGAAGGGCCCCGCCGTGGCGGAGCCCTGGAGTTTGGCCGTGCGGTGCAGCCTACTGGATGACTACGCCGCTGACCTTCGAGTTGGCTTTTTCTTCGTTAGCGCGCCGCGTACCGAGAGCCTTTTCGCGCCATGCATCGGCCTGGGCCAGATCCGCCTTGCGCGCCGCCGCATCGGTGCAATCCAGATCGGCCTTGCGCCGGTACATCAGGTTCAGGTAGACCATTGCCGAATCGTCGTTTGGACGGAGGCCCTTCCCGGTGGATTTCGGACTATTGGCAAAGGGTCCCAGATAGGCGTCAGGGTTGCCGGGATCCACGACCAGCAGCAAATAATGCAGTCCTTCGTCGATCAGGGGAGTGTTTTCGCCCTGAATCTGCTGGCAGATCTTTTTGGGCATCTTCACGTTGCCCTGGCTGTCATCCTGCATGCCGACGCTCTGCAGCGCCTTGACGGAATTGGAGTAAGCCTGGGTCCAGTCGATGACGCCAATCGTGTAAGCGGCGTCGGCATCCTTGGGATCGGCGTTCAGAACCTTCATCTGCCACTGCTTGGCCAGGTCGAACTTCTTGAGATCGTAGTACATGGTGGCAATCTGCTTCAGCGCGGTGCTGTCGCTGGGATCCGAGTCCAGCACCTTTTCGAATTGGTCGATGGCCATCTGCGCGTGCTTTTCATTGTCGGGTGTATCCATGCCGGGAACCACCAGCTGCGCATACGCCGTGGCAAGATACGTCCGGGTCATGGGGTAGGTCGGATCGAGATTGACGGCCCTCTGAAAGTGATCGATGGCCTCGTCGTAGCGCTGCTCCTTGTAGGCTTCCACGCCCTTATTGAGCTGATCGCGGGCCTCCAGACGCTTACAGCCGGTAGCGGATACCACCAGCATAATCGTGGCGGCGGCCAGCACCGGTAAACGTGCGATTCGGTTCATGCGTTCTGTCTTCTCCTTCAACTCGCCGGAAGCCTGAATAGCTGGGCGCAAATCTGGTTGCGACACGATTGTACCGGGTCCGCCGCCTTCGGCAAGGTGCCCGAAGTGCGGCCTGGGCACTCTACTGGCCCGCCTGCATCTTGGGCGTGATCAGACCGACGTGATCGACTCCGATGCCATTGGCAATATCCATGACGTGCGCAACGGCCTGAAAATCGATCGTCGCATCGCCTTTGATGAACATCACTTTCTGAGCGCGGATGGAATAGATTTTATTCAGCTCGCCCTCCAGATTGCTGGGGGCCACATCGGTTTGGTTGATCTGGTAACTGGGAACGCCGCCCGGCGTGCCGTGAATCTGGACCACGATGGTCTGTTCCGGGGGGGGAGCCTGCTTGTTCTTCGGGGGTTGCGGCACCAGAGCGTCGAGGCCCTTCGGGGTAACCGGCACGATGATCATGAAGATGATCAGCAGGACCAGCAGGACATCGATGAGCGGCGTTACGTTGGGGTCGGCGCTGAGCCCGCCGCCTCCGCCTACGTTCATTGCCATGGTTCAGTTCCTCGTTTCTTCAGCCGCGCCGGACTACTCGCCCGTGGAGATGGTGTTGTTCAGATTCTGAGTCAGCATGCCGATTTCCTCAACGCCTGCGGTGCGCACCGCGTCGATCGCATTCATGACCGTGCCATAGTTGGCGCGGGAGTCAGCCCGGAAATAGACAATCTTGTTCGTGTGGTTCTGCAGCTCGTCGCTCACCTGCTGGCCGAGAGTGGCGACGCTGGTCTGGGTGGTGCCCAGATAGATCCGGCTGTCGCGAGTAATCGCCACGGTAATCGCGTCGGTCTTGCTGGCGTCATCCATCGGCGTCGCGGTATTGGTCGTGGCCAGGTTGACGTTGACCTTGTTATTGAGCATGGGCGTGATCACCATGAAGATGATCAGCAACACCAGCATGACGTCCACCATGGGGGTGACGTTGATGTTGGCGTTGACCTTGGCGCCTTCGTTGCGTTTTGACAGTGCCATTTCGTGTGCGCTCCCGTGGATCGCGTGTTCATGGGCTCGGGCACTCAGGAACCGGAAGCCGGTCTTCGCGCCGGCTCCCGGTCAGGAGACTCCCGCTGTTTCGAACCCGTCGCGCCGCTGCGCTTCGGGGACCCGCTGCTTAGCGCCGATTGCTCTGCTTAATAAAGTAATCGATCAGCTCGCTGGAGGAGTTGTCCATCTCGACATCGAACGCCTCCACGCGGTTGGTGAAATAGTTGAACAGCCAAACCGCCGGGATGGCCACGAACAGGCCGAACGCGGTAGTCACCAGCGCTTCGGAAATGCCGCTGGCGACAGCCCCGATACCGGGCGTCTTCTGCGTGGCGATTTCCTGAAAGGCCTTCAGAATGCCGGCGACCGTTCCGAACAGTCCGACGAACGGAGCGGTGGACCCGATGGTGGCCAGGCTGCCGAGACCTCTCTTCAGCTTGGCGTGCACGATCGCCTCGGCCCGCTCCAGAGCGCGCTTGGAGGACTCGATCTGCTCCACGCTGACGGCTCCGCCTCCGCCGTAGGTGCGGAACTCCTGCAGGCCGGCCGTGACAACTTCAGCCAGGTGCGACTTCTTGTTGCGGTCCGCAACCTTCACCGCTTCGTCGAGCTTGCCCTCCTTCAGGGCTCCGGCAACGCGGGGCGCGAACTCGCGGGACTGTTTACGGGCGGCGTTGAAGTACAGCCAGCGGTCGATCATCACAGCCAGCGACCAGATGGACATGATCAGGAGCACGAAGACAACGCCGCGGGCCAGCCAGCCCATGTTGTGCCACAAATCGATAGGACTGAACCCCACCGACGGAGCTTCCTGAAACAGGCCCAGAGACGCCGCTGGGTTGGCAAGAAGATGGTTGAAATGAGCGAGAATCACTTGAATCGTTCCTCCTGAGGAGTTCCTTCTGTAAGTCGAAAAGCGCTGACGGTGTGCCTCGCCGCCAAAACGCCGGCGGCAGGCCGGAAAAAGCGTTTACCGGGAGGCCCCGGCGCCGGCGCGGGCCGGTACGGGGCGGTCTCGGTTCATCCACCAAGGTTAAACACTACGTTGACCTGCGTTTCCACTTCCACGGGCTCGCCGTTCAGCAGGTAAGGCCTGTACCGCCAGGTCCGTACCGCATCCAGGGCAGCGGCCTGCAGCATCGGCGGACCGCTGACAACGTGCAGGTTTTGGATCGTTCCAGCTTTGGAAATCGTTGCCTGCAAAACTACCGTGCCCTGAATTCGGGCCGCTTTGGCGATGGCCGGATACTCCGGATTTTCGCCGCCGATACGGTTACCCGCCATCACACCGGACGAAACATTGATCTTCTTCGGAGGAGCGGCCTTGACCACCGGAGCCGGGCCATTCCCCAGGCCTCCCAGAACGCCGCCAAGCACGCCGCCGGTATCGCCGCCGGTGCCGCCGATCACTCCGCTGACCGAAGGGGGCTGCGCTTGTTCTTTCACCATCTTGATCACTTTCGGGATATGCGTGGGCGCCGTGATCTGGTTGTTGATCACCTCCGAAACCACGCGCTGCACCTTAACCTGCGGGGGCGGCGGAGGGGGCGGTGGGGGCGGGGGTGGAGGAGCGACCAGCATTGTGGTCATCAGCGCCTTGGGAAGCGCCTCGGGATAGATCAGCGGATACAGGATCAGCGCCGCAAGCACGGAGGCATTCAGCAGAATGCCGACGATCGTGTAGTACTTGCTCTTTGTCTTGATCTTGTGGCCCGACTCGAACAGTGCATTTTCAAACATGGCAGGCGTGCCTCCCAACCTTTCACCGCGTTGTCACTTGTTATAGACACCACAAGCGCCCCGTTTTGTTCCCGTCGGTTTTCCACCGCGGCAGACTGACCGCAGCGCCTTGCAAGAGCCATTTCGGGCGTGTTCCCCGGCAGATAAACCCGGCTCTCGTTCTATACCACAATCGGCGGCGGCGCAGCCAGATCCGCTCCTGGGAGCGCCCCGCTTCCAATCCATACCGGTTGATGCTGCCCAAAGGGTTGCCAGCATCATACCTTAGCTTTCCTGGCGGCGGGAAGCGCGGCCCCCCGCCCCTGGTGGGTACGCCATTCCTGATAAGCCACCAGCATGGGAGCCGCTACCGCGATGGACGAGTACGTCCCGATCAGAATGCCGACTACCAGTGCAAATGAGAATGGGTGCAGCACCTGGCCGCCGAAAAGAAACAGCGAAAGCACGGTCAGGAAAGTCAGGCCCGATGTCAGCACCGTCCGGCTCAGCGTCTGGTTGATGCTGCGGTTGACTAGTTCCGGCAGCGGCTCGCGCCGGCTCAGGCGCAGGTTCTCGCGGATGCGGTCGAAAACGACGATCGTGTCGTTCATTGAGTAGCCGATCAGCGTCAGGATGGCCGCGATCACGGTGAGCGAAACCTCTATATTCATCAGGCTGAAGGCGCCTACCGTAATCAGCGTGTCGTGGAAGCAGGCCACCACGGCGGCCACGCCGTAGATCAGCTCAAACCGGAACCACAGGTAGACCAGCATGCCCGCCAGCGAGAACAGGGTTGCCAGTAGCGCCTGCTTGCGCATCACGCTGCCCATTTGCGCGCCGATGACATCGACGCTGCGGACGGAAAATCCGGAGAGATACGCCCCCTGCTGAAACGCGCTCAGCACAGCCGGATCGACAACGCCCTGCAGAGCGCTCATCGACGGGATAACGCCGCTGTCCTGGTCGTCGCGGACCCGAAGGACCGCGTTTGCCTGTTCCTGGTATTTGGTTTGCGCCGCGGCCGTGGCGCCCAAATGTTCGGGATCCTGCTGCTCCAGCCAGTTCGTCAGCGACTCGTGGGTGGCGTTATCCAGATCCAGCTTGCCCTGGTTTTGCGCCGCCGAGGGCGAGTAGTCCTGGGTGAGAGCGCGCACGATGGTGGCGCGGCCCTGGTCGATCGCCGACTGATTGGTGGTGCCGCTCGACAGGGTGATTTTCACCTCGCGGTTTTCCGCCGGGCCAAACGGTGTGATGCGCGGCCCTGACAGGCCCGCCTTGCTTGCCGCATCGCGAATACCCGCCAGGTTGGGCGTTTCCGCAAACTTCACCGTCACCACGGTGCCGCCGCGGAAGTCGACGTCCAGGGGCAGATGGTGCCAGAAGAAAAGCGAGAGAAGCCCGGCAGCGCTGAAGATGAGGGAGAACCCGAGGAAATACCACTTCTTCCCCAGCCAGTCGATCCTTGGATTATGAAACAGTTCCACGAAAATCCGCCTATAGAAAAATCTCTCGAAGCCTCGCGGCCTAGATCGAGATCGGTTCGCCGTGCAGCTTGCGGCTCAGGTGAGCGTCGAAAATGACGCGGGAAACAAAGACCGCCGTAAACAAATTGGCGAGCAGACCGAAAATCAGCGTAATAGCAAAGCCTTTCACCGGACCCACGCTGCCCGTGGTCAGATAAAGGATCACCGCCGAGACAATGGTGGTGACGTGGGTATCCAGAATGGTCGTCCATGCGTGAGCGAAACCCTGGTCCACGGCAGCCGCCGGCGATTTTCCGGCGCGCAGTTCTTCGCGGATGCGCTCGAAAATGAGCACATTCGAATCGACGCCCATACCGATGGTCAGGATGACGCCGGCGATACCAGGCAGGGTGAGCACCGCGTGGCTGAAGCCCATAAACCCGAGCAGAATCACCAGGTTCAGGAACAGCGCCAGATCGGCATTGATTCCCGCGCCCTTGTAGTAGATGAGCATGAAAATCATCACCGCCAGCATGCCGACGATGGACGCCACCACGCCTTCGTGGATTGAGTCCGCGCCCAGCGAAGGCCCGACCGTGGTTTCCTGCAGGTACTTCAGGCTGGCAGGCAGCGCGCCCGTGCTCAGCAGCGTGGCCAGGTCCTGCGCCTGCTGCATGCTCATGTTGCCGCCGGAAATGTTGCCGGTATCGTGAATGACGCCCTTGATGACCGCAACTTCGTAAATCCGGTCATTGAGGACAACCGCCATCGACTTTCCGATATTCGCCGTCGTGAACTGGCCAAACCGGTCCCCGGCGGAGTTCGTCAGATAGAAAACCACTTCCGGCTCGTTGGTCTGCTGATCGTTGTCAGCCTTGGCATCGCGGATATCCGTGCCCCCCCAGACCGGAATCTTCGAAAGCTCATACCATTCGCCGTCCCCGCCTTCACCGGAAGCACCAGCCACGCTCTGCACCAGCTCTGCATTGGGAGGAACCATGCCGCCCATGCTTTGCAGCGCGCTCTGCTGATCGGGCCAGGGCCCGCCCAGCACCGCATGCGTGGAAAGCCGGGCCGTTTGCTGAATAACGTTCTCCACGCGGCTCAGATCGTCGACCCCTGGAAGTTCCACCAGAATCTGATAGCTCCCCAGCTGATACGGTGCGACCACCGGCTCGCTCACGCCAAGGCTGTTGATCCGGCTCTCGATCACAGCGATGGAGCGATTCAGCGCGCGCTGCTTCAGATCCGACTCGATGGTGGGCTTCATCGTCAGCGTCCAGCTGTTGTTCGGTCCGGGCGCAATGTCGTACTGCGATCCGAACTGAGAATTGAGGACGCTGCTGACGTCGAGACTCTTGGCCGCCGGAACGCCTGAGATCTGGATGAAGTCCGGCCGGTTGGCGTCCGGCTTGGTCACCGACGCGCCCACCACTCCGTTCTGCTGGAACGCGTTCTGGATGCTGGCCGCATCGCTGTCGGTCTGGGCGCCGATCGCCTCGTTCACCTGCACCTGCATGACCAGATACATCCCGCCCTTGAGGTCCAGCCCCAGGTGGATGCGCTGCAAAATCGCGTTCTTGATCGCCGTTCCGGATACCCCGCCCGGGATTCCGAAGATGCCATAGATAAAGAACAGGAGGATGGCGATGATGCCGAGGGTTTTTGTGCGGAGATTCTTCTGCATGGAGGCTCTACTTGGTTTCGTCCTGGGTTACGGAGGCGATGGCCGTTTTTACGACTTCGATCCGGAGATTATCGGGGGGAACGCGAAGCTGAATACTGTCGTCCTTAATCGCCAGAATCGTGCCGCGAATTCCGCCGGTGGTTGTGATCCGATCGCCGGTCTTCAGATTGCCGAGCATTTGCTGCCATTTCTGCTGCCGCTTTTGCTGCGGCCGGATCAGCAGAAAATAGAAGACCACAATGATCAGCAGAAAAGGCAGAAAGGTGCCGATTCCCGTAGGCAAAGCGAACGGCGCCAGCAAGGCAAATGATATCAACGCACGGTCCTTCTGGCCGGAACGGCAGGCAGCCCGCCCGCGGCTCTGATGCTGAATCGTTTTCCTGGAAGGGGCCCGACAGCGCGTGGTGAATATGCGTCGCGTCGCGCGGGACCTGAATACCTGGAAACGGCTCCCCGCTCACACGCACACTGCCAGGATTTCGCAGGGAAACCTGACTTATAGAATCGCGTAGAGGCGAGGCAGTGTCAAGAAAAAGGCGGCAGGCGGACAACCATCGGTTCGGGAGCGCGGCTTTTCCCTCCGCCATTTCGTAACGCTTTCCACACCCCTCTCCCGCGCTCCCGGGCCTACACTGGAACCTTCCTGAATCGTTCCGCGGGGGCGTTGAGACAACCATGGCAGGTGGAGAGCGCGCAGTTCATCCCGGGCGCATTGAAGTGATCACCGGGCCTATGTTTTCGGGCAAATCCGAGGAGCTGATCCGGCGCCTGAAGCGCGCCCAGATCGCCAGGCGCAGGGTGACCTGCTTCAAACCCGATCTCGATGTCCGCTACCATCGCACCGCCATTGCCTCGCACAGCGCGCAGACTCTGGACGCCCTGCCCGTGGCCAATATGGAAGAGCTGAAGGCCATACTGATGCCCATGATCGACGCTGTCGAAGTCATCGGCATCGACGAAGCGCAGTTCTTCGATCCCAGCCTGATCGGCTTCTCCGGCGAAATGGTGCACCTGGGCAAGCGCGTGATTATTGCCGGGCTCGACACCACGTTTAGCGGCGAACCCTTCGCGCCCATGCCCGAGCTGCTGGCAATCTCCGATGAGGTGGTGAAACTGTCCGCGGTGTGCATGCAGTGCGGCGCTCCGGCGATTCACACCCAGCGGCTGGGCAGCAGCCAGTCCCTCGTGCTGGTGGGCGCTGCCGGAGTGTACGAGGCGCGCTGCCGCGCTTGCTTCCGGCCCTGGACAGACGAACACGGCTCCCGGCAAATGGAACTGCCGGTGAGCGCCGGGGACCGGCATTAACGATCAGGGACCGGCTACGTCGCGGGCGTGGCGGCGCCCTCGTGCCCTTTCGACATGCTGCGCAGATAAATGATGAGGTTCCACACCTCGTTTTCCTTCGCGCGTCCGTCTTCCGCCGGCATCTTCCCTCGCCCGTTCCTGATGATGTAGAAGAGTTGACCGTCGGTCCATGGCTTCAGCGCCGCGGGATCGCGGAAATCCACGAGAGCGAGTTTCTGCTCGACAGCCACGTCGCCCTTGCCGCTTCCGTTATCGGCATGGCACAGCGCGCAATCCCAGCTGTAAATCTGTTTCGCGCGCGCCAGCGATTCCGCCGTCGGCTTCACCGGGTTCGTCATGTTGACATACTCCGCGGGGATCGGAGCCGGCTGAGCGGGACTGGGTGACGCGGATTTTTGGGGGGTTTGCGGCGCGGGCTGCGCCTGCTGGTAGAGCGCCGGCGCGCCGGCAAGAAGCAGGACGGGAAGGCACAGAATAGGCTTCAGCATTGCTGCCTCCTCCTCACGAGGGAAACCCCGGCAAATCAGCGAGTCCTGTCAGCGGCCGGCGGATTCCCGGACTTACTGTACGCCCGCCGCGCGCCGGCGGCGAAGGAATCTTTCAGGAAGGCGCGCGATAGTGGGTATCAACGTAACCTTTCGGTTCACACCCAGAGATGCAGCATCACCGGCCGCACCCGGCTGCCGTTATACGACAGTCCCTTCACGCGATAGCGGTAGGCGGGAACTACGCTGCGGGCCAGCTGCAGCATATATTGCCAGTCGTTGCCGATGTGGTAGCACGTCATGGCGAGCTTTGGCTTGTCGGCCAGCAGAGTCTCCCGCGCGCCCTCCAGCAGGTCGTGTTCGGCGCCCTCCACGTCGGCCTTAATAAAATTCACCGGCCCGAACTCCTGACGAAAGCGGTCGAGGGTGGTCACTTCGATCGGCTCGCCATCGGTTTCGCTGACCGTGCCGTAGAGCGAACTGCCGGACAGCCGCGCCAGGTGCGGCCGGCTGCCGAGCGCCTGCTCGCGCACCCGAGCTCGGTCGCCAAAGGTCGCCCGCAGCGATTCCCTGAATCCCCTCCACGGCTCGAAAACCGCAACCCTGGCGGCCCGGCGCAGAACGGACAAAGCAAATATGCCCTCGGCGGCCCCGCAGTCCACCACGTTTTCTCCCCGCTCTACGGTCGTTTCCGGAACCTCGTAGTGGTGCCAGTGCGCCGGGTAGAGGCAATCCGTGCAGGACTTATGCAGCTCCCAGTGATCGATCTCCTTCGGCCAGAAAAGCGGGTCGACGATCCCCCGCAGGCGCACTTCCTCAAGGCTTCCGCGGTCCACAATGGATTCCACGTAAGCCGGCCCCACCTGCGAACAGGTCTTCTGCAGCACGCCTTTTCCAATGACCTGCGTCAGCGGAATGGGAAAGTCCCGCTCGCTGGAAAAATACCCGGCCAGCAGGCCGGTACGGCTCGCAATTCTCATCGGCAAGGTTTGGATGCTCCGCGGGGACGCCGGGTTGGCTGCATGCGGCGGAATGCTGGAGGCCCGCTACAATCACCCCAGTGTCGCTTGCCTTTCAGGTCCATGCAACTCGCGCCTCGGCGCGCCGCGCCACGCTGACGCTTCCCCACGGCCGCGTGGAGACACCCGTTTTCATGCCCGTGGGAACACAGGGAACGGTGAAAGCCATCCCCCAGCACCTGCTGGAAGACCTCAACGTTCATCTGCTGCTCGGCAATACCTATCACCTGTACCTGCGCCCCGGGCACGAGGCCATCCGGCGCATGGGTGGCCTGCACCGCTTCATGAGCTGGGATCGCGCCATCCTCACCGATTCGGGCGGCTTCCAGGTCTTCAGCCTCAGCGATCTGCGGAAGGTGTCTGACGAAGGCGTTTCCTTCCGCTCCCACATCGACGGCTCGTCGCATTTCTTCTCGCCGGAACATTCGATGGACGTGCAGATCGCTTTGGGCTCCGACATCGCCATGGCCTTCGACGAGTGTACGGAGTATCCGGCGGATCATGCGCGCGCGCGAGCCTCACTGGACATGACGCTGCGCTGGGCCAAACGCAGCCGCGATCATTTTGAGGCACACAAACACGAAGTACCCTGGGGCGCAGATCGGGGATCCGCGATCCGTAATCAGAAAGGCAGCTTTGAGGGGCAAAGGCCGAGTTTGTTCGGCATCGTCCAGGGAGGCATGTTTCCCGAGCTTCGCCGCGAATCGGCGGAGCGCCTGGTCGAAATGGACTTCCCCGGCTACGCCATCGGCGGCCTGAGCGTGGGCGAGCCGCGCGAGCTCACGCGGGAGATGATCGCCACCGTGCTGCCGCTGCTGCCGGCCGGCAAGCCGCGCTACGTTATGGGCGTTGGCTATCCCGACGAGATCGCCGAATACGCCCGCATGGGCGTGGACATGATGGACTGCGTGCTGCCCACGCGCGCCGCCCGCCACGGGCTGCTGTTCACCTCCGAGGGGCGGCTGAACATCAAAAACCGCCAGTACGCCGAGGACCAGAACCCTCCCGATCCGGCGTGCGGCTGCCTCGTCTGCCGCCGCTACAGCCGCGCGTATCTGCGGCATCTGATGGCCGCGCAGGAGCCGCTTTCCGCC
Organism: Acidobacterium sp.; assembly: GCA_027315385.1. Taxonomy (GTDB): domain Bacteria; phylum Acidobacteriota; class Terriglobia; order Terriglobales; family Acidobacteriaceae; genus Palsa-343. Next base: position 20,665 of record DAHUYD010000177.1, read on the forward strand.
GTGCTGAACACGGTGCATAATTTGAGTTTTTATATGGAGACCATGCGGAAGGTGCGGGAGGAGATTGCAGGGGCGAGTGAGCAGGTTGCCGGCCATGCGCTCAACTAACTCGCTGCACCGCCGCGTTTCACGAAAGCTGCCAGCCCCGCCCGCTCCGCATGCGCCGCAATGGCCGCATTGATCTCCAGCGCCAGCGCCAGCGCCGCTCGTCCGTCCTCGCCGGAGACGCGCGGCTTCGAGCGCGTTCGCACGCACTCCAGAAACGACTCGATCTCCAGCCGCAGCGGCTCGCCCTGCTCGACTTTCGGCTTCTCGATGTTCAGTCCTGGAAGGTCGGGTGCCCCACCCTTGTCGCGCCCGGTTTCGAGTGCGACAGGGTGCGCTTTGGAGACGTCGATCACCAGCAGATCCTGCCGCGCGTAGTCGATCGATACATACTGATGCGGCTGGAAGAAGCGCAGCTTGCGCACCCGTTCCGTGCTCACGCGGCTGGCGGTAAAATTCGCCACGCAGCCGGACTCGAACTCCACGCGCACGTTGGCGATATCGACTTTCGGCGACAGGATCGGCAGCCCCACAGCATGAAGCGAGCGCACCGGCGAGCGCACCATCGAAATCACGATATCCAGATCGTGCACCATCAGGTCCAGCACCACATCCACGTCCAGCGAACGCGGGCTGAAGATACTCAGCCGATGCGCCTCGAAGAACATCGGGCGGTTCAGGATGGGCTCCATCGCCGTGACCGCTGGATTGAAACGTTCAAGATGCCCCGTTTGAAGAATGCAGCCGTGCTCCGCGGCCAGCTCCATCAGCCGGGTCGCCTCGGCGACCGTTGCGGCAATCGGCTTTTCGATCAGCAGATCGAGGCCGGCGGCAAGCAGCGCCTCGGCCACGGAAAAATGCGCCGACGTCGGAGCGCAGACCGAGGCCGCATCGACCGCAATCTCGCCCCGTGATCGCGCAGCCAGGCACTCCCCGGCGGACGCGAACACCGGAACACCCCACTCGCGGACCGCTGCTTCCGCACGAGCGCGATCCGTCTCGACAATGGCCGAGAGGCGAACCGATGCGGCTTCAGCTTCGAAGGCGCGAACCACGCGCAGATGATTGCGCCCGAAGACACCGGCGCCGCAAACCAGGAAACCGATGCTGGACGAACCGGGCGCGGCCACTTACGCGGGCTTTCCGTCCACTACGCGCAGGCAGCGCGCATAAAGCTCCAGCAGTTGTGTCACCTGGTCTTCGGGTTTGGACGCCCCAGGAGGGGCAAATCCCGTGGAGGGCGCGCTGCCGCGCACAATTCCGGTGCTCCCGGCAACAAACTTGAGCAGATCGAGTGCAATGTCCTCGTTGCGGCGCGCGCCATTGGCCGAGGGCGGAACCTGATCCATGAAAACACCTCTCAGGGCGATGCTAAAGCATTTTCGAGGATGCTGTATCGGGAAAGCTGGCCGCGCTACACCTCCGAAACGCTGAGGCAGACGCGGCCCACCAGCAGGTCGGAGGGCGACTCGCCGGCGGCGAGCTCGATCACGTCCAGAGGATGCTCCAGCATCCGCGGACGCAGCACCAGGCGGCTGGCATCGAAGGACACGTGGCGGAAGGCCATCTGCGAACCGGCGCGCACCGCGTACAGATTGGGATGGGGAGGCCGCAAGGCGGCCAGCGAATTGTAATGGCGATCGATGATGGCCAGGGAGCCCGCGCGCAGCACGGGATCCATTGGCAGCGACTGCATCGCTGATACCCGCACCGCCACGAACCGCTCCCAGTTGCGGCGGTTTACCGCGCGCCGTGCCGGAAAGCTTTTCAGCCAGCCCGAGGGCATCTGGAGCGAGTCGATGATGGCGCGCGGGGTGATAAATGGCGCAGCCATGGCCACGGAGTGCGAGACGATGGGGATCGTGTCCATGAGTTCTCGCTCCACCTCCGTGGACGCGAATCGTTCCGGATCCGATGACAGGTCCTCGACGCTGAGTTCCTGCGCGAGCAGGATACGATCCAGGGCGGGCAGGCTCAGACGCCGCCGCCCGTGCAGAAAATTCGAGATATGCGCCTGGGCCAGACCCGCCTTGAGGGCAAGCAGCGAACTGCTGACGACTCCCTGGTCGATCCGGCGCCAGGTCTCCAGCCGCAGACGCTCGTGCAACTCGAGGAATTTCATTGCTCGAAGGTTTTCACGCAGCTATACACCCATTACCTCAGGGTTTGCAGATTGAATCGAACTTTCGAGGGATTGACCCTGCGTGCAGGGCACTTCGGTACTCAGGTAGCTCGCCCTCGCCATTTTTGCGGGACGAGTCTTGAAGCGCCGCCCCCGCCTGGCTAAGGTCGAATCACATTCGCGACAGCGGCAAGTCCGCCTGATCTTGAGGGATGAACTGAAGCGAGCTGCGCGATGAGTTCACTACTCCGGCGATACAGCCGAAGGTTGAGAAACATTGGCTATCTTCCTCTGATCTATAACTCCATCAGCGAGAGGCAATCTGCCGCCATGAGTGACGAGCGGCAATACCTTTCCCTCCCCCCTGGTCGCCGCGAGCCTTTTCAAACGATGTCGCGGAGACCCGCTCTTCTCTGGAGAACCTATGAGGTACTTGCGAATTTTTCTGAAGGTGTGTGAAGGCTGCGGCGGTCTTTGGTTCCGCGGCCAGGATAGCCCCGAAGTATTTTGCCCCGCCTGCTGGACGAGGGTGCGCGCGCTTCCGCCCGGACGCCGCGGACGCCGTCCGGGACGCCGGGGACGTCACGGCGCCGGCCGCCCCGCGGGAGGTGCGGCATGAGCGCGGCGCTGGCGTTCCCTGCCATCCTCGCATCCACCACGGCAGTCGCCCAGCCGGCGCTGCCCCTCGCTCGCCCACGCCGCCTCGGCGGCCTGGCCTTCTATCGCCGCCATACGGAAGGCCTGCTGCGGCGCTATCTGGTCACCTCGATGGTGATCGGCCGATCGCCTTGCGTTCTCGGGGATGTCGTTTTCAGAGGACGCGTCACCAGCTATCGCATGCAGAGCTTCGAGGATCAGATCATCTTTGTCCTCGACGTGGAGAAATGCCTCAAACGGCTGGATCGCGCTTCTCAGGAGGTGGTGGCCCACATGGCACTGGAGACCTACTCGCCTCAGGAAACTGCCGGACTGATGTCGGAGAGCGTCCGATCGGTCTCGCGCATTTACGCGGAGGCACTCGACCGTCTCACTCGCCTTTTTCTCCAGACTGGGCTCCTTCGGCCCAATGGGGAAAATTTGTCAAGGGGCGAGGCCGGGAACCAAAGTAATCGGTGAACAAAACAAAGGAGTTGTTCGTCACAAAGTCAAAGGAAATTTGGCCGTCCTATTCTTTGGAACTGCTATTCTGAACTTAATAGAGTGAAAAAAGAGACAGGGACACCGATTCCGGTGTCCCTTTTTCTTGGCTGCGGTCGAGAATCATCCTGAATGGCTCCTGCTCCCCGGCCGGAGAAACTGTTCGGATCTGGAAATGAGGCTTATGCGGAAGAGACACTGCGAAACGCGGACCTGGGCATCCTGCGAATTCCCCTGCCTGAGGCGGATTTTGGCGGCAGCATCTGCCACGGCGTTGACGCTCATTCTGGGAGCGGCCAGCGCGGCGGCTCAGGTCGGCACGACCACCGTTCAGGGCACCGTCTATCGTGCCGACGGAGCCCCGGCCAGCGGCACCGTGCTGGTAAGCTGGAACGCTTTCACGACCCCGCAAAATCAGGCGATAGCAGCGGGCAGCGAAAGCGCCACCATCGCGCCGGACGGGTTCCTCAGCGTCAATCTGACGCCGAACACCGGGGCGCTGCCGGCGGGCAGCTACTACACGGCTGTCTATCACCTGAATGACGGCACCGTATATCCGGAATACTGGGTGGTGCCGGCTGCGGGCACCGTCGCGGTCGCGGCAGTGCGCGCGCAGCTTCAGCCCTCCACGATTGCGGTGGCTTCCGCCGTAACGCCCTCCTATGTGCAGCAGGCGGTGTCGTCCCTCGGCGCAACCTATCTGCCGCTGAGCGGCGGCACGCTGAACGGAGCGCTCACGCTCAGCGGCGATCCCTCCGGGCAGACCCAGGCGGCTACCAAGCATTACGTCGATCAGTCCACGGCGCAGAGCCTGCCGCTCTCCGGCGGAACCCTCTCCGGGCCTGTCATCGCTCCCGTGCTCTTCGCGAAAAGGCTGGAGGGCCGCCAGTATTCCGACCAGGCGCAATCCTCGCCCGGCAGCAATGATGGCATCGTCAAGTCCATGCAGGATTGCGCCAACTATCCATACGCCTGCCAGGTGGTGGCCCCCGCGCTCTACGCCCAGACGGAGGCGCAGCCCTGGGGTGGTTCGTATCAGTGGAACAGCAGCACTTTTTACCCGAATGCTGCAAATGGTCCTGCCTATGGCCAGCCCACCGGATGCGTCGAGGATTTACGGTTCGGCGGCCCACAATGGGTATGCAACGGCGCCGAATTACCGCCATCATGGGCAGGTGCCGGGGCTAACGGTCCAGTGATGGGAGCGTCCTTTTCCCAGTACAGCACCCAGTACACCAACAGCTCCTACTTCCAGGTGCCTCCGGCACTGACTCTCAACGCTTACAACTATGCCGGAACCTACTGGGACAGCTACCAAGCGCAGTTCCCGGCCCTGAACATCTATCAGGTGAACGACTCCCCGGCTGCGACGTACGGGATCAACATCAATCAGTTTGCCAACGCTGTCGGTGACACGATTCCGGTCGAGATCGAGCACTTCCAGCGCGGCGGCATGTCGTCGGGCGACAGCGAAGGCCTGGAAAACCGCATCACGATGGAAGAGTCTGTCGATGTTTACCGGGGTACTGTCAACAGCATGACGAACCAGACCGGATCGTCGCAGACCTGCTTCGGCCCCTGCACCATCTTCAGCACCACCCAGACCCAGGGGTACAAAGGCGATCTGGGCGATGGTCTGGTAAACATCGACCTGACCCAGGCGGATTCAAGCGGCTACATCTCGCTGATTGCAGCGGGTCCGAACAACACAACTGAAGTGCAATGCGCGGGATGCGACTGGGACTCCAAATACGGAGATTCTTCCGCAGCTACCACACTCTCGGCTACCGTCAATGAGCCTGCCAGTGTGAATCCTTTGCAGCCCGGCACCAACGTGACCATCTCGGTGGTGAGTAGCGCCGGATTCACTGCGGGCGGAAACGCCTGTCTGGTCGATGGGTCGGGAACGCGATGGGAAACCGAGCCAATCACCTCGGTGGGAGCCAACACCCTCACTCTCGGGGTGCTCAGGCACTCGTTCCAGGCCGGCAGTACCGTGGCTGAGGGCGGCATGGCCTGTATGGGCATCGAGATGACGGCAGACGAAGTTGGTCCCGGATATCCCGTTGCGAACGTCACCGTCAGCGGCGGTTCCGGCATGACACCGGGAACCTATCCGCTGACGTTCTCAGGCAGCAACCCCTGCGGCGGTAATACAGGATCGCTGCCGTGCGGAGGAGGCGCGTCGGGAAATCTGATCGTCACGTCCGGCACATCGGCTTATGTGGCAATGACCTCGTATGGGAACGGGTATACCTCCGCTCCTGCTGTCAGTGCGTCACCGGGAGGCACGGCTCCCGCGCTGACTGCGGTCCTGTCCACGGCGAACAGTCTGAACGGCGAGTGGGTCCAGGCAGGATATAACGCGAAAAATGTTATCCGCACGGTGTGGCCCATCGCCTGGAACACTGCGGGAGGGACGCTCTATGTCAATCCCAGTAATGAAGGCCACACGCTCGGCGGGAACACAAGAGCATATACGCAGATGGGAAGCGGAGGCAGCGTTAGCTGCACCCTCAGCGGAGGAAGCTTGTCCGCCTGCACGGCCAGCGGCGGCGCGGGCTACAGCCCCGCCGCGGATGCCAGTCATATCCTGCTCAACCAGCCGCAACTGGAGATTTCCGGCCTGACCTGCGCCACCTATCCGGCCATCTATGTCGCGGCCGTTGCCGGCGGGGGCCTTTCGGGAGTGGGTATCTCCAGCGCCGGGTCAGGCTGCACCGGAACCCCCACGGTCACGGTTGTTCCCATGAACGCGTATGCCGTGTACCCGGCGGCTCTCACTCTGAACGTGTGGAACCCGACAACGGGGGCAGTGGACGGCAGCTCGATCGCCACCGGCCCTGCAGCGGGAACGTTCAACACCGGCGACACCCTGGAGCAGGAGCACGCTCCCGTTGAGGAGTACACCCTGCAACGGTCGTTCCTTGGAGGTTTCCAGGGGGGAAGCTATTCGACGCCTGACATGATCTACCTCGGCGGCGCGTCCATGAAGAGCCAGGCTTATGAGACGGTCAATAACCAGAACAACCCGGCGATCTACGTCAGTTATCCGCTTGCATCGCCCTGGGTCATAGGCAATGACAGAATGACAACTCCCACGGCGTTCGCCTTTGACGGCGCGTGGGGACAGGGTTTGTGGTTCCAGCAACCACTGTTCGGAAACGGCGCGGAAGAAGCCCAGCCCGGAATCATCGCCGTGGGGTGCGTTGTGAACGGTGTGGATGTCTGCACCGGATGGAACGCCTGGGACATCCTTCTGAATCACGCCAACCAGCAGAACAACGGTGGTGGCCAGGATGTGCTGGAATATAACCCCTCGTCGGAAACCTGGCAGTGGACCGCCGGGGCCCCCAATCAGGGTGGATTCGGAGCCGCCTGCACGGTCGGGTTCAGCGCCGGCGGATTCTCCGGCGCCTGCGGCGGCCAGGCCTGGACGTTCGATCCCTCCGGCGATCTGCTCCTCTCCGGCTCCATGCGCGCTCAGGGCGCAATCATGGGCGCCACCATCAACGGCGAGATCACCGTCGACGGCACAACCTACACCACCCTGAACCAGGCATGGACAGCCGCCGCCGCGCAGGCAAACGCCACGGGCGAGGACCAGACGATTCGCCTGGGCCCGGGCACTTTCGCGGTATCGGCCACGCTCGCGGAGCCCACCAGCGGCGTCTGTGTGAACCTGCTTGGCTCGGCCGGCGCCACCGTAAACGCCGACAGCGCGCAGGTAGCCACAACTCTCACCGTGCCCGGCTCCCTTGGCGGCGACCTCATTTCGCTGGGCAATGCGCAGCAGGCCCAGGGCTGCACTTTCCAGAATCTCAACGTTCTCGCAAATGACCACGCCACCCATGCCTTCGAGTTCCAGTGGTTCCGCGGGTTGCTCATCGAAAACGTCGCCGTCAACGACACCAGCTCGGATGGCATCGTCCTCGGAGAGGAAACCACCTCCTCCGGGCATCAGTCCAACTTCCTGCTGCGCAATGTCACGGTGAGCTATTCCGCCGCCGCCTTCACCCCGGCGAACCGGCCGAACTACGGCATTCACATCGAGAAGACCGCGATCGACAGCGCAATCGACGACGTCACCGTGCGCAACGCGCTTACCGCCGCGGTATACAACGAGGGCACCGGGAACACCGGCTACCTGATCCACGGTTTCGGCTATCCGTACACCTGCACCACCGCGCCCTGCATGAACAACGCCTCTTCCTCCACGGCCGCCAATGCCTCGTACGCTGCCAGCTACGTCATCTACGACACCGGCGGCGGCGGCACCGAGTGGACCGATACTTACATCGACAGTCCCTCTGTCGCCGGCATCTACGTGGGGGCCAACGGCGTCTCCGTCGAGGGCGGGCACATCCAGTGGCCGGATCTGACCAGCTTCCCTGCGGCCAATCTGGCCTACGTCGCCTCCAGCGTCACTAACAACCTGCTTATCGGAGATGTTAGTTGCCTGGGCATGGCGAGCGGAACCAACTGGATCACTTACGCCGGAGCCGCGGGCAATCCGCCCACCTTCTCCAGCGTCCATCACCTCACCGGGTGCGGCAATTACTATCAGGCGCTGGAACCCGCCGTGACGACCGGCTTCTCCTCGGGCGGCGCCAACGTCAACGACCCCACCGGCGCGGTGCCGCGGGTCTGGGCCGCGCCCCTGGCCGCCGCTTCCACCGATGCGGCGTACTCGGCGCAGATGTACACCGGCTATCAGGGCGACGTCTTCCAGGCTCACTTCTCCGGCGTGAATCCGTTCTTCAACATCACCTCCCAGGGCACCATCCGCTCGAGCGGCGGCCTTGCCCTCAGCACGATCCTCAACACCGCTTCCGCGCTCACGCTCACCGCGGCCAACAGGAACGTAATCGCCAACGCCGCCGCCGGCGCGCAGACCATTACGCTGCCCAGTTGCTACACGCCGCTGCCGGACAAGAGCTCGCCCACGGGTCTCGAGTTCACCGTCATCAAGTCCGACACGTCGTCGAACGCGGTGACGCTCCAGACGGTGAGCTCGCAGAACATTAATTATCTCGGCGTCTCCGCGCAGAACCTCGCGATGACCTCGCCCGGCAAACGCACGCTGATCTGCGGGCCCGACTACAACTGGTATGCGTACTGAGCGGGACGCATGTCGGAGTTTGGCATCGGATCGAGGGAGGACCTCGTCCGCCTGGGCCGGAACATGGATGAAAGCGTGGAGAGTGCGCTGGCCCTGACGGAAGATGTTCTGAAAATCAGAGACAGGCTGGGGAGAATGATCCCCCTGAAAGCGAACCGCGCCCAGAGACAGTACGCGCATGATGCCTGGCGAAGGAATCGCAACATCGTCCTGAAGGCGCGCCAGGTGGGCATCACTACCTGGATTGCGGGGAGGTTCTTTCTGAAGACGATCACCCATCCCGGCACCACGACCGTGCAGGCGGCGCATACCCAGGAGGCGGCGGAAGACATCTTTCGCATCGTCCACCGCTTCCTGAACCGGCTGCCCGGGCCGCTGCGGCAGGGCGCGCTGAAGGGAGCAAAGTGCAGCGCGCAGCGGATCGTTTTCCCGGCGCTCGACAGCGAGTATCTGGTGGAAACCGCCGGCGACCGCAACGCCGGCCGGGGGCTCACCATCACCAACCTGCACTGCACCGAACTGGCCCGCTGGCCCGGCGACCCGGAAGAAACGCTCGCCGGCCTGCGCGCCACGCTCGCCCCGGAAGCAGAGCTGGCGATGGAATCCACTCCCGACGGGGCGTCGGGATGCTTCTGGAGAGAGTGGCGGGAGGCGGAGAAGACAGGCGCCAAACGCCACTTCTTTCCGTGGTGGATTGAGCCGGCCTACACGGCGGACCCGGTGGACGAGGGCTCGCTGACTGCGGACGAACGGCTCCTGCGCGACGCCGGAACGCTGACGCTCGCGCAAATCGGCTATCGCAGGCTTCTTCACGAGAACTTCCGCGGCCTTGACCGCCAGGAGTACGCCGAGGATCCCGAATCGTGCTTCCTGGCGAGCGGCAGCTGCTGGTTTGAGACGGCCTCGATCGACGAGCGTCTGCGCTCCGTTCCGGCTCCGGTCGAAAAGCGGCGCGACCTGTGGATCTGGGCGCCCCCGCAGCCGGGCCGGCGGTATCTGGTGGCCGTCGATCCCGCCGCAGGTTCGCCGGACGGCGACTACTCCGCCGTCCAGGTGATCGACCGCGAGCGGGGGCTGCAGTGCGCCGAGCTGCGCACGCATCTCTCGCCGCTGGAGACCGCAATGGCCGCGGCCGATCTGGCGCGGGAGTACAACCAGGCGCTGCTGGCCGTGGAGCGCAACAACCACGGCCACGCGGTGCTCGCGTATTTGCATTCAACGTGCCATTACGAGCGCATCTACCGCGGCGCCGACGGGCTGGAGGGATGGCTGACCTCCGCCTGCAGCCGCCCCGGCATGATCGCCGGTATGGGCGCCGCCCTGGTCGACACGCCCTCGCTCTTCCTGAGCGAGCGCCTGCTGCGCGAGTGCCGCGCCTTCGTGCGCGGAGCGGGCGGCAACGGAGGCGCTGCCCCCGGCGAGCACGACGACTGCGTGATCGCCATGGCGCTGGCGCTCGCGGTACTGAAGGAACAGTGCGGCGCGAAACAGTTGCAGTAGCATGAGGGTTCGGAGCCCTCAGCCTGGAGAGATCATGGCGGTTCTGGCCATTCAGCAAATCCGGAAGATGCGCGGAGGCGCGCAAAGCCATCTGATGCTCGGCGACGACGGCAACGCCTGGGTGGTCAAGTTCCAGAACAATCCGCAGCACCTGCGCGTGCTGCCCAACGAGCTGCTGGCCACGCGGCTGGCGGCGACCGTCGGGCTCACCGTGCCGGAGTGCGACGTGATTGAGGTGACGCCCTGGCTGATCGAGCGCACCCGCGAACTGGAGATGGAGTTCGGCCAGCGGCGCGAGCCCTGCCGTCCCGGCCTGCAGTTCGGCTCGCGCCTGGTGGGCGGCCTGATGCCCGGCCATGTGGCCGACTACCTGCCCGAGGATCAGCTTGCCGAGGTGCGCAACCTCGACGAGTTTGCCGGCATCCTCGCGCTCGATAAGTGGACCTGCAATGCCAACGGCCGCCAGGCTCTCTTCCACCGCAGGGCGCGCGAGCGCCGCTGGTCCGCCGCCTTCATCGATCAGGGCTTCTGCTTCAATGCCGGCGAGTGGCGCTTTATCGACGCTCCGCTGCGCGGGGTCTGCGCGCGCAACCTTGTGTACCGGGGCGTGACCGGCTGGCAGAGCTTCGAGCCGTGGCTCGGCCGCATTGAGGCGCTCGCGCCCGAGCGCGTCTGGGCCATCGCCGAATCTCTGCCGCCCGAATGGTACGGCGGCGCCGCGGATGTGCTGGAAAAACTGCTGGAGCAGTTGCTGGAGCGGCGCTCGCGCGTCCGCGATCTCATCGCCGCGTTCCGGGACTCCTCCCGCCAGCCCTTCCCGAACTGGGACCGCGCCCGCGTTTCCGCACCCTCTTCGCAGTTCCCCGCTCCCCATTGGAGCGATAGTGTCAACGGGAGCATCCAGTGACCGGCCGTCTGCCCTGCGAGTTCTTCCTGGTCCGTTACGTGCCGGATCCGGTCAAGAATGAATTCGTCAATATCGGCGTCCTGCTCCGACCCGCCGGCGCGGCCGGAGCAGCGGCCCCCGAGCTGCGCCTCACCCGCGACTGGTCGCGCGTGCGCTGCATCGATCCCGATGCCGATATCGAAATGCTGGAAGCGCTCGAGTCCGAAATGCGGCGGCGGCTCGCGGGACAGGACTACGATCTGAAGCCGCTGATGACGGTCATCGAGGACTCCTTCTCGCACCTGCTGCAGCTCACCGGGCCGCGCGGATGCCTGGTGGAGAATCTGGCCGCCGGGATGGAAGAAACAATGCGCCTCTACGTCGAACCGCGCCGCGAGAAGCGCCGCGCCGCGCTCACCGGGCGCACCGCCCTGCTGCGCACCATGCGCACCCGTTTCGAACAGGCGCGCGTCTGGGACCTCATGCGCCGGCGCATCGCGGCCTCCGCCTACACCCAGCCCGGCGACCCGCTCCGGCTCGACTGCGGCTACCGGCCCAATGGCCTCATCCGCATCTTCCACGCCGTCTCGCTCGACACTGACGCGGAGCTGGCCAAGGTGCTCGCCTTCAGCGCTCCGGCGCTGCGCGCGGGCGTTCAGCGCGTCGAAAGCGCCGAGCTGGAGCTGACCGCGATCGTGGAGCCCCTGCGCAACCCCGAGGGAGACGTCCCCGGCGATGCGGATCGCTCCGCGCGATACCGCTTCGGCGTGGAAACGATGGAGGCGGGGCAGATCCGCGTCCTCACCGCCAGCGATCTCGATCGCGTGGCGGAAACAGCTCGAAAAGAGCTCAGGGTGTGAGCCGCGGCAACCGGCAACTCATAACTTGTAACTTGTAACTTGCAATCAGGCACTCCACACACCAGGCATGGCCTCGCCGCCATGCCTTTTTCTTTGCCGGAAGGAGCAGAGACGACGTGACAATCAAAGACCAATGGAAACGCGCGCTGGCCCGCCTGGCGGCGCGAGGCGCCGGCCACGATGGCGCAACCGCTCCACGGCGGACCATGGCGCTGCCCTCCGTGCTTGCGCCTTACGCCATTTCCGGCCGGCCGCTGCCCAGGCCCACTCCCGTCAACCTGCGGCGCTTCTCTGAGACGCCGCTGGTGCGCCGCGCCATCAATCTCATCAAGGACCGCATCGCCGCCATGGACTGGCAGGTCCGCCTGAAACGCGACCACGACGCCGGGCAGGTCGCCTGGGCCGATAAGCGCCTCCGCCTGCTCCGCCGCAGCCTTGAGTTCCCCAACCCCGCCGACTCCTTTCGCGTTCTGCTGGAGCAGGTCATCGAGGACGCGCTGGTCGGCGGCTTCGGCGCCGTCGAGATGGAGCTGACCGGCGACCCCGCAAAGCCCTTCGAGCTGTGGCCCGTCGACGGCGCCTCCATCCGCATCGATCCCAAATGGGATGGCCGCCCCGAGTCGATCCGCTACGCCCAGGCCACCGGCCTCGCCGGCGCCGGCGCGCTCGTCCCGCTCGAAGACCGCCAGCTCCTTTACCTGCGCATGAATCCGCGCAGTTATACGCCCTGGGGACTGGGGCCGCTCGAGGTCGCCTTTGAGACCGTCACTGCCTTCCTCAGCGCCCACCGCTTCGCCGGCAAGCTGGCCTCCAACTCCGTCGTTCAGTACGCGCTCTGGCTCAACGAGACCACCCCCGCCCAGCACGAGCGCCTCATCCGCTGGTGGCAGGACGAGATCGAAGGCACGGGCCGCGTCCCGCTGCTCTCCACCGAGCAGAAGCCCGAAGTTCTGCGTTTCGCCCAGGGGACCGACGCCGACCTGCGCCTCAACTGGCAGCAGTTCCTCATCCGCATGGTCGGCAACGCCTTCTCGCTGCCGCCGGTGCTGCTCGGGCTGGAACAGGATGTGAATCGCTCCACGGCCGAATCGCTGCTCGACGAGGCTTTCCACTCCGCCATCGTTCCGCTGGCCCGTCTGGTCGCCGAGCACTTCACGCGCGACCTTTTTGCCAAGCGCCTCGGCTGGCCAGAGTTCGAGTTCGTCTTCAACGATCTCGACGCCACCGACGAAATGCAGGAGGTGCAGATGCAGACCGCCCTGCTCCAGGCCGGCGTTCTCACCGTGAACGAGGTCCGCGCCATGCGAGGGCTGGCGCCCATGCAGACTGCGGCCGATAACCAGTAACCCGCGGCAATCGAGTTATCCGGACGGCAGGCCGGCAAGTTAATGAAGCCCGCCGCTAACCTGCTAACTCGCTGACTCGCTCTCCGCCCGAGCTCTGCACCCTGAGCGCCCATCCCTCCCAGGAGACTCTATGCACCTTGAAGCCATGGCCGTCCGCATGCCGGACGTTGCCGATCACCCTAACCGCGTGCCCTTCACCGGCGTGCTCACGCGCCTCGATGAGCCCAGCACCAGGCCGCCCGCGGGCGCGCGCGGCCATCGCGTGGTGCTCACCCGCGCCGCGGCGCTCGCCGCCCTGCCGTCCCTGCTCGGCATGGCGGTGGACTATGCCCCCGGCTGGGATGGACACGACGCGCGCCGCAAGTGCGGCATCATCACCCACGCCGGCGTCGAGGGCTCCCGCCTCGCCGTCGCCGGCTACCTCTTCGCGAAAGACTTCCCCGAGGTCGAGCGCCGGATGCGCCAGTCCCCCCCCGGCGCCATGGGCATGTCCTGGGAGCTGGCCGACGCCCATGTCGAGGACCTGCGCGCCGAGATCTGGACGCTCACCCGCGCCACATTCACCGGCGCCGCCATCCTGCGGCGCGACAAAGCCGCCTACCGCGACACCTCGTTCGAGATCGCGGCGCGCCGCCCCGTTGCGCCGGCTCCGCCGCCCTGCCGCGAACCCCGCCGTCTCCCCGCCGTGCCTGTGCACGCCGCGGCGCGGCGCCCGGCTCCCTCCGCGGTGCTTATCACCCAACTCAGAAAGGAAGAAGCATGGAATCCCAGACCAGCGAAGTTCGGCAAGGCGAAGTAATGGCCGGCATCGAACGCATGGAAACCCGGCTCGAGGCCGCAGCCTCGCTTGTGGAGCGCGCCGTCGCTCTGCTGGAAGAACGCGAAGGCGAGGTGCGCCGCCTCGTCGCGGCCGCCCCAACCCACGAGGCCGAGCTGGAGCAGAAGCTCCAGGCCGCCGAGCAGCAGATTGCCGAGCTGAAGGCTCAGATGGAATCCCGGCCGGAATCCCAGCCGGAATTCTCGCCGCAAGCCTCCGCCCGCAAAACCGTTCCCGCCGCTGCCGCGCAGTTCCTGTCCAAACAGGGCATCGCGCTCGAGCATGTCGAAGCGGGCGCGCTGGACGCGGCCCTCTCCAGCCTCAGCATCGAGCAGCGCATCGCCGTCAAAGCCCAGTTGCTGCGCGCCGGCGTCGTTAGCTAGAGGCAGTCCCGCGCAAAACCGGCCGGCTTCGGCCCGCTGATGACTTCGCCGCCCGTTTCACAGCGGACCGGACTTGAGCTGGCCTCTCTTTGGCCAATTGCATTTCACCTTTCCAGAAAGGAAACACATGACTGCCTCATTCCAGGATATCCACGCCGCCGCCGACTACATCGGACCCGGCGCCATCGAAGTGCCGCTCTACCAAACCGAGATCCTCGACATCGTGCGCCGCCGCAATCTCTTCGGCCAGCGCATCCGGCAGGTCCCGGCCACCGGCCACCCGTCGCGCTACTTCGAGCAGACCGGCATCCCCAACCCCGGCACCGCCGGCTTCGTCGATCCGCGCAACATCGTCGCGCCGGTCGTCGCGCCCACCCGCGTGGAGCGCAGCGTGCCCCTCAAGGCCATCGTCGCGCAGCTCAACTACAACCTCTTCGACATGGAGCTGGGCTCGCAGCAGAAGCAGTTCGCTTATCTCCAGGCCAAGGATCTCGTCGACACCATCGAAGGCGTCATGCTCGCCCACGACGTCGC
>DAHUYD010000194.1 GCA_027315385.1 Acidobacterium sp.
CGGGCCGTCAGCGACTGCCCGGGTTTTGCTTCGCGGCGTCTTCCCGCCTCTGAACGAGCCGCCCGCATGTCCTTCTTCAAATCCCTTGCGCTCAACGGCATCCTCATTGCCATCGTCGCCCATGCCCTCATCGGGATCTCCCTGGTCTGGGATAAAGTGCTTCTCCGCCGCAAAGGCCTCCAGAACCTGGTCTCCTATGTCTTCTGGCTGGGCGCTATCAGCATCTTCGGCGTCGTCCTCGTTTTCTTCGGCTTCCACATGCCTTCGCTCGGAATCGCGGCCCTCGCCCTCGCCGCAGGATTCTGCGATCTCCTCGCCAGCTATTTCTATTACGCCGCGCTCAAAGCCGGGCAAGCCTCCGAGGAACTCGCCGCCATGGGGGGATTCACCCCCGTGGCCACCGTCGCGCTTTCTGTTCCGCTCCTCGGCGTCCATCTCGCCGGCCAGTTTTACGGCTTCGCCCTCATGACCCTCGGCGGCTTCGTCATGTTTTTCGCCGAAAAGCTGCCGCTCAAAAAAATGTTGCCGCCCGTCATCGCCGCCGCTGTTCTCTTCGGTCTCACAGACGTCCTGCAGAAGATCGCTTTCAATCACGCCAAATTTGTCAGCGGCTACGTCTTCTTCACCATCGGCACCTTTCTTGGCGCGATCTCGCTCCTCCTGCGCCCCTCATGGCGCCGCCAGATTTTCAAGAACTCCGAAGAAGCTCCGCCGCGCAGCAAGGTCGGCTACATGCTCAACCGGTTCACCGCCGGCGTTGGATCGTTCCTGGCCGTCTACGCCGTCAGCCGCACCGCGCCCTCCATGGTGGAGGCCATTTCCGGCGTCCGCTATGTCGTCATCTTCTTCGGCGCGTATGCGATCACACGCTGGCGCCCGCGTTGGTTCCGCGAGGACTTTACTCCGCGCGCTCTGGCTATCAAGGCCCTGGGAACCGCTCTGGTGATCGCTGGCCTCATTCTCGTCGGCATCCACGGAGGCCTCCTCAGTGGCGGGCCCAGCTGATCTCAGCGTCCGGCGCTCGCCCCGTCCCCCAGCCGAATCCTGCTCATCGAGCTCACCGTCGCCGCGCGGGGAGAGGACAGCCCCGGCCTCTCAATCGGCATTTTCGCTGCGGCCCCGGTCTTTACCGTTAGAATCACGCCCGCCGTCACGCACAGCACGCCCGCCCAGCGCTTCCACGGCACATGCTCCCGCAGTACGAAGCGCGCCCCGATGGTGTCCACCACGAATCCCAGAGCCGTCGCGGGAACCGCAATACTCAACGGCGCCACGGAGAGCAGCGTCAGCAGCGAGAAAAATGAGATTGCGTAGCAGAGCCCGCCCAGAATCACCAGTCGCCGCGTGACGATGTACCGGATCGCTCGCACGATTCCCGAGGGGCCGAAGTCGCTCAGCTCGCCGCCCCCCGACATGCCCCGCGCGCACAGAATGTCGCCGCCCGAACTACAGAAAACCGTCAGCAGAATCAGGCCCCACCGCGTCATGCCGGATTCTCCCGGGGACGGGGTTTGGTCGTCACCGGCGTCTCCGCCACCAGCACCACCCCGCACGTGATCAGCACCACCCCCAGCCATCGCGCCCAGTGTACGTGCTCCCCCAGCACAAATTCCCCCAGCATCGTCGTCAGCGCATAGGACGACGCGGTACAGGGAATCACAAAGCTCAGGTCCGCCCAGCTGAACAGCGAAATCTGCGCCAGCGTATAGACCGCCGACATCGCCGCTCCCGGAATCAGAAATGGATTCGTCAGCAGCCCCACCAGATAGTGCGCCAGCTCCACATGCTGGAACGCCGGCATGCGGTCCATGCCCAGCGCCAGCATCAGGTTGCCGAAGCTGTTGGCGATCACCGCGATGCCGATAAAGAGAATCGTCTTCGAGACGCGAGGATTGGGCCGGGCCGCACTCATCACATCTCGTTGGAGGGTGCGACGATTGTGCTCAGTTGCTGCGCATGCGCATTTCACTCCGGGAAAACAGCCCGCGCTTCCCACCTCCGGGGAGAACTTTCCCCGCAGGCAACCGCTCCAGCCGCGCCTGCTTCCGCGGCTCGAGTGGGTAGTGCGCGGAAGGGCTCTGGCTCCCGCTACTTCTGCAGCTTCTGGATATACCCCACGACCTGCTCGATCTGGGCCGCCGTCAGCTTGCCCTTGAACGCGGGCATCTTCCCTTTGCCGTCTGTCGTCGCCGCGATCATCTGCGCCGCCGTCATCTTCTTCGCCGCGGGCGACTTGAACGATGGCACGCTCATCATCTTCGCCACCGCGGTGGTGGCCAGTCCGTCCTGTCCGTGGCACATGGCGCACCGCGCTTTGTAGACCTGTTCCCCGTTATTCTGCGCCAGAGCGGGAATGGATGCTGCGGCGGCCAGCAACCCGAGAGACCACAACCGTACGCTGCGTTTCAAAGGCATTCTCCTTGGTGGATCGATTTGGGACGCGCCCGCGCCCACACCAGGTAATTTACTCTCCCCTCCTGAAGATTTCCTCTCCCACCAGGCGAACCGCCGATCCCTCAGCCATTCATCGCCCCTTCATCACTTCCAGCGTCAGCGATTCCCGCCGGTTCTCCACCATCCGGTCCACGTTCCCCAGGATGCGCCAATACACAAAGATGCTCACCGCCGCCAGCGCCAGCAGGACCGGTGTTGCCATCCATTCCCTCCCGAACGCGGCAAACGGGATGAACACGGCCGCCCCAATGCCCAGCAGACTCAGCTGGATGAACATGCTCAGCAGCGTGTTGCTGAGCGAGCCCGCCTCCCCTTTCATCCGCGTCAGGCTGGTGCGGTAAGGCATGCTAATGGAGAGGGCGTTTCCCGCGGCAAAATTTGCGGGCACCGCAAACAGCACCCAGGCAATCGTGGCCACTGCTATGCCGCCCCGCGGCGCGCCAAACCGGAAGACGATCATCCCGCAGATCGCCGCCGCTTCCAGCGCAAACAGCGCCAGGTGCAGCATATTCTTGCCCAGCACCACGGTCCGCGCCGGCGCCGGCGAAAGAAAGTAAAACTGAATCCCCGCGCCCTCCATTCCAAGATTGTTGTAGACGAGCCGCGTGAGCCCCAGAAACGCCCAGGCCAGCCCCAGCGGCAGCGCATCGCCGCGAGGCACAGAAGAGTAAAGGCCCTGCCGGTACATCATGCTGAAGAAGAACACCATCACGGGCGGCGTCCCCAGCGCGTAGAGCAGCGGCCCGCTGCGCAGCACGTACCGCAAATCTTTCTCGAACACGGCCGCCAGCGGGCCGGAGAAGTCCAGCGCTCGCCACCGCCGGGGCGCCGGGCGCCTCCCTGCCGCCATCGCCCGCGGCGCTTCGCTCAGGCTTTCGCCCCGGCTCTCCGCATGCAGGCGCACGGTCAGCACGGCCCCGGCGCCCAGCATCCACAGCAGCAATGCGCCCAGCGCGCCCGCGCCGGCGGCGGTCTGGCCCTGCGCCGGGCGCAGAATCGATGCGCTGGCAAGCCCCGGCGGGAACACCCCCTGCACCCATTTCACTTTGTCCGCAACGTGGCTTATCGTGCTCTGCTTCAGGCCGAAGGGCAGCTTGCCATTCTGCTGGTAGAGCGCCGGGTTCAGAACCTGAACAGCCAGCGCGAAAAACAAAAACACCGCTGTCAGGATCTCGCGCGTGCGGCGCTGTGCCATCCAGCGCTCCACCCATGCCAGAATCGCCCGGGACAGCAGCAGGTTGAACATGGCAAAAATAGCCAGGGCGAGCGCGGCCCAGCCCAGCAGATTCGCCTGCGCTACCCCAACCCCGATCCATATCGCCACGCACCACAGCGCGCCGATGATCGAAGAAGGGCTGATGAGGCCGTAAACCAGATAGAGCAGAACCCACGAACCAAAGCTGATCGGATAACGCAGCAGGTTGTTCATCTCCGGACTCGGGCCGGCCAGCGCCGGCGCCAGTGCCGAGAGAAACTGCCAGATTCCAAGTACTACCCACAGTTCCGCAATCAGGCCCAGCGGATGGTGGCGGCTCACCCCGAACCACGCACCGATGCCGAGAGCAATGGAGGGCCCCAGCGCAATCCCCAGGCCCATCACGTAGCTCATAATGCCCGCGCTCAGGTCCAGTCCGCCGCGCCGCGATCGCAGCGAATGCGCAAAAATCCGCAGCCGCGCCCACGCCAGGGCCGAGTACTGCTGTCGCGCCAGTTGCGAAGCGAACCCCTGCCGGTTCGCTCCGCCCTCTCTGCCTGTCACAGCCACGACAGCTCCTGCAGAGCTTCCTCGTTGCTCGGCTCGCTGCCCCCCACAGTGCGCAAAAATATCTGCTCCAGCGTCAGCTTCTCGTCGCTCGTGTCGTCGGCCAGCGCAACCCCGGCGCGCAGCTCTTCCAGCGAGCCATTCGCCACCAGCCGCCCCTGGTGGATAATCGCCACGTGGCTGCACAGCCGCTCCACAATCTCCAGCACGTGCGAGGTCAGGAAGATGGTCGCCCCGCGCGCGATCATGCGCTGTAGCATGGCCTTCAGCGCTCCCGCCGCCAGCGCGTCCACGCCCTCGAACGGCTCATCCAGAAACAGCACCTTCGGCCCGTGAATCACCGCCGCCGCCAGCGCCAGCTTCTTCTGCATCCCGTGCGAGAAGTCCGTCACCAGTTTCTTTGGCTCGTTGGCCAGATTCATGAATTCCAGCAGCTCTTCCGTGCGCTGGTTTACCGTGGCGCGGTCCAGCCCGTACATCCGTCCCACAAATCGCAGGTATTCCGACGCGGTCAGGCGCCCGAACAGCGCCAGCCCCTCCGGCACCACACCGATCTGCCGCTTCACCTCAATAGGATTCGCCGCGAAGTCCAGGCCCAGCACCTCGATCTCCCCCGACGTCGGCGCCAGCAGCCCGGTCAGCATCTTGATGGTCGTCGATTTTCCCGCGCCGTTCGGCCCCAGAAAACCGAAAAACTGCCCTCGCGCCACATGCAGGCTCACCTGATCGACGGCCGTGAAATCCCCAAAGCGGCGGCTCAGGCCGCGTGTCGCAATTGCGGGTGTCTCCATTTCGAGCCAAGGATAGCACCGCCCCGGCGCCCCGTTCGTACCCCTTCCCGAATTACTTCCACCCGTTTTCCGCCCCGGCGCGCCGGCCCTGCATCCATCGCCCCAATCGATAGGCATAGATCAGCAGATTCGCGCAGCACACGCCGGTCGCGCCCCACATGATCGTTGGCGCCGGCACATTCGGATACACGATCGCGTCGAGATAGTGCACCATAAAACTGCCGTGAAATACCGCCATCCCGGCCTTCGCTTCCAGCCACTGCTCCAGCATGGTCAGCGGGCACGGCCACGGGCCGGAGTCCACAATCACCCCCCACCCCAGCGATGCCAGGTGAAACGCCGTCAGCCACGGACGCCCGCGCGTGAAAATCGCCCCCACAATCACCCACAGGATCCAGGCGAGATGGATCGCCAGCACCAGCGCCACAAGCGCCCGCATACCTCGATCATAGGGCTCCTTGCGCGGCGGATTCCCCCCTCTCGCTTACACTGAAAGAGAAAATGTTCTTCCGCACCGACGATCTCCGCATCCGCTCCACCAAAGTCGTCCTGCCCCCGGTGTTTCTTGAAGAAGAGCTGCCGGTCACCGACGCCGCTTCGGCCACCGTCTTCCATGCCCGCCGCGAAATCGTCGAGATTCTCAACGCCCGCGATCCGCGCCTCCTGGTTGTCGCTGGCCCCTGCTCCATTCACGATCCCGCCGCCGCCCGCGAGTACGCCCGCTTGCTCAAAACCGCCGCCGCCGAATTCTCCCGCGAGCTCCGCCTCGTCATGCGCGTCTATTTTGAGAAGCCCCGCACCACCCTCGGCTGGAAGGGCCTCATCAACGACCCTTTCCTCGACGAGTCCTATCGCATCAACGATGGTCTCCGGCTCGCGCGCCGCCTGCTCCTCGACCTTGCCGAAATGGGCGTTCCCGCCGGCACCGAATTCCTCGACATGATCTCGCCCCAGTACGTCGCCGAGCTGGTCAGCTGGGGCGCCATCGGCGCCCGCACCACAGAAAGCCAGGGCCATCGCCAGCTCGCATCCGGCCTTTCCTGCCCCGTCGGCTTCAAAAACGGCACCTCCGGCAACGTGCAGATCGCCATCGAGGCTATCCTCTCCGCTGGCCATCCGCACACCTTCCTCGGCCACTCCAAGTACGGCCAGTCCGCCATCCTGTTTACCGCCGGCAACGCCGACTGCCACATCATCCTGCGCGGCGGCCGCCAAACCGCGAACTACGATGCCGTCTCTGTCGAGGAAACCTGCCGTCTCCTCGATCAGGCCGGCCTCCCGCAGCGCGTCATGATCGACTGCAGCCACGCCAACAGCGGCAAAGATCACACGCGTCAGCCGGCCGTCTGCCGCAACGTCGCCGCGCAGATTGCCGCCGGCGACCGCCGCATCGTCGGCCTGATGCTCGAGAGCAACCTGGTCGCCGGCGCCCAAAAGCTCCTGCCGGGCCGCGAGCTGGTCTATGGCCAGAGCATCACCGACGCCTGCATGGACTGGAAGCAAACCCGCGAGCTGCTCTCCGAGCTGGCCCATGCCGTGCGCATCGGCCGTCTCGCCCCGGACGAATCCCCCGTCGCCCTGGCGGATCGGGCGTAGAGAGGGCTTTCGTGTCGCGATTCGCGGAACCCATGGCGCGGCTCATCGAGGAACTGCGCAAGCTCCCCGGCGTCGGAGCCAAATCCGCCCAGCGCCTCGCCTTCTACATCCTGCGCTCGCCGGAGCAGGACGCCGCGGCCCTCGCCGATGCTATCCGCGACGTGCGCCGGCGCCTGCGCCTCTGCTCCATCTGCAACAACATCACCGACGTCGATCCCTGCGCCTACTGCTCCAGCCCCACCCGCAACCAGCGCCTCGTTTGCGTCGTTGAGGAGCCCACCAGCATCGCCAGCATCGAAAAAACCCGCTCGTGGAACGGTGTCTTCCACGTGCTGCACGGCACGCTCTCGCCGCTGCACGGCGTTGCCCCGGAGCATCTCCGCACCGCGGGCCTCGTCGCCCGCGCTCAGCGCGGCCAACTGGACGAGGTCATCCTCGCCACCTCGCCCACCGTCGAAGGCGAGGCCACCGCCAACTGGCTGGCCGATTTGCTGCGTCCTTCCGGCGTCCGCCTCACCCGCATTGCCACCGGCGTTCCCGCCGGCAGCGATATCGAATATGCCGACGAGGTCACCATGGCTCGCGCCCTCGAAGGCCGCCGCCAGATGTAGCTACACAGCCTGCGCAGCCTTCCGCCGCTTCGCTTGGGCCGGCGCTTCCAGGCTTTTCTTCATGGTTTTCGTCGCGGCGTTGCGCCATGCCGCATACAGCGCCGCCTTCGCCCGCGCCTGCGTCGACGCCTTCAGGCACACGCGGGTGCAGCCCTTCCGGCCCCACTCGCCCTTCACCGGTACAAACACCTTCGGCGCGATCGCCATAAAATCCCGCTGCTGGTCCGGATACAGCTTCACCATCCCCCATTCCTCGTCCGGATACCCCAGGCTCGCGAAAATCCTGCCTCCAACCCGGAAGTCCGGGTGTCCCATGTGTTCGCGCTCTTCCGCGTCTGGCAGCGCCAGTGCCATGCTGCGAAACTGTTCAGCCGTCATGCGATCTTCCGCTCCGTTGCTGCGTTCTTCACTCCCTGCGCGCTCCATTCAACACTCCAAATGGAGCGGGCCGCTCGCCTCTCGGCGAGGCAGCAACCATTTTGCTTCATATGCCGCCATTTGCGCGACCGTGGTTGTGAAAAATCCACAGAAGCGGATTTTGGCGTCTTCTGGCGCGCAGCGGAAAGCCCCACCGGGGACTCCCGGTGGGGCTTTCTCTGAATTCAACTGTCTTGAGCTAGTTTTTTGTCGGAGTCAGCGGCATCGGCTCGGTCAAACTGAAAATCAGCATCGATCCCTTCGGCAGTTCGGCTGCCTGCGTTGGCTGTCTCAGCATGTGCGTGCCTGCCAGCCCTGTGCCGACCACCGCGCCCGCGCCTGCGCCCACCGGCCCGGCGATCACGCCTCCCGCCGCTGCGCCCGCCCCGGCGGCCGCCCCGTATTCCACCGCATCCTTCCCAAAGTGATGGCTGGCCACGATGGCGCCTTCATCATTGACGTCCGTTCCCGGCGCAAATGACTCCACCATGGTCGCGTACAGGTGGTACGCGGTGCCGTCCGGCAGCACGATCATGTCCGGCCGCAGCATGATGTTCGCCCGGTTGATCAGATGGTGCCCATGCGCAACATGCACCACCGTTCCCCGCATCTCCGAGCCCGCCGGAATCACCAGTTGGCTGCCGTTATAAATGCTCTCGGCAACTTCGGCGCGGAACGTCGCCCCCGCCTCCGTGCTGTCCGTTGACAGCGCCTGCTTCAGCCGTACCGATATGTTCGTCCCCGGGCCCAGCGCGTTCGGATCCACCGGTACCACGTTCACGATCGCTTCATTGGCATTCCACCCGTCCGCCGTGATCGCAGCCTCCGAGTCGTTCGCCGCCGGCACAGACGTCACAATCCCGTAATCGTCCGGATTATTGTCCTGTTCGCCGTTCGCCGCATTGCCGCCCGCGGGCGCTGCCGGGACAGACGTCACGATGCCCTCATCCGGATTCGCGGCCTGCGCCGCTTTGGCCTGTGCGGGTGCCGCGGCGGCGCTCGGCTGCGCGGCCTGCGTACTCGCCGGAATCGCCGGCGAAGGCTTGGCCACCGGCGTCGGCTGCGCGGGCATTTCATTGGCATCGATCGACGAGTCGGGCGGCGGATGCGACACGCCGGAGTGCTGATCGTCCTGGTTCTGGCTTGGCTGCGTCTGCTGGCTCTGCTGCGCCTGCGGCGTCTTCTGATCCTGCTGGCTCTGCGCGGACTGCCCATACGCTTGCCCCAGCGCCAGCGCGCTGACCAGCCCTGCCAAAACCACATACTTCCCGCTGTTTTTAATCATGATTGCACCTCGCCGAAGGCGGCCTGATCCCATGAACCCGTGCGGCGCGCAACGGTCGCGGCGAGCGCCGCCTGTTACCAGTCTGGCACGATCCCGTCGATTGTGCCCACCCAGCTACCCCCAGGTACCCCGGCGATTACCTAGCCCCGATTGTCTCGCCTCAATCGCCTCGCCTTTCGAAAGACGCTGCGGAACCGCCTGCGAGGCCGTGTGCCTGTCAGAGGCCGATGCGTTCGTTGCCCCGGCCCCAAATTCCTCGCGCAGCGAGGAAAACGGTAGAAGCGCCAGGCTTTAGCCTGGCGAACACACGCCTGCTTTTCAAGCGCCTTCAGGCGCGGCCTGCTAAGACGCTGGCGCACAGGGACAGCTCGTAATAACATCGTCGTCCAAAGTGACGGCGCCTGTCCGCGCCAGCGCGCTGCCGTTTAAGGTCACGCCCGTGGTTACGGTGATCGATGCCAGCGCCAGGATGTTTCCATTGAATACAGACCCCGTTCCCAGCGTCGCGGAACTGCCAACCTGCCAGAAGACGTTGCAGGCTGAGGCGCCGTTGACCAGGATAACGTGGCTCCCGCTCGCCGTCGTCAGCGTGGACCCGATCTGGAAGATGAACACTGCATTGGGATTGCCCTGAGCGTCCAGAGTCACGGCGCCGGAGTTTTCAAGCGACGACGTCGACGTATAGACACCGGAGGTGAGCGTCTGTCCCGCCAAATCTCCAGCCAGCGTTTTGCCGCCCGATCGTCCGGCAGCATCTTCATACGCTGCCGCCAGGGCGATCTGGGCCTGGTCTGTGGCGCCGTCTGAACTTTGAATCGTTCCGCCCGCCGTCCCCGGCGGAAACCCCGTGATCGCTGTACCTGGGCTGACTCCAACATTGCCGGAGACAGTGGTGGGACCGGTGTTGGTCACGGTGGAACCGGCCAGAACTGAGAAGTTCCCTATGTTAGGACAAAGTATGACCGGCAGCGTTCCGCCGCTCTGGCAAGGACCGGTCGTAAAGTTCTGACTAAATGGCGAACGCAGGGCCACGCCGCCCAGGTCCTGCGCCCCAGTGGTCGCCATGATCGTATAAGTTGTATTCGCCGCCAGGTTAGACGAGGGAATTAAAAGAGCAGTCTGCGTGAGGACGTGATACAGCACGCTCTCCGGCACGTTCCCCGCCGGCCCTTGAATGAAACACGTGCTGGGATTGATGGTAAGCGAGTTCATTTGTTCGTCGAATGTGAGATCGATCGCCTGGTTCAGAGGCACGCATGTCGCGCCCGCGGCAAGGTTTACTCCGCTCACCGTGGGTGCCGATGTGTCCGCGGATGACCGGGTGGTAAATGAGAAAGCGAACGGCGCGGCAAGTGGAGTTCCGCTCGCGTCCTTTGCCCCAACAGTAATGCTCGCGTTGTATTGCGTATTGCCCGCATAGTCGGCGGACGATTTGAAGTAGCCAATCATATTGGTTGCGTCGTACGAGACTGTGCCAGGTACGCCTGTAACCAAAAAGGTCTTCGCGTTGATGCTTGTCGGGTCCATCGCCTTGCTGAAGACCACCCCAATCAGACGGTTGGTGCCATATCCGCTGGATTGGGGGACCACCGTCATTACCGTGGGAGCGGTGCCGGTAGAAGCGGTCATGGGGTTGGGTGAACTGTTGCTTCCACAGCTCATGAGAAGAACCGCTGCGAGAGCGCTGGCTGAGATTCTGGAAAGTCGCAGAACTGACATATTCATCCCCTTCACAAGGCCTGCTCGGCACTCGGTGGAAAGCAACAAATAACCAGAATCAGGTTTTCGAGAGCAGAGATGGATTCGTTAGCAGAAATGCCCGGGAATCATCCAGGGCAATGAACTTTTCACGCCATTGGAGGGGTGGGTTGCCAATTCAGTTGCTTTAGATAATTACCGCTTCTTACCGGGGAATTGATTATCCCGGCTATAACCTGAATAGATTCGGTGGCTTGCCGAACTATCGCTGCTGTCTAAATTAAATTAGGAGCGGCGGCCACAGAGCTCTCCCGCGCCTTATGTCGAGAGGCATAAATCCCAGGGAGGACCAGTTCCCTCAAATAGTTTGAGCCGGGGAATCATATAGACCCCTGAGCGGTTCGACTTTCAGGCCCGGAGATGCGCCGGCGCGGGATCTGCCGCGAATTCGTCACGAGCTGACGAGAAGGGAAAGTCCTCCGGGCATAAACACAAACGCGCTCGTACGGGGTTCGCATGGATGTAATCGCGATGTGAGGCAAAGTCGTGCGAATCTGCGATGCGGCGCATCGTGAAGCTCTTCTCCCACACTGGCATGCGCGATTTCAGGGAAAAGGAGAATCCTCCTTTGATGAATTGCAGGGCTTTCTCGATGGAGACGGCCGGCGCCGGCGTGAGCAGAAGATGAAGGTGATCCGGCATCAGCACGAAGGCGTGGAGTTGGTAACGCGCCTTCGCGCGATCGTCCTTGAAGAGATTCAGCAATAGCTGCGCGTTCGCGTCGGTTTGAAAGACGCGGCGGCGATTGGCAGTGACGGTTGTGATGAAGAAGGTCCGAATTTCCTGAGGCGCGAGTTCAGTCACGCTGTGACGGTAGCGCGGCCGTTGCAGCAACGAAAGATTACGATGGTGCTCGACAATTGCGGGATTTGTATTCGATTCGTCGCGAAGCGACGAAGACGGTAGAAGCGCCTGGCTTTAGCCTGGCGAAAAGCGCTTGTTCTTTGCGCGCCTTCAGGCGCGGCCACGGCTAAAGCCGCATCTATTTCCATCCCTCTGTTCCATGGCCTGAAGGCCATGGCTTCTACCGCAGCCTCGCTGCGCGAGGCCTGAAGTGCTGTGCTGCTGAACTCTACGCGATTCAGATTCTTCGGCTGTACGGGCCAACTCGCGGCACGAGACGAGGCGGTCCCTTCTGCTCCCGCGCCGTGTCCACGAATGTTTGCCTGCAGTTCGGGCAATCATTCCTCTCCCCGGCTATGACCATACCCACGTGTTTTAGATGAATTGCCGTCCTGCTCACCTCCCAACAGTGCGGGCAGTAAGGATGGGGATCCCCCGCTGCGATGTACCAGACGCCGTTGTAAGCCAGATTTCCAGGGAACTCCAATGTTTTCGTCAGCTGGGCATTTCTGCCACGAAGAGCCTGTATCTCTTCCTCTTTGGCGTTCAGGTCAGTCTGTAGTTCATTGATCTTGCCCTGTAAGTCGACGATCTTCACGTAAAGATCGATTTTCCCCGCCGCCTTTGCCGCGGAGGCGGCTTCCTTCACGACTGTAATCATTGCGCCTAGATCTAACATCTCAACCTCCGACCTTGCCCTTTCCCGAAAGACATTTGAGCCGGGATGAGGAAATCTTCTCCCCGCCCCGGCTCGGCCAAATTGGGATGACGGAGGCCCGCCATCCGGTGAGGCGCTCCTAACTGCAACCGCTGGTTGAGCCGCAGCTCATGCACCGGTAGCAGCTCCCGTTCCGCACCATAATCGCTCCGCAGGTGTGGCAGCTGGGCGCGTCGCCCATGTCGTACATGCCGCGCATCGCGTCCGCCGCGTGGTAGATTCCGCGATCCTCCATGCCCATCGAGTGCGACCCGCTGTGCGATGCCTCCATCTCCGGAGCCAGCCCGCCCTGCGGCGCGCCGTGCGCTCCCATGCCCCGCGTCGGCGAGTGCTGCTCCGGCGCAAGATGCGTCGATACTTCC
>DAHUYD010000021.1 GCA_027315385.1 Acidobacterium sp.
GGCGCATACGAATCACAAGGCCGAAGGGTATAACCCGCTGTGCGGCGACCGGTTCACCGTGTATCTGGAGATGGACGGCGACGTGGTGAAGGATATCGGATTCCAGGGGGCGGGCTGCGCGATCTCGAAGGCGTCGGCGTCGATGATGACGCAGACCGTGAAGGGCAGGACGAAGGCCGAGGCGCATCGAATCTTTGAGCAGTTTCACGAGCTGGTAACGGGCCACGGGCAGGCGAGCGAAGCGGAGCTGGGCAAGCTGGCCGTATTTTCCGGGGTGTCGGAGTTTCCGGCACGCGTGAAGTGCGCGAGCCTGGCGTGGCACACGCTGGAGGCAGCACTGGAAGGCAAGCAGGAAAGTATCTCGACGGAGTAGCTGGCGAAACGGTCAGCGAAGCGGGCAGCTGGAGCCTGCTATTAACTTTCCCGCTGCCCACGCGAAAGTTAATAATGCAGGCTCCAGAGACGAAATGCAGGTCCTTCGACTACGGTTGTTCGCTGTGGCGAACAACCTCCGCTCAGGATGACGAATAGCTCGGGATGACAACTAGCTCAGGATGACGAATAAGTGATCATCACCAACCAAACCGTGACGCTGACGCGCGACTGCGCAGGGACTGCCATTCCCGCGGGGACGAAGCAGAGTCTGTCTGCCGGGACGACAGTTCGGATTACGCAGGCGATGGGCGGTAGCTATACGGTTTCGGCGCGGGGCGCGCTGTATCGGATTGAGGCGCAGGATGCGGACGCGCTGGGACTGAGCGGGCCGGAGGCGGAGCAGCATGCGCCGCCGACGTTCAGCGAGCGGATGGTGTGGGACCAGCTAAAGACAGTGTACGATCCGGAGATTCCGGTGAACATTGTGGATCTGGGGCTGATCTACGGCTGCGCGATCGTCGAGGCCGAGGGCGGCGGGAAGAAGATCGACGTGCAGATGTCGCTGACGGCGCCGGGGTGCGGAATGTCCGACGTGCTGAAGGCGGACGTGGAGCAGAAGCTGCGCCGGCTGCCGGAGGTGAAGGAAGTGCGGGTGGAAGTGGTGTTCGATCCGCCGTGGTCGCCGGCGCGGATGACGGAAGCGGCGAAGCTGCAACTGGGATTCGACATGGACTACGCGGGGCCATCCGGCGGTGCGTTTCCCATTCTGCGCTGATTTTGGGAACGGCCGATCGTCAATGCCGGTAGTCTTTTGGTTTTCCTCGCTTCTACTTTCGGTTGTTCAGGCAGGGCTGACTGCCGCGCAAGAGCGCGGGGATCGCACGCTCAGTGCTCAGGCTTCATTGGGGAGAGCGGCGGCGGGTGGTCCCAATTCGGTATCTCCTTCCTTTTTTGGGACAACCGGTAACGTCTCCTGACCAAAGTAACGTGCTGCTTTGCGCAGCGGGATTGAATAATCAAGCCATTCCGTCCGTCCACTGGAATGGGTCTGCCCTTGACGCTTCGTGCCAGGATCGCTCTTGCGTGTGCCGTTTGTGCTGCGGCGCTTCTGGCGCATTCGGTGGCTGCGGGCCAGGCGGCGCAGGGGGTTCAGGCGGCTCGAGTCCGGGCCGCGCTGTCGGCGGCGGGGGCGCGCAGGCGAGCCGAGCAGTTTCTGATGCGGCGGGGTGTGGGGCGGGGGGACAGCGGCATTCCGGCGGCGATTCTGCTGCGGGCGCGGGCGCAGCACGCGGCGATGGCGCGGGCGCAGGCGCAGACGGCGCCTCTGGCGGAATGGCAGCCGACAGGGCCAATGCAGGTGAGCACGGCGGCGTGGGGGCTGGTGACGGGGCGGATCACGAGCTTGGCGGCGGATCCTTCGGACCCGAGCGGCAACAGTCTTTATGCCGGAACCACGGGCGGAGGGGTGTGGAAGTCCACGACGGCGGCCTCGACAGCGCCGCAGTTCGAACCTCTGACCGACAACCTGAGCGTATTTTCGGCGGCGACGCTGACGTCGCTGAGTATTGGAGCGATCTCGGTGCAGCCACGCGGCACGGGCGTGGTGCTGGCCGGTACCGGCGATCCCAATGACGCGACGGATTCATGGTATGGCGCGGGGATTCTGCGTTCCACGGATGGCGGGGCGACGTGGACGCTGATCACCACGGCCGGAGCCCCGGGTGGCTCGGGCAAAACTTTCAGCTTTCTGGGGAACGCGATCGCGGAATTTGCCTGGAGCACGGCGAATCCGGACGAGGTGGTGGCGGCGGTGAGCCAGTCGGCGTATGGAGCGCTGGTGGGAGCCGTTGCGAGCAAGACGGAGAATGTCGAAGGGCTCTACTACTCCGAAGATGCGGGCGCGACGTGGAACCTGGGGGCTATCCAGGATGGAACGACCGTCGTGGAGGATCCCAACGATGTTCAGGTAGGCAGCAACGCGGCGACGGCGGTGGTCTGGAATGCGATGCGGCAAAGTTTTTACGCGGCGGTTCGCTATCACGGGTACTACGGGTCGAGCGATGGAATCACGTGGACGCGGCTGGATCATCAGCCGGGGCAGAATCTGTCGACTGAGCTTTGCCCGGCGAATACGGATTTGCCCGCCTCGCCGGCGTGCCCCATTTTTCGCGGAGCGCTGGCGGTGCAGCCGGCTACGGGAGATCTGTTTGCGCTGACCGTGGACGGCGCGAACAACGACCAGGGTCTGTGGCAGGATGCGTGCAATCCGACGGCGGGGGTCTGCGCATCGTCAACCGTGCAGTTCGGAACGCAGATCGCCGATCAGGCGCTGCAATCGGGCGATGGCACGATTGCGGCGGGAGATTACAACCTGTGGCTGGCGGCTGCGCCGTCGCAGCAGGATACGCTGCTGTTTGCGGGGACGACGGACATTTTTAAATGCAGCCTGGCCAACAGCTGCGTGTGGAGAAACACGACGAACACGCAAACCTGCGCAGCGGCTCAGGTGGCTCCGGGGCAGCACGCGGTGGAAAGCACCTTTGCCGGAAGCGGGCTGATGTACTTCGGCAACGACGGTGGACTGTGGCGCACAACGGACGAGGTGAACGAGCAGGCGACGCCGTGCTCGGCGGACGATGCGAACCACTTTCAGAACGTGAACGGCGGCCTTGGCTCGCTGGCGGAGGTGGAAAGCTTCGCGGAAGACCCGAATAATCCGGCCACCTGGATGGCGGCGCTGGGAGCGATGGGAACGGCGGCTCCGCAGAACAGCGCGCAGATATGGAACCAGGTGCTGGACGGGGAAGGCAATGGGGTGGCGATCGACGCGGCTAATCCGCAGAACTGGTATGCCACGTCGGAGTTCGGCGTAGGCATCAACCGGTGCACAGACGGGACAAGCTGCGACAAGGCGGGATTCGGCAGTGTGGCGATTGGCGAAGCGCAGGCAGACAACGATGTGCAGACGATTCCAGCGCCCTGGCTGCTGGATCCGCTGAACTCCGCGAACCTGATTCT
Source organism: Acidobacterium sp. (assembly GCA_027315385.1). GTDB lineage: Bacteria > Acidobacteriota > Terriglobia > Terriglobales > Acidobacteriaceae > Palsa-343. Next base: position 3,394 of record DAHUYD010000021.1, read on the forward strand.
GGGCACATGCCGGGTATGGCGAGGGGCGGCCAGCGGAGCGGGGTGGAGTACCGACAGCTTGCTGAGCGGAATTCTGGACGGCGATCAGACCACCTCGTTCTGCAACGGGGATGCGGAGGTTCGATCGCTGGCGGCGGTGGCGAGCACAGTGGGCGGCGGCAGCAGCGAGGAGGAAATCTACGCGGGCATGGCGGGCGTGCTGGATGGCGGCGGGATCGTTCCAGGCCACTTTTTTACGGCGGCGGTCAACTCCGGTTCGCAGGCTTCCACCACCAGCTGGACGGATGAGTATGCGTCGCCGGTGACCAACGATACGAACGAGCGGTTCAATCCGGGTGAATTCGACATCTCGAGTATCTATCCCGATCCTCATGACGCCACAGGACAGACGGTTTACGTGACGGTGCAGGGCTATACGAGCGCTCTGCTGCAGGAGCCACTGGTGTATCGCTCGACCGATGCGGGAGCTCACTGGAGCGACATCACGTCGAATCTGCCGGATGCGCCTGCGAACAGCATCGTGGTCGATCCCAACGACGCGAACATCGTGTACGCCGCGACCGACACCGGCGTTTACATCGCCGAGAACGTGACAGCCTGCGCGACGCCGGGTTCGGCGTGCTGGAATGTGTACGGCAGCGGACTGCCGAACTCGCCGGTGGTCGGTCTGATGACGATTATGGCGGGGACCACGCAGGCGCTGCGGGCGGCGACCTACGGGCGCGGCATCTGGCAGGCGAGCTTGGCGACGGGCGGAATAACCACCACAACCGTCGCGCTGGCCCCTGCGTCGCTGAGCTTTGCTCCGCAGCAGGTGCAGACCGCGAGCGCAGCGCAAACGATGGTCGTGACGAATACAGGGCGCCTGACTCTGAACGTATCCGGCATTTCGGCGACCGGAGACTTCAGCGAAACCGATACGTGCGTGGGGCAGGCGGTTGCGCCGGAGGGGACGTGCGGAATCCTGGTGAGTTACAACCCGACGCAGACGGGCGCGGAACAGGGTACGCTGACGATCTTCGCCAATGTTAGCGGAGGACAGCTGACGGCGCCGCTGAGCGGGACGGGAGTGGCCGCGGGGGACGTGGTGCTGACGCCGCCATCGCTGACGTTTGGAGCGGCGAATGTGGGCGCGCAGACTGCGGCACAGACGATCACGATTGCGAATACCGGAGGCGAGGCGGTCACGCTGACCAGCGAGACGGCGAGCGGCGATTTTTCGATTGCGGGGAATACCTGCGGAAATTCCCTGGGGGCGAACACGAGCTGCACGGTGTCCATCGTGTTTGCGCCGGCCGCGCCAGGCACGCTGACCGGCGCGCTTACGGTGGAGGATTCGCTGGGCACGCAGACGGCGCAGCTCTCCGGCACGGGCGAGGCGGCGGCAACGGACACGCTGGCGCCACTGGCGCTCGCGTTTGCCGCGCAGCAGGTGGGGACCGCAAGCGCGGCGCAGGTGGTGACGCTGAGCAATGGCGGAGATCAGACGCTGACCGGGATTGCGGCGGCCGCAACGGGGGATTACAGCGCCGAGAACAACTGCCAGTCGACATTGCAGGGCCATGGCAGCTGCACGATTGCGGTGACTTACGCGCCCACCCTGGTGGGTCCGGAAAGCGGCACGCTGACGGTGACGGACGAATTCCGCAGCCAGACCGTGGACCTGACGGGATCCGGGGTAGCTCCGCCGGGCGTCTCGGCTGAGCCGGCGTCTGTGAACTTCGGCGGTTATGCCGCGGGCACAACGAGCAGCGCGCAGACTATTACGGTAACGAACAGCGGGGGATATCCGCTGACGAATCTGACGGCGGCCGCGAGCGCCAACTTTGCGATTGCCAGCAATAGCTGTCCCGCGACGCTCGGCGTGGGGGCGGCCTGCCAGATCGGCATCACGTTTACGGCGCCTGCGACAACCGGGGCGGTGACGGGAACGCTGAGCGTGAGCGCCGGCAACCTGCCGCAGGCGCTGAAAGTGGAGCTTGCAGGGGCGGCAGTCGATTTCAGTCTGACGGTCACGGGATCGTCGTCGGCGGTAGTTGTCAGCGGCCAAACGGCGAGCTTCGCGGTGCAGGTGGCGGGGCTGGGCGGCATGTCCGGGACGGTGGTGCTGACGTGCGGAGGCGCTCCGCAAAATGCCGCCTGCACGTTTGGGGACCTATCGAACGGAGTGTGTCCCGCGGCAACCACGGCCAGCGTGGTGCTGAATGGCGAAAATGCTTCCACGGCGAATATCTGCATCGCGACAGGAGTGGCGGAGAGCTCGGCGACGGCGCGCGAACCGGCGATGCGCGGACGTCTGCCCGCGCCATTGCTGGCGATGCTGCTGCCGGTGATGTTGGCGGGAATGCGCCGCAGGCGCTGGGCGGCGCTGCTGGCGATTCTGGCGGTGACACTGGCCGCGCCGATCGGCTGCAGCGTAACCGCGAGCGGCGGATCAGGCGGAGGGGGCAGTGGAGGCGGCGGGGGTACGGCGCTGAACCAGACGCCGACCGGCGCGTATGTTCTGACGGTGAAGGGCGCGACCTCCAATATCACGCACAGCGTGAATGTAAACCTGACCGTGCAGTGATGGAGAGTTGCGCAGCGACACGCCAGGGACAGCTTCGCCGGAGCCGATGGATGGCCAGTATCAGTGCTGGAGCGTGTAAATGCCGAAGAGCAAGGCGCCAGCCATGGCGACACTTGCTGCCTCAAAAGCAACGGCCCAGAGAAATCCGCGAATGCAGCCGCCATCCAGGGTTTTCTTCGCTGACCTGATTGGGATGGGTTGAGAACTTTCGGAGACGCGCGAAGCACGAGCTTCAGCGCCCGCGCGGGCGGGAACGCCAGAGATAATTTCCAAAGCAGGCAAGCCGGAGTCCTCCCAGCAGATGAGCGTTAAGACAGCCAGGACTGCAATGGCTGACTGTTGCACAAATCATTAACTCTGGGCAATGACACTTTGGAGTGAACTCCGGGTAACGCGCCGGTCGGGGAGCGGGGGATTTCCGGGGAATGGAATTCAGGTCCGGGACGGGAACCGGGGTAGAGAAGAGGAAGGAAAACGAGGTAGAGAAGAGGAAGGAAAACGAGGTAGAGAAGAGGAAGGAAAACGAGGCGAAGTGGATTCGCGCTCGTTTTCCTTACGGGGGCAGCTATTCGTGAACGGCGTCAACAAACGCCCGCAGCTTACGCGAGCGGGAGGGATGCCGCAGCTTGCGCAGCGCCTTCGCTTCGATCTGGCGGATGCGCTCGCGGGTAACCTGGAAGCTCTGGCCGACCTCTTCGAGGGTATGCTCGGAGCCATCCTCGAGGCCGAAGCGCATCTTGACGACGCGCTCTTCGCGCGGAGTCAGGGTACGCAGCACCTGCGATGTGTACTCCTTCAGGTTGACGCTGATGACGGCATCGGAGGGCGAGACGGCCTGGCGGTCTTCGATGAAGTCGCCGAGGTGCGAGTCTTCCTCTTCGCCGATGGGCGTCTCGAGCGATATGGGCTCCTGGGCGATTTTGAGGACCTTGCGGACCTTGGCGACCGGGATATCCATGCGCTTCGCGATTTCCTCCGAGGTAGGCTCGCGGCCCAGCTCCTGAACCAGCTGGCGCGAGGTGCGGATGAGCTTGTTGATGGTCTCGATCATATGCACCGGGATGCGGATGGTGCGGGCCTGGTCGGCGATGGCGCGTGTGATGGCCTGGCGGATCCACCAGGTGGCGTAGGTCGAGAATTTGTAACCGCGGCGGTACTCGAATTTATCGACCGCCTTCATGAGGCCGATGTTGCCTTCCTGAATGAGGTCGAGGAACTGGAGTCCGCGGTTGGTGTACTTCTTGGCGATGGAGACGACGAGGCGGAGGTTGGCTTCGATGAGCTCTCGCTTGGCCTGTTCGGCGTCCATGTCGCCCTGGATCATCTCGCGCTGCGTGCGCTTGAGATCGGCGATGGAAGCGCCGGCCTCTTCTTCCAGTTTTTCGAGGTCGGTTTTGCAGTTTTTCTGCTGGCGCCGGTACTCCTTCTTCAGCTCTTCGGAGCGCGACTGCTCCCATTTCTGATCGAGGGAGCGAATCTGGCGCTCGAGGGTGCGCATGGCTTCGACGGTCTTGTTGACCTTGTCGAGCAGCCGCTTGCGCTCCTGATTGGTGTACTTGAGCTCGCGGACAATGCGCGAGATCAACACCTTTTCGCGGGCGATGCTCCAGCGCATGCGGCGGTATTCCCTGGGCCGCGACTTCTGGTTGGTGTTCGCCAGCTTCTCTTCGAATTGCTGGGCTTTCTTCTGGTGCTTGACCAGCGTGTCGATGCGGGTGACGGTCTGGCGGACGCGAGCCTGCACCACTTCTTCGGTGAGCTCCTCGTCGTCGAAGATGACGACTTCCTTGACGTTGCGCACGCCGCGGCGGAGGTCCTCGCCAAGGGCGACGATCTCGTGGATGACCACGGCGGAGCGGGAGATGGCCTTCATGACGCGCATCTGGCCGCGCTCGATGCGGCGCGCGATCTCGACTTCGCCCTCGCGGGTGAGCAGAGGCACGGTGCCCATCTCGCGCAGGTACATGCGGACGGGGTCGTTGGTTTTTTCGAGGGTACCGGGCGTCAGGTCCAGCTCGACGTCTTCGCCCTCTTCGGGCTCGAACTCGTCGCGATCGCCGGCAATCTTCGGGCCGCCCTCGAGGATGTCGATGCCCTGGGTGTGGATGGTGGAGACGAGATCGTCGAGATCGTCGGGCGAGTTCACGTCGCCGGGAATCAGGTCGTTGACCTCGTTGTAGGTCAGGTAGCCCTTTTCCTTGCCGGCGTCGATGAGCTTCTGAATATCCTGTTCGTATTTGTCTTCAATTGCCAAGCGGATTGCTCCCCCGCAGTAGAATTTCGGATCTGTCTGCTTTAGCCCGGCGCTCAGGGGCGCCGAGGAACCCCTGGGAGTGGACGAGGTGCGGTCAGAGCCATAGAAGGCGCAATCCCGAATGCGGAACCAAGCCGCCGGGGTACGGGCGCACAACTGCCCAGGAACTTCAGAATATCACGAAACACGCTTAACTCCGGCAGATTCTGAGGTTTCGGGGCAGGTTTCGCCTCACTTCGGTCATTCTCGGTGGTAGATCCTCAAAGATTTAGATGTGGACAATTCATTTTTGTTTCATCCGGGGCGCGAATTTCGGGGCGGTGCTCATGCCTGCTGGCGAATCCCGCCTGGGGCGAGAGGTTCTCCCGTCGCGCATTCGCTCTCCCTGGAGGGCTCCGTTCCGATTCGCGAGGTGCCGCGCGAGGTGCGCCTGCTGCCCAGCCACAGTCAGCAGGACGGATGGGTCAGCGGCCAGGGCCGCCCTGGGCCATGCGGAACGCGCCCCGAACATTGCCACGAGCGCCAGCATCGCCACGGGCGCCGCAACCCGGCTGCGCGGCACACCCAGCCTGGCCTGGCAGAACCGCGCGGTCCGCAGGCACAAGCGAATGGCCCAGGTGGTTGCGATCAGGAGCAGCGCGCCGATCGTAAGAGCCAGGGGAATGAACCAGTATCCCAGTACCTCCCGGGCGGGCGGCCCGGGCGCAGGGAAGAGCGTTCCTGATTCAGCCAGCCGCGACCCGTTCATCCAAAGCCCGGTATTACCCGGGAGAAAAATCTTCAGGAAGGCCGACAGAATGAATCCGCCTCCGACGGAGTAGCCGATCGCAGCAGCGAAGAAGACAAGGCCGCCGAATACGCCCTTCGTCGCCAGCCGCTGCTCCAGAGCGTCGCT
>DAHUYD010000059.1 GCA_027315385.1 Acidobacterium sp.
GCGTATGTCGCGGTGAATCGGGAGCGGATCAACGACCTGCGGCCGTATGCGTATCGCACGCACGACGGCGGAAAGACATGGACCTCAATCGTGGGGGGGCTGCCGGACAATGGCCCCGTGAATGCGATTCGAGCGGATTCCAGACAGCCGGGGCTGCTGTACGCGGCGACGGAGCTGGGCGTCTACGTTTCGTTCGACGATGGCGGCCACTGGCAGCCGCTCCAGTACAACCTGCCGCATACCTCAGCGCGCGATCTGCTGGTGCACCAGGACGATCTGGCGGTGGCAACGCACGGGCGCGCATTCTGGGTGCTCGATGACGTCGAGCCGCTGCGCGAAATGGCCGCCGACGCCGGCAAGTCCCTGCCGACCCTCTTCAAACCCGCGGATGCGTGGCGGATCCGCCGCGACAACTACACCGACACGCCGCTGCCGCCGGATGAGCCGATGGGCGAGAATCCGCCCAACGGCGCGATCATCGACTTCGATCTGCCGCATGCGGCGACGGGCGTGGTCACGCTGGAAATTCTCGATTCTGACGGGCATCTTCTCCGCAAATACGCCAGTACCGATCCCGTGACGCCCACGAAGCAGGAGTTGCGGACGAACCTGATTCCGCCGTATTGGCCGAAGATCAATGGGCCCCTGCCGACGGGCGCGGGCCTGCATCGCTGGGTGTGGAACCTGCGCGCGACCACTCCCACAGCCACACACTATGACTATCCCATTTCCGCGGTGCCGCATCGCACCCCGCTGGAACCCCAGGGCCCGGTGGTGCTGCCCGGAACGTACACCGTTCGTCTCACCGTGGACGGCCAAAGCGTCTCCGAACCGCTGACGGTGAAGATGGATCCGCGGGTGCATACCTCGATGGCCGACCTGACGACGCTGCACGACGCGCAGGTGGGCGTAGCGGCCGCGCTCAATTCTGTGGCGAAGGCAGATCTGGAAGCGCACTCCGTGGAACAGCAGATGAGCGCGGCGCAGAATGCGGGCCTCTCCATTCAGTTAGCGCCGTACCTCACGCAGCTTAGGTCGCTGCTGGGCGGTCACGGAACACAGGCAGCCGCCGGCCAGCCGGGCATCGATGCGGTGAATGGCGAAGCGACGGGACTGTACATGGAGCTGGACCAGTCGGACAATCCAGCCACCGCCGCGCAGCTTGCCGCGGTGAGCAAGGTGGAGCATGACGCGCAGGCGGCCTTACCGGGCTGGGAGGAGTTCCGGAAGACGCAGCTGCCCGCGATCGACAACCTGCTGCGCAAGGCGGGCAAGCCGGCCATCAATCCGGCAGCGCAGCCCGCGAACATGCCCGGCGGAGGAGACGAGGAGTAGCTGTCTGACGGCGGGATCGCCCACGGCGGTCCCGCTGCCCCACATTCGAATTCCTGCTTTACACTGCCTCTCATGGTCGATGGAAAACGTCCAGTTCGGTACGACGCGGAGCGCGCCTGCCGCGAGCTGTCCGCAGCCGATCCAAAGCTCGGCGAGCTGATGCGGCGTGCGGGGCCGTTCACGCTCAGGCTCAAGAGCCAGCACTCGCCGTTTGAGGCGCTGCTGGAGTCGATCATTTACCAGCAGCTCCATGGCAAGGCCGCCGCTGCGATCCTGAAGCGGCTGCTCACGGCGTTTGGTGAACTGCACCCCGCGCCGGAACATTTGCTGCAGGCGCCGGACGATCTGCTGCGCAGCGTGGGGCTTTCCGCCTCGAAAACGAAGGCGCTGCGCGACCTGGCGGCGAAAACGATGGACGGGACCGTGCCGACGCTGGCGCAGATTCGGCGGATGCCGGACGCGGAGATCGTCGAGCGGCTAACCGAGGTGCGCGGCATCGGGACATGGACGGTAGAGATGCTGCTGATCTTCCGGCTGGGCCGGCCCGATGTGTTCCCGGTTACGGATTACGGCGTGCGCAAAGGATTTGCCCTAACGTTTAACCGCCTGCCGAAACGCAAGCCATTCGATGCGTCGATGCTGGCAAAAACCGACCAGCTGCTGCGGCGCGGCGAGCGCTGGCGTCCCTGGCGCAGTGTGGCCAGCTGGTATTTATGGCGCGCCTGCGACCTTGCCGGGAAGACGATGGTGCTGCCGGACTGAGCTGCCCTTTGCCGAATCTTCTTTGATAACTGCGCAGGCGCGTTCCGGCAACCAGCGGTTTTGATACCATTCCCGCCATGACTTCACGGCGCGATTTCCTCTCGCTCGGCGCGCTCACCGCCGCCGGTCTGTCCTCCGCAACCATTCCTGACGCTTTCGCGGATACGGCTGAATCGGTCAGGCGGCTCAAGCCCCCGGCTAAGCCCGTGATCGTCACGCGTGTGACCGGCGACAAGACGATTCAGGAAGCATACCAACGCCTCCTCGATGGCGAGGACACGCTCACAGCGGCGCACATTATCTGCCAGGGACGCGAGAACGATCCAACGGATCACTCCGTTGGCCTCGGCGGTTTGCCCACCGAGGACGGCCACGTTGAGCTGGACTCCTGCTGCATGCACGGGCCAACGCGCTCCGCGGGCTCCGTGGGTGGTGTGCGAAACATTAAGAACGTCTGTCTGGTGGCTCGCAAAGTCTACGAAAACACCAGCCACGTGATGCTCTGCGCAAAGGGCGCGGAAGATTTCGCCGTGGACATGGGCTTCCCCCGCGAAAACCTGCTTACCGACGAAGCGCGGAAGATCTGGATGCTCTGGAAAGAGAACAACTCCCAGATGGACTGGTGGGGGCCGAGCATGAGCCAGCCCAACTGGAAGGATCCATTCGCGGGACGCCCCGCTCCCAGGCCAACCATTAATCTGCACGGGCCCGGAGTTTCGTCCGTGCGTGAAGATTCGCCCGCCAGGATGGCGGATGCGCAGATCCGGCCAGGTCCGGTGCCGCGGCATCCGACGCCGGAATGGGCGGAGACGATCCTCGTGCGGACGAAGCGGCTGGTGGAGATGGCGGCGGACCTGGGGATTGCGCCGGAGAAGCGGCTGTATGCAGCGGAACAGATCCTGTGGCCGACCACCGGCACGATTCACGTTTCCTGCTTAAACAGCAATGGCGACATATCCGGAGCCACAACCACGTCGGGGCTGGCGTGGAAGCTGCCGGGACGGATTGGCGATTCGCCAATCATCGGGGCAGGCTGCTACTCCGACCAGGATGTCGGCTCGGCGGGCGCGACCGGCTCCGGCGAGGAGAACATCAAGGTCGTGGGCGGGCATACGGTGGTGGAGCTGATGCGCCAGGGCATGCATCCACGGGACGCCGGAATGGAAGTGATGCGCCGTATCGTGCGTAACTACAACGGGGATATGGCGAAGGTCCGGCTGCTGGATATGCAGTACTACATCGTGCGTAAAGACGGGGCCTATGCCGGCGTATCTCTGTGGAGCAATCACGCAACGGGCAAACCGAAAGTCTTCGCCGTCAACGACGGCAACGGCTATCGCGAAGAGAAATGCGCGTACCTTCTGGAGGGCTCTTACCTCGACTGGCCGCCGTACTAGATTTACCGCGGAGAATACGGCGGACATTTGCAAAACGCGGTGGTGCGGCCGACCTGCGAGGCGATTCTGATCGAAAGCCCGCGGCACCTGTACAGGCAGCACCATCCGCAGTCGGGGCTGGCGCGGATCCCGTTTTAGCGCTCGGCCCGCTCGGCTTCCCCTTCCCGTGCAGCGGCTCGATCGGCTTGCCGCGCCAGACGCAGCGCGTGGCGCGTGGCCGAGTACTGGGCGCCGGCCAGCAGGAGGAGCCCGGTCAGGAAAGCCCAGATCATCAGGCTGACGGATACATCGAAAGCCCCGTAGACCGAATGTAGATCGAGGTGCGGCAGCACTATCATGTACACCAGCCGGCCGGCATCCCAGGCCAGCCCGGTCACGATGGCCGTGGGCAGCACGGCCCGGAGCGGCAGACGGCGGTTGGGCAGCACCCAGTAAATGATGAGGAACATGCCGATACTGAGGACGGCAATCGCAATCTGGAGAAAGACGCGGTGGATGAACGCGAAGACCACATTCTGGGTGTGCCAGAAGAAAAGCACCGTCAGCAGGCCGGTCTGCGCGGTAGCTACAAACACACAAAGCATAGCAAGCAGGGCGACAGCAAACGATACTCCCAGGGAGATCACCTGGTTACCCACATACGAGCGGTTTTTCGCCACGCCCCAGACCCGGTTCAGAGCAACTTCCATGGGCAGGAAGACGCCCGACGATGAGATGAGCAGGGTGACGACGGAAGCCAGCTGAACGCCGCCGCTGGGGCGCACCAGCAGGGTCATGTTCCGCACCACGAAGGCCTGATTGGACGGCAGCAGATCGTGCAGCATGTCGATGATGACCTGCACCATCATGGGCGAGTGGAAGACCTGGCGGGCGATGGTGAACATCATCACGATGAACGGGAAGATGGAGAGGATAGCATTCGCCGCCACGCTGAAAGCATAGGTATGGACTTCCGTCTGTCCCAGGTAGCGGATCAGCGCAACCAGTGTGGGCCCCCAGCCCCGGCCGCGTGGCCTCTCCGGAGGATTGGGCGTAGCCGGCAGCGCCGGCTGGACATCTGGCCCGGCAGGCTGCAGTGTGTTGATGGTGCTCAGCGGCGGGATCCTCTGAGAAAAATCGTAGCAGAGCCGCTCCGGCGGCCGCGGTAAAGGCAGGATTTCGCTGGCCGTGGCCGTTTCCGGACAGAGATAGTTCCCAAAGTAGGGCCTACTTTCGTAACCACACGGAAAATGTGGCGCCGCACATAACTTTTTACTTGATCTAACAGCCGTTTCCTGCCATAAAAAGAGCACGATTCTCGTCCCCAGGACGAATCAGTTAGGGAAGGCCAGTTTTTCTGATGTATCTGCTTCATCGCTCTTATGTCTGTACGGTAACCCACTGAGCTGCCCGTGACCGCCAATACTGGGCGGGCAATGGCAGCTTTTGGTGTCTCTGCTCCTCCTTCGGTTCAGCGCCGGATGAGCGGCGGCAACCCCGTCGGCCACAGGAGCCCAATGGGACCAGGAACAAGAAGGAGTTTCAGGTGAAAGAGAATGGTGTTGTGAAGTGGTTCAATGGCGCAAAAGGCTATGGATTCATCCAGCGGGCAAGCGGCGAGGACGTCTTCGTCCACTTTTCCGCTATTCAGGATTCGGGCTACCGAACCCTGAATGAAGGCGAGGCCGTCGAATTCGAATGCACGCAGGGACCTAAGGGACTGAGTGCAGCGAACGTCGTACGGAACTCGGCCTAACCCAGACCATCCGCTCCGAAACTGCAGGAAGCTGCTGAACCCTTCCGCCGCAAGGCGGGGCCCGTCCGGCTGCGGGTATCCACAGGAAAGAACGAGCGCGCCGCGGCGCACCCGCCCCGGGATTCAGCGCGAATCCGGCGAAAGCTGGCGCATGGCCCAGTGAGCCGCCTCGGCCAGCACGGGGTCGGCATCGGCGGCCCATTGCCGCAGGATGGGGAGGAACCGCGCCCGCCCGCTGTTGCCCATGGCGAGGGCGAGGTTGCGGCGGAAGCCTGCATATTTCGCCCGGCGAACGGGTGAGCCGTTGAATCGCTGCTCAAATTCCGGCTCGTCCATGGCCGCCAGCCACTCCAGCGCAGGATTGACCAGCTCCGGCCGTGGCGCCATTTCCGCGTCCGCGGCGACAGGCGCGCGTCGATTCCACGGGCACACATCCTGGCAAATATCGCAGCCGAAGATCTGGCGGCCGATTCCCTCGCGCAGCGGCTCAGGAATCGCTCCTCGCTTTTCGATGGTCAGGTAGGCGATGCAGCGCGAGGCGTCCATCTGCCGCGGTCCGGTGAGCGCCTGCGT
>DAHUYD010000117.1 GCA_027315385.1 Acidobacterium sp.
CGCCGCCTCGCCGGCAGCTTTGGCTGGCCGCAACTCCGTGCTGAAGTCTTCTTCAGCCTCTGTTCAGCTGGTTGGAGTACTTGGCGAGACGCTGAGTATTGTGCCGGCGGTGTCCGCCGCCAACGCGTCGATGCAGCCTGAGGGTATCCGCCGGCCAGACCGTGCGCTGAGCATCACGACCAGCTGGAATCTTGGTGCTGATGGCACCGCGTTTGCTGTCGCCGCGTTTCTGGACAGGGGAGGCTGTGCGGTATCCGGCGAAGGCAGCGTGGGCCGCGCCACGCCCACTTCTGTTGCCGAGATCCTGGAGGGCGGGTCGGTCGGCAGTCTGCATCCGTTTCCTGCGGTGTCGAACGGGCCTGCCGGCGCGCCCAGCGGGACGGGGAGCCTGGTCTTTCGCCGGCAGCGGACGCCTGGAAAAAGCGACGTGTCCAGCCGCATCGACGCGGTTGAGATGCCGGCCGGATTCGGCTGCCATCCGCACGGTGCAAACTTCAGCCGCGGAGTGTTGACGCTGGTAGCCGTGGTCTATTAACGGATCAATTGATGGTAGCCTGCAGCGTCAGAATCCCGGTGTAGGTCCCCGCCGGCAATGTCGGCACTCCCGACAGGTCGATCTCCAGATTCAGCACATCGGTTCTGGAGCCCGAGTAGTTTAAGAATCCAGGAACCGCAACATTGTTCAGAAGAGAGAGACCCGCCCCCGCAACGCCCGCGCCCGTGGTTTGGGTAAATGGCGTATATCCGGCTGGCGATCCCGTGGTCATCTGACCCAGTACCGCTGACGATGGAATAACAGGCGGCGGGACTCCGGGCGGCAGCCGCTGCTCGTACGACAGCGCGGCGGTTGGGCTGCTAAGCCAGGCATTCAGGCTCAGTGCCGGAAAGAGCCCAAATACGGTCCAGGTGGTTGTCACGTCGATGGCCGGCGATCCGTGAGCGGTTCCTCCGGGCACCAGAGTGAAATTGACGGTGGGTGTGTTCACGCTGATCGTGAGCGATCCGCTGAAAACGTACTGCGGCCTCGGCCCCATCCGCGGCGATCTCACCCTGATCGCCTGTCCCCATCCGGAGAAACACGTGGCGGCCACAGCGGCGAACAGGGCCAAGCCGCGAATTGCCCTTCGGCTCAATCTCATCATTCCTGCGTTCTCGGCCACTCAGCGGCCTCCCACCGTGATCTGACCGGGCCCGGCTTGCTGCGATCCGATGGCGGTGCCGGTGGGCGCCGGCGCGGGAATGCGGCGCACCACGATCACGGCGCCGGGATCGTCATCCCTCCGGCTGCTGTGAATGGTCGAGGGGGCCGATACCACGGCCCAGTTTTGTCCGTCCAGAAAGAGGAGAGTCAACACTTTCAGTGTATGCGTCCGGGGCCGGTGCTCGCGCATGGTAAACACGCCGGTGTCGTCGGTGAAAACCTCTTTGCCGTCGATCATCAGAGCGGCGCCTTCCACCGGACGGTTATCCGTATCCACCACCTGCACCCGGAGGACGGCGTCACCGATGAAGACCTGCTCGCCTTCTGAAGAAGCCGCCTGGCCGCGCGCGCCGACAGCGTCGACGGTTGTGGTGTAGAGCGTTTGCCCGGTTGGGCCAACAAACGTGGCGCCGTGCAGCGTGGCCCTGCCAAACAGGTGGAGGCTGACATCCAGCATCAACGACTCCTGAAAGGGGGAGGAGGTGTCGATCGGCACATAGAAACTCTGATAATTGGCGGTGATGCTGAGGAAGTTGGTGAGGAGCGAGCCGCCGTAGAGAATGCTGGTCTGCCCGGCGGAGTTGTCGATGCTCTCGTTGACGCTGAAGTGCTGGTTGAGCGTCTCCGTAATGGTGGTGAAGAAGGTGCTGGTTGCCGTATTGCCTTTGGGCTTGCTCACCATGTAGTTGCTCATCACGCGAACCCAGTGGGTCACATCCCGGCTGGCAGTAAAGGCAGCGGCATTGGTGGTCTCTCCCAGAGCGGAGGAGTTATACACGCTGCCGCCCAAAGAGAAGCCGAGAACGGAGAGGTTGGCGGAGGCGCTGCGCACACCGCTGCTCTCGTTTTGATTTGTAGTCTGATCGGGCACCAGGAAATTCTGGGTTCCACCGCTCAGGCTCAGAAACGTGGTCGGTTTCAGGGTAACCAGAAGGTTCCCTTTATAGGGCTCGGCCTGAATCGGGGAGGAAACCACCACCCGGCGAAAATTCTGCCCGGCTGAAACATAGCTGCCCATGAGGTCGATCCAGTTGCGGGACAGGTTGATGCTACCCGCGCCATAGGGCTGGTTGGCGCCCGCGCCCCCGGAAGCGGCGAGGACAAACTTCTTCGCAGGTTCCCACTGGGCAGCGGCGATCTCCGTCATCTTGGTGGAGGCAAGCGTGTCGGACCAGATGGTCCACGTCGGGGACAATTGCTTTTTTAGCGAGAAGAACCCCATGCCCTTGCCGAAGTTACCGCCCTGGAAGATGGGCGATTCAACCGTTGAGGAACTGGTGCCCGCGAATGCATAGATATCGGTTCCCGCGCTGTGCGTCCTGTATCCCAGGCCGCGCGCGAAGAGGTAGTGGCTGGGGTCGAAGACGTCGGTGGGCAACAGGAAATTGATCATTTCGTCGCCCGCGCTGTAAACCGAGTGGCCTACCTGCTTTTCCATGGTGGCGCCATAGCTGAAGTGGCCATCCATCATGCCCGCTCCGAAGGTCATGTCTGAGTGAGTGCCGTGCACGGAGAGGGAAGCTCCTCCCGCCTGATAGAGAGACGAGTTACCGCCGCTGACTTCGAATACCTGGGCGCCGGCGGCGCTGAGGGAAAGAAGGGCCGCAATGACCATCACAGCCGTTCTCCATGCGCGCCGTCTCACTGGCCCCTCATTTCTGGCGTAGCGTTACTTCGTGGGTGCCTGAGTCGCCGCGGTCCCGGCGCTTACAGGCAGCTTGATCTGGAAGTGATCGAAGTGCAGAGTCAGGGATTCCGGCGTGTTTTTGCCGGTCCACGGAATCTCAAGATGGCGGGGCTCGCCCGGCAGCAGGGGGAACCCGTCGATGGGCGCGGATTCCCGGCCTCCCTGCACGCTGCCCTCCCGCATTCTTCCGTATGCCTTGCTGTTGTTCTCCACGTCGCAAACCACCACTTTCTTCGCCGGGTCCCATGTAGCCGGACCCGCCTGTACAGCGTTCTTTGCCAGGGGCTGCTTTTGCAGCAGGTAAACCGTGTGCGGCAGCATGATGCGAACCGTCAGGCCCCGCGCCGCCTGCGCTGGAGCAAACGTGGCATAGATGGTGTACCAGGCGGGCAGCGAATCGGCCGAGGTCTTGTAAAAAACGTAGTATTGCTGCTTCGGCATCAGCCGAACGCTGCTGGTGGAAAGTGCAACGTGGATGCCCCGATCCAGAGGCCGATAAGTCGCCTTCCCGTCCGGAGCGATACTGAAACTCTCCGGTTGCAGCACCACAATCAGCGGCGTGAGCGTGTCGTTGGTCAGCAGGATCTTGCCCGAGCCCTTTTGGTGGTACTCGACGATAAGGGGCGATATGGTCTGGGCCTGGCCTCGAATGCTCCCGAGAACCGGAAGAACCAGACTCAGTAAAATCAGGGGGAATCGCTTCACGTTTTGCCTCAAACTGCAATGACGGATTTGGGTCCGTGGCCCTGGACAGGTCTGCCGGCGGAAGCGGTCAATCGCCGGCGATGCGCTGTAGCCCGTTCAGGCCGGCGAAAGTGTTCTAACCGCGAAACGGAGGAGGAAGTTATCCTTCATCTCGCGCCTTCAGGCCCGCAAAACGCGAGCCTGAAGGTCACTGCCGCCGCTGTACGGGGTTAGTTGGCCTGAGCCTGGAAGGTCAGGGTGCCGTTGTAGGTGCCCGCTGGCAGCGTCGCCGGGGTCGCAACCTCGAGGTTGATGGTGTCCAGCTTCGACGCGACGAAGCTGGTGCCGACGGAAAAGGTGTCAAGCAACAGGCTGGCGGACGCGCCGCCGAAGCCGGCAGTCGTGTTCGAGAAGGGCGTGAAGGTGGTACCCAGCGCACCGCCGTCAGCCAGAACATCGGCCGAAGGGATGTTATCCGGTGTGGGGGCGCCATCGGTGAGAGCTGCCGTGGAGCTGGCGAAGTAGCCGTAAACCTTCACCGTGGAGCGGTTCGGGAGCAGCACCCAGCTGGTGGTGACGGGCACTGCGCCGGCGGCAGTGGTCTGTCCGTCGGACAGCGAGAAGTTTAACTGCGAAGTAGCTCCGGTGGAAACCGTGAGGGATTCGCCCAGCGTGGCTACCAGGTTGACGCTGGCGGCGTTGGAGTTGCAAGGGCTACCCGAGGTGCTGCAGGCAGCAAAGGCGCTGAAGGGCAGAGAAGCGACGGCCAACGCTGCCGCGGCAACGAAGGAAAGCTTCATCATCTGAGACGGGAAACGCATAGTTGATATCTCCTGGCAAAAATTGCAGCGCTGGAATCCAATGGCGCTGGTTGGAAAATCAGTAGCGCCGTGAACCGCAGAGGCCCGAAGCGCACCTTGTGTTTTTCGAATCTGGATTGAAACTATCACCGCGGAGAAAAGGAACAACTCCACAAACCGGTACTGTGGCTGGACTTAGGTATTATTCGTATGCCACAACCGATTGAAGGGTGAGGTTACTTCCGGGTCGTCGGGAATGCGATAGCGGATGAGGGGAGGGAGGCTACTCCGGTCCTGTGCGCGCCTGAAACGGTCAGATCGGGAGGGGAAGGGCGCGGAAACAGGGCCGCGCGGCAAGGGTTTGAGAGAACCTGACCGGGCGCGGGGGTAACGTTACGAATGCGGCGAAGCACCGTTACGCGGGTTCGCCGAAACAGGCGCAATGGAGGAGGCAGCTATTCCGTGAATTAGACGGAATACGCCGGATCGATAACACCAAAGTGTTAGCTTACCGCTGTTCGATGGGCACGTATCGGACAGGGTATTCCGGCCCCGTGTACTCGGCGCGGGGGCGAATGAGGCGGTTGTCGTCCAGTTGCTCCATCACGTGCGCGGTCCAGCCGGCAATGCGGCTTACGGCAAAGATGGGGGTGAAGAGGTCGAGTTCGATGCCCAGGGTGGTGTAGGTGGAGGCGGAGTAGAAGTCCACGTTGGCATTGAGATGCTTCTCGTTTTTGACGAACTCCTCGATGCGCCGGGACATCTCGTACCACTTCGTATTGCCGGATTCGCGGCTGAGCTGCTCGGACATGCGGCGGAGGTGGGTGGCGCGGGGGTCCTCGGTGCGGTAGACGCGATGGCCGAATCCGAAGACTTTTTTCTTCTGGGCGAGGAGGCTGCGGACGTAATCGACCGGGTCGCCGCCGTCTTTGGCGATGGCGAAGAGCATCTTCATGACGGCTTCATTGGCGCCCCCGTGGAGTGGACCTTTGAGTGCGGCGATGGCGCCGGTGATGGCGGAGTGCATATCGGACATGGTCCCGGCGATGACACGGGCGGCAAAGGTAGAGGCGTTGAATTCGTGATCGGCGTGCAGGATGAGGGCGATGTCGAAAGTGCGCGACGCGGCATCGATAGGCTTCTCGCCATGGAGCATCCACAGGAAGTTGGCCGCATGGGACAGAGAAGGGTCCGGCTCGACAACGGCTTTGCCCTTCCGGATCCGGTCGAGGGCCGCCACCAGGATTGGAAACTGCGCAGTGAGCGCGAAGGACTTGCGGAGGTTGGAATCGTGATCGACGGCATTTTCCGCGGGGTCGTACATGCTGAGCGCTGAGACGGCGGTGCGGAGGGCCTCCATGGGCGTGCCGGTTTTGGGGAATGCGCGGAAGAGATCGAAGACCTGGCCGGGAACCTGGCGGGCGTCGGCGAGCTTCTGGCTGAACTCAGCAAGTTCAGTCCGGCCGGGAAGGCGGCCATTCCAGAGGAGATAGGTGGTCTCCTCGAAGGTGGACTGCTGCGCCAGCTCGTGAATATCGATGCCGCGATACGCGAGCACGCCCGCATAGCCGTCGATCCAGCAAATGCCGGAGTTTGCCGCTACTACGCCTTCCAGACCTTTGGTCACCGTTGCTGTCGCCATGTCGCCGCCCTTTTCCTCCACGCGGAAATCTGCTGTGCGCTCCGCTTATAACGGATGCCGCCGTGGCGCCGCGCGATGCAGGAGAGGTCCTGCGCGGCGAGAACCTGCTGTTGATAGATTACGCGAAAACGCGGGTACGACCGGAAGCCACAGGGTATTGGACGAAATTGCCGTTACGAAAGTGAGGGGCTCCTCTGTGAAACCAGGGAACTGCCCCCGAACCGTTGGGCGCGAAACGCCGAAATGTCGATCCCGGGGTGACCGGTCTGAATCCACCGGCTCATCACCCGGCCGGTGCCGGGGCCCAGCAGGATGCCGTTCTTGTAGTGTCCGGTCGCCACCCAGCGGTTGGTTTCCACCTTGTCCATGATGGGGAATCCGTCTCCCGAAGCGGGGCGCAGACCGGTCCAGGTCTCCTCGATCCGAGCATCGCGGAGCGGCGGCCACAACTCGACGGCACGCTGCAACAGCTCCTCGATGTGTTCCTTCAGCACCTGCTTGTCGAAGCCGGCGTCCTCGACAGTGGGCCCCACGGTGTAGCGGTTGTTGCCGCGCGGAACGATGTAGACGTTGCCGGTGCGCAGGACGCAGCGCATCTGGTGGAGGCCAGGCAGGGTTGCGGTGAGCATGTGGCCCTTGCGGGGCACCACGGGAAGGGCATCGAGTTGGGGCGCCCAGGCTCCGGCGCAATTCAGGAAAGCACCTGCCGGGAAGGTAGCGCCGGGGGTCTCGACCGCCACGCCGGCGCCGCTGCGGCGGACGCTCAGGACGGGCGTATTTTCGCGCAATTCGATTCCGGCGGCGCGCGCGGCTGAGGGGAGCGCCTCAGCCAGGTCCCACGCATCGAAGCTCTGCTCTTCGAGCAGGAAGAAATGCCAGCCGTCCAGAGCGGCGCGGGGAGCCAGCTCCAGCACTTCGGCGTCCGCCAGGGCTCGCGCGCCCGGCGGCAGGTGTTTTGCGCCCTGCACGGTCAGGGTGGTGCGGATAGGGATCTTCGCGCCGGAGAGTTGTTCCACGCGCGCCAGAAAACCCGGATAGAGCTTCAGGCTGAGATGGGCCAGTTCCCGCAGTTCAGGGGGATGGTCCGGATCGTTGCCGGCCAGCATCCCGGCTGCCGCCCGCGAAGCCTCGGACATGGCCTCGCCCTTGTCGAAAACGGTCACCCTGCAACCGGGGGTGCTCAATTCCAGAGCGGTGGCCAATCCGATAATGCCGCCGCCCGCAATCGCGATCTCCGCGTACCCCATAGCTCCGATTGTAGGACGTGCGCGGCAGGCCATTGCCACTCGGGGCGAAGACGAAGGCCACTGGGACGCAATTCGGCATGACTTTAGTGATCTTTTCCCGGCGAGCCGCATTCACGCGGAACAAGGCGACGGAGCAATGCATCGCCGCCAGGGTCTCATCTATAGTAGGAGAGCACTGCGTGGGTCTCCATTCCGGCAAGGCCGGATACACCATCCCTGGGAGCGGAACGAATGGCGAATGCTGAGTCGGACGCGCTGGTCTTCTTCGGCGCCACGGGCGATCTGGCGTACAAGCAGATATTTCCGGCGCTGCAGGGACTGGTGCGCGACGAAGGGTTCAACGTGCCCATCATCGGAGTGGCCAAGGCGGGATGGACGCTGGATCAGCTAAAGGCGCGCGCGAAGGACAGCCTGGAGCAGCATGGCGGCGTGGACGCGGCAGCGTTCGAAAAACTGCTGGGTCTGCTGCGCTACGTGGATGGCGACTACAACGACGCGAACACGTTCAGTCAGCTTCGGGAACAACTGGCGCAGGCACAGCGGCCGCTGCATTACCTGGCCATTCCGCCCAGCCTGTTTGCGCCGGTGGCGGAGAACCTGGCGAAGTCGGGCAGCGCCGCCAACGCCCGCGTGGTCGTTGAAAAGCCCTTTGGGCGGGATCTTGAATCCGCGCAGGAACTCAGCCGCACGCTGCACCAGTACTTTGCCGAGGAAAATATCTTCCGGATCGACCACTACCTGGGCAAGGAGCCCGTGCAGAACATCCTGTACACGCGCTTCGCAAATCCGGTTTTCGAGCCGATCTGGAATCGCGAGCACATCCGGTGCATTCAGATCACGATGGCGGAGGATTTCGGCGTCCAGGACCGCGGCAAGTTTTACGACGAAGTGGGCACGCTGCTGGACGTGGTGCAGAACCACATGCTGCAGGTGCTGGCGAATCTGACGATGGATCCGCCGACGGGCGAGGATCACGACGCGGTGCGGGATCGCAAGGCGGAACTGATGCGGGCGGTGCGGCCGCTGACGCCGTATAACGTTGTGCGGGGGCAATATGAGGGCTATCGGTCTGTGCCCGGCGTTGCCGCCAATTCAAAGGTAGAGACCTTCATCGCGGTGCGGCTGCACATCGACAGCTGGAGGTGGGCGGGAGTTCCCATTTACATTCGCGCCGGGAAGATGCTGCCGGTCACTTGTATGGAGGCGATGGTGGAGTTCAAGCGTCCGCCGAGGGAGACGTTCGGCGAACTGGTGCCGAATAATTCGGCGCACGTGCGCATGCGGCTGAGCCCCGATATCGCCATCGCGCTGGGCGTGCGGGTGAAGATTCCCGGCGAACGGATGGCGGGGCGCGATGTGGAACTGGACCTGCACAGCCAGGCAGTGGAAGATATGCCGCCGTACGAACGGCTGCTGGGCGACGCATGGCGCGGGAATACCGAGCTCTTCTCCCGCCAGGATCTGGTCGAGGCGCAGTGGCGCGTGGTCGAACCGATCCTCGGAGGCGTGACGCCGCTCTACTCTTACCACCCGGGGACGTGGGGGCCGGAAGAGGCAAACCAGCTGATCGGCAACGACGGCCCCTGGATCAATCCGACGGTGAGCGCGCCGGCGGGATGAGGATTCGTACAATAGGAACAGCACCAGGGATGCTTTGCCGTCTCGACTTAGGTTCCGGGGGGCATTCCCGCCTCGGGAGCCGTGTCAGGTTCTGAGGCGCCGAGGCTTGACTTCGCCGGTTTCGTTCGAGGCACGATGGCAAGGTTCGCCCAGTTCTTCGCACTCTCCTTCTCCGCGCTGTTTCCGGTGATTAATCCCATCGGGTCGGCACTCATGTTTCTGGGCATCGTTGGGGTGACGGACGCGAAAGTCTACAAGACCCTGGCGCGCAAGATTGCCATCAGCACGGCGCTGTTTCTGCTCATCATCGACGCCGGCGGGGCGACGGTGCTGAAGCTGTTCGGCATCTCGCTGCCGGTGGTGCAACTGGCGGGCGGGCTGGTGCTGGCGGCGATGGGCTGGAGCCTGCTGAATCAGAAGGACGCCGCCGGCGCGCACGATCCTTCTCCAGCGGTGCCGGACACGTCGAGTTTGCAGAGAAAGATTTTCTATCCTTTCACGTTTCCTCTGACCGCGGGCCCCGCGACGCTGGTGGTGATGCTGACCCTGAGCGCGCACGCATCCCGGGGAAAGCTCATCCACATCGTCTTCGCGCAGGCAGGCGTGGTTTCCGGGATGGTCCTGATGTGCCTCACGGTCTTCATCGCGTATGCGTGGGCGCCGCGCATCACGGCGAAGATATCGCCCTCGACCGCGCACGGCATTCTGCGCGTGATCGCGTTTGTTCTGTTGTGCATCGGCGTGCAGATCGCCTGGAATGGCCTGAGCAGCCTGCTGAACACGCTGAGTCTGGGATCGGGATAGGTCCGAAACCGCGGCATTGTCATCGCATCCAGTCGCGCTCCTTTGCAATTCTCCTCGTCCGGCATCTAGGCTGGACAGGAGCGCATGATGCTGAGGAACGATGCGAAGCCTCCCATCCCCGAATTCTTCAAAACGCTCAGCAGCTCTGTAGCCGGAGCTCTGGTGCTCGATTACGACGGCACGCTTGCGCCTTTCCGCGTGGACCGGTTCGCCGCCGTGCCGTACCCAGGCGTCGCCGATCTGATTGCCCGCATCGCGTCGTCGGGCCGTACCCGCGTGGTCCTGGTGAGCGGCCGGCCGGCCGGGGAGGTCCGCGATCTGCTTGGAATAACACCATTTCCCGAGATCTGGGGACTCCACGGCAGGCAACGCATGCACCCCGACGGACGCTCTGAAGTACTGCCGATGAAAGATTCCGACCGGGAGACCCTCGAGCAGGCGGCGGCGTGGATCGAAGCGCAGGGTCTGGCCTCGCGGGCCGAGCTGAAGCCGGGCAGCGTGGCAGTCCACTGGCGGGGACTGGCGCCGGAAGCAGCGGCAGAGGTGAGGGAGCGGGTGTGGCCGGCGTTCAGCTTGCTTGCCGGCCGCGCGGGCATGGCGCTGCTGCATTTCGACGGCGGCCTGGAGCTGCGCTGCGCTGAGCCCCACAAAGGGACGGCGGTGCGCATCCTTCGCAGCGAGCTGCCGCCGCAGGCGCCCTTTGCCTATCTCGGCGACGATACTACCGATGAGGATGCATTCCGGGAGCTGCGTGGAACAGGCGCGCTGACTGTACTCGTGCGAGCGGAATGGAGAGACACCGCCGCGGAGGCGTGGCTGCGGCCGCCGGACGAGTTGCTGGAATTCCTGAATCGCTGGGTGAAAGGAACGGAAGTGGCCCGATGAAGACCAATAAGGGGAACACCGGGAAAATGATCCTGGTCTCGAACCGGCTGCCCACCACGGTGGAGACAGGGCCGGACGGTCCGGTGATGAAACCAAGTTCCGGCGGCCTCGTGACGGCGCTGAAACCGGTCTTCAAGGCGCGCAAAGGCTATTGGATCGGCTGGCCCGGGGAAGGGCACGGCGATGAAATTGACGAGATGCTGGCTGGGAGCAACGCCGATTCGGCATGCCAGCTGATCCCCGTGGCGCTGACCCCCGGCGAGCGCAAGGGCTTCTACACCGGCTTTTCCAATGAGATAGTCTGGCCGCTGTTCCACGACCTGCAGGCGCGCTGCAACTTCGATCCCAGCTACTGGAAAGCCTACGTCAGCGTGAACCGCAAGTTCGCCGAGGTCACCGCCCGGGTCGCGGGCAACGACTCGGTAGTCTGGGTCCACGATTACCACCTGATGCTGGTGGGGGAGTTTCTGCGCGGCGACGGCGTCCGCTGCCGCCTGGGGTTCTTCCTGCATATTCCGTTTCCCCCGGTCGATATCTTCGAAAAACTGCCGTGGCGGACGCAGATTCTGCGCGCTCTGTTCCGGTTCGACGTCATCGGATTTCAGACGCCTCGCGACCAGCGCAACTTCCTGAGCTGCGTGCGCCGCTTCTTACCCGACGTCGAAATGCAGCGGGCGGACGAGGAAGTGCGCGCCCACTGCAATGGCCGCGTCACTCTTATCCGCAGCTTTCCCATCGGGATCGATTTCGACGAATTCAACACCCACGCCCAGCAGCCGGAGATCGCGGCCCGCGTCGCGGAGATTCGCGGCGATATGCGCGGCCGGCAGGTGATCCTCGGCGTCGACCGGCTGGATTACACCAAGGGCCTTCCCGAGCGCCTGCGCGCCTTCCAGCATCTGTTCGCCACCTACAAGAACCTGCGCCGTCAGGTTTCCCTGGTGCAGATCGTTGTCCCCAGCCGCGAGAACATCCCTAAATATCGCGAGCTGAAGGTGGAAACCGAAACCCTCATCAGCCAGATCAACGGACAGTTCGGAGACCCCGGATGGATGCCGATTCATTACATCCACCGCTCCGTGGATCGGCCGGAACTGATCGCGCTGTACAGCGCGGCCGATATTGCCCTGATCACGCCCATCAAGGACGGCATGAACCTGGTCGCCAAGGAATTCTGCGCTTCCCAGGTCGATGAGCACGGCGTCCTGATCCTCAGCGAGTTTGCCGGTTCGGCGGAGCAACTGAACAATGGCGCGGTTCTGGTGAATCCCTATGACTTCGGCGCGGTTGCGGAGGCGCTGCATCTTGCCTTCCGCATGGCGCCCGCCGAGCGCAAGCAGCGCATGCGCAAGATGCGGCGGCGTGTCCGGAATGCCAACGTGTTCCGCTGGTGCGACGATTTCTGTTCCTGCCTCGAGAACTCGCAGGGAAAAGCCGCAAAAGCCGCGTAGTCCGGTCAAGTTCGCGGCAATAAGAAAAGGGGGATGGTTGCCCACCCCCCCTGTTTGGAAGTTGAAGCTCCGATCAGTTGCACGCCGACGTATTGCTGGCGGTGCATCCTCCCGGCGTTTGCATTACTTTCGACGCCGACAGGGTCGATGCGATGTCCTGGAAGATATTGGGGATGTTGGTGACTCCGTTGCTCGAGGTGCAGCTCGTGTCGGCGCTGCCGTTGGCCGTGTCCAGGTAATCGGAGTAGAAGTCGGCGTCCTGTTGGCTGGGCATTGTGGTGTACGACGAGGCCATCTGCCGCATGGTGTCGCACGGAGTGAGAGATTCGCCGGGGCACGTGGTGCCGGCCTCCGAGCCGAAAGCGACGCTGAAGACAGTTGTTTTGACGGGATTGCTGCTGCTCTGCGTGGTCGGCCAGGTGCCGTTGGTTGCCGCGTCCGCCGCCGTGATCGCCTGCTGGCACAAGTTGTTGTACGACGGGAAGATTCCGGACCCACTCTGGTTGGGGGTCAGCGAGCTGACCGGCTCATTCGTCCACCCATTACACGTCGGGTTCCAACGGGGCCCTGAATATCCTCCCGTACACACCGGCTGGGTGGTGGTCGTCATGCCGCCCAGCATGGTGTTGGTCGCGTTCGCGTCGCCGTCGCTGAGGATCACGATCACATTGCTGGTCTGCGTAGGCAGCGCGGTGCTGCCAGACGGCGGACTTAACCGGGACTGGTATTGGCTGTAGAGATCGCTCTGTGCCTGGTAGACGATGCCGGCGTAATAGGTGTCAGCGCCGCCCGAAGCCTGGATGCCGCCCCAGTCGCCCGCGTTACCGTTACCGTAATAGGGGCTCTGGTAGTAGGTGTCCTGAAGAACGTAGGGGCAGACGGGCGTGCTGGCTCCTCCCACCGCGGTGACCAGGCTCGAACTGCCGTTCAGGGAAGAGGTCGCGTCCGAGGTCCTGTAGTCGTGACTGAAGCCGACGAGCTGATAGATGGGCGGGTTAGGAGTGTAAGCGCTGCCTGAAAAGCTGCTGCCGGGAAAGTTGTAGTAAACGGTCGTGTCGTTCTCGCCGAATCCGCCGTCGTTGGAATACACCGCGTTCGCGGCCTGAATGACCGCCTTGCAGTTGATGTCGTCGCTGACCGCCTGAGCGTTGCTGAGTCCGGGAAAGGCGTACAGAGCCACTTCGTCCAGGGGAGCCGTGCCCGAGGAGCAGCTTCCGCCGCCGGAGCAGGGTGTGAGCTTCGCTAAAAACTGCTGGACGCCGTACAGCGCGCAGGCGAAGGCGGCCTCAGAGTTATTGCAGCCGTCGCTGCCGGTATCGACGGTATTCATGGAGCCGGAGGCGTCGAGGAGGACGGCGACGTTGTACGGGTTGCGGGCCGCGCCCTTCCATGCGGCTGTCTGCGACTGAGAGAAAGTCAGGCTGTTGATGCCGACAATCTTCATGAAAATCGTCTGCATCGTCACCGTCTGCGTCACCACAAGTGCGTTCACACTGCCGGAACCCATGTTCGTACAGGTGATATTCAGCTTGCTGGCGACAAAGCTCGAGCAGTACCCGGTCGCCGCGGTCGTCACCTGGCCGAGGAGCGTGGAGGAGTTGCTCTCATTGGACGTACAGCCGGTTTTGATACCGCTTCCCGTGGGCGGGGCGGTACAGGCGCTGTAGTTCATGGCAACGGTGGTGTAATCGCTGTTGGGCATTTCGTTGGCGCCCGCCAGCGCAGCGGCAACGGTGGTGGTTCTCAGCTCATTGTTCACGACCATGGCGCGGCCGATGTCGATCACAAAGCCGGCCAGGGCCAGCATGGCGATGAGCATAAAGGAAAATACAATGATCGTTTGCCCGTTCTCTTCGCGAACGAAGCTCTTCGTGAGTCTTGCAGCCAGGCAGTGAAGTCTGTCTTGCATTGGGATTCTCCGGGAACTCTGTTTACTCGATGACCTGCTCGATGGTGGAGGTCAGGGTATAGCTCTTGGTTCCAAAATTGATAAAGCTCGCTGTATAGGGATAGCTGACAGTCAGCGTCACAGTCTGGCCTTCGACCAGTGCGGCAGAGGAGCAGTTCGTCGCGGTGGAAAAACTCGACGCTCCCGTCGTCGATGGAATCGCGGACTGCCCCGAAAGCGTCATGGAAAAGATCACGCTGGTCGAGTCCAGATCCGGGGCGGCGTTGGTGAACGTGGTCCCGGCGATTTCGCAGGGGTTATTCGTGCTCGTGGTCTGGCCGCGGCTGATTGCCACCTCCTGGGCCGCAAGCTCGGTGGCGTTGCTGAGAACCAGTTGCTTGTTCAGCGCGATGCCGAAGATCAGCATGCCGAGCGCGAGCAGGAGGACCAGAGGCGCCACCAGGGCAAACTCCAGCAGTGCCTGCCCGGAGCAGTCGTCCTTCTCCAGCAGCTGCCAGATTGCAGCCAGCCAGCGACTGAACCCTAAAAGTCTCATGGTCTCGTCTCCGCCGCGGACGGCGTATTGCCTGCCGTATCTCAGGCCATCCGGAATGGGGGGAATATGTCTGCTTACGAGCGTAGTTCAGCCCCATTCAGTGGCAATGGCTCGTTAGAGGGATGCCGAACCCCATCGGTAACACCTGCACAAATTACTGCGATGTCCGGGCGGCTTTCGGACTGTCTTCAGCGGCCTTGCCAACCGGCGGCGCGGAACGAGAGGCCAGGCGGGCCGGCCCCATTCAAGCGGCAACGCGCCGGACGAAGACGGCGGCCACCTTATCCTGATACACAAGCTGAAAATGAGGGTCGAGGCGAAGGAGCTGGGTCAGCGCGGCCCGCACCGGCGCGATGACGAGGCGGGCAGACCGCAGGCCCGGATCCGCGTCCCAGTCCGGTCCGCCGCCCCAGGTCGCCATCGAGCGGGTGATGCTCGAGTCGCCGTAAAGACCGGCCCGCCCGTCGATGGTCACGGGCTGGCCCAGATGCCAGATCAGGTATCCGCCCCAGTTATAGTCGTTAAACAAGGGGCCCGGATAGTGCCGCTCCCTGACCAGTTCCACCGCCTTTACGGGCATCTCCGCAGCCTGCATCGTGCGAAGCCGCGCGTTGGTCACATGAAGCGCGAAAAAACCGGCCACGAAGACAGCGGCCGTTGACGCCAGCGTGACGGCAGGCGTCCACCGGTCTGATTCCTCGGCCTCCTGAGCGCCCGGTTCCAGATTCCGGGCGATCAGGGCGGCGGCCACAATGGCCAAAATCCAGGCATCGCGCCCCGAGCGGAACGACAGAACCGCCGACATGGCGAGCAGAAGGGTCTCAAAAGGTGCCGGACGCCGTTGGCGGAACAGCACCGCGGTTGCCGCCAGGGCGAGGAAGAGGAGCAGATAATCGCCGATGGAGCGGAAGGCCGGCGCATGCATCTCGCCGACAGTGTTCAGGACCCCGGGCTGCGAGCCCATGATCCAGGCATCGCGGTAAATGCCGATCCCGTAAGGATTGAGCAGGGGAGCGGCGATACAGGCGGCGAGGATCAACCACAGGGATCCGGCTGTTTCAGGGTGGTCTCCCCATCGGGCGAGGCGCGCCAGGAGCGGTTCGCAGGCCGCGATGCCCAGTATCAGGAGCCCGTCGATGAACTGGATGTGCAGATTCCCCCACAGAGCGAAGAGAGGCGGCAGCCACAGGAGAATACGGGGCCTGCGCTCGCGCCGGAACTCCATCAGGACGTCCAGCTCGATGGCAAAGAACAGAATGGTGAAGAGCCAGGGCCGGGGCGTGAAATCTCGTGCGATGCACAGCAGCGCGCCCAGCGTGATGGCTCCGCTCCTGATCAAATCCGGCTGCGGGCGGCTCACCAGGCGATAGACGGCGGCCGTGATGGCGGTGACGAGCGCCGCCGTGTACAGCACCAGCCCCTTGAGCTGGAACCAGTTGTAAAGCTTGAGCAGGATGAGGTCGAAGAGCCAGCTATAGTCCTGCCAGGGCCTCCCCGCGTCCGTTCGTGAAAAGGGATCGAAGTGGGGGAAGGCGTGATGCTGGAGGATCCAGGCGCCGCTTTGCAGTTGCCAGCCCACGTCGGGGTCCACCGCGCACGAGCCCAGGCCGCGAAAGCACATTAGGGCCGGGGCTGCGAGCAGAAGGCCGAGGACCGCGGCGCGCGCGGCCCGATCCTGCCAGCCTCGAATCCGATCCTGCACCAGTCCCTCGTCTTCCCGAAGCCCCGGCAAGCTCCCAGTCTGTCCTCCGGCAAACGGGCTGGATGGGTTGCGGGGAAATCCATACAAACTATATCGCGAGCCGCCCAGTCGCCCGGGCCGCAGGCATAGCACGGATGGGTCATTGAGACCCAGTGAAGCCGGCTCCTATCCTTTCCTTGACGATGAATGCCGCGCTCATAGGCAGAGAGGTCAGTGGTGCCGACCTTTCAAACCAGTTCAGCTCGACCGGCAGCCACATAGAAGCCGGTGCGATTTCCAATAGAAAAGGCCCGGCGAAGTACCGGGTCATGCCCCTCCTGGCAGGGGCCCTGTCCCGAAAGAGGCAATCTCTAACACTTAATGGTCATTGCTTCGGAATGGGTACCTGCCGCACAGTCTAATGCAGTCACCATCGCAGCACGGTTCCACGGATTTGGGAGCGGATGGCTGTGCAGCGAATCCTGAGGAGAAGATACAAAATGAAACAGCTTATGAAGAACCTTCTGAACGATGAGTCCGGTCAGGACCTGATTGAGTATGCTCTGATCGCGGCTCTCATCGCCCTGGCAGCAGTTGGCGCGATGCAGACTGTGGGCAGCAAGATAAGCAACACCTTCAACTCCGTCGGCGCCGACATTTAACTCATTGCCTGAGCCGCTGGCAGCCGGAAAATGCTTTCGGCTGCCGGACTGCCAGCATTCAGGACATGACCGCCGCGGGAAAGCCTGCGGCCAGGACACCGGATTCGGGTGCCCCGGCTCGCTCGGGATCTCATGAATACGCCATTGTCTGCTGCGATTGTCTCTCGGCGCAGAATGCGAGGGTAGCTGTGACAATTGGGACATTGTTCACCGGGATCGACTGCAAACCGTCGGCGATTGCCGGCGCGGACGGCGAAGCGGGCAGCCGGATGCGTTGTTTCACCCGCGCTGTGGCCGCTTTTGCGATGAGCGAAGACGGCCAGGATCTGGTGGAATACGGCCTCCTGGCGGCGCTGATAGCCTTGGTGGGCCTGGCGTCGTTTACTACCTTCTCCGGTTCCGTCACAACCAAAATAGTTAACGAATTCAATACCTTGGGGAACTATCTGTAGCCACAAGGGATAGAAATCGCTGGATTTTACAACTCGCCGATGGCAACATCGAAGGCAGTATCCCGGTAGACGGTAAATAGAAGGGAACTGGCCTTCACCGGTTTTAACCGGATGCATGCGCTTGCGGTAACTGTGTTTACGAGCATTTGCGGCTCCCGACAGTGAACCGCCGGCAACGGAGCACCCTGGAAACATGTGCCCGGCTGTCTGGCGCCCCCAGCCAGGGAACCGGCGGGTGCCCGGTGCGATATTTGGGTGGACCAGCGCGAGATTCGCGATGGGAACACCGATTGGGGATCTCGGAATGTTGAAACTGAATGCCGAGTTGCTGTTTCTGGCCATGGCGGTGGTCTGCGCTCTCCTGGGTGCGATCTTCGACGTCCGGAGCCGCCGGATTCCCAATTTCATCACCCTCCCCGGCATCCTCATCGGACTTTGTCTGCATTTGATCCTGGGCGGCTGGCATCAGCTGGGCCTCGCTGCTCTGGCCTGTCTGATCTGCGGGTCCATTTTTCTCGTTTTCTGGCTGGCGGGCGGTATGGGCGCCGGCGATGTGAAGTTGATGGCTGCGGTCGGCTGCCTGGCGGGCATGCCAGGCGTCACCTACCTGCTGATCTCCACGGCGCTGGCCGGTGGACTCATGGCGATTGCCCTTGCTCTGTGGCGAGGACGCCTCAGGGACACATTCATGAATATGGGCGCGCTCGCCATCCACCACCGTTTCGAAGGTCTCAAGCCCCATCCCAGTCTGAACGTCGCCAATGCCTGGACGCTGCGTCTTCCGTATGGGCTGGCCATTGCGGCAGGGAGCGCGGTAACGCTCTGCCTGCTGGTGGTGCAGAGGTAAATCGCTATGGCACGACGCATCGTTATCGCTCTCGTTGTGGCGCTCGGTATCACGCTCTCCGTTCTTTACGTCGCGTGGCGCAAGATGTCGACCAACAACAAGCCTCTGGTTGTGCCGCCGATCGAGTACGTATCGACGACGCACCCTATGAATCCCGGAGAGACGCTGCAGGCTCAGGATCTGACCCTGGTGAACTGGCCGCGGAGCAATCCCCTCAACGGAGCTTTTGTCCACGTTCAGGATGTGGTGGGCCGCTCGCTGCTGTATCCGGTAACTCAGGGGCAGCCGATTCTCGACCAGCAGCTGGCCGCGTTAGGTTCCGGTATCGGGCTGACCGGCAAAATTCCCCAGGGGATGCGCGCCATCGCGCTGCGCTCGGACCAGGTGGTGGGCGTCGACGGCTTCATGATGCCGGGAACCCGTGTCGATGTGCTCGTCACCTACCACCAGGATGGCTCGTCGCAGCCCATTACGGCAACGGTTCTCGAGAATGTGGAGGTTCTTGCGGCCGGGCATCAGACGCAACCCGATCCGACCGGGAAGCCGGCGGATGTGGATGTGGTAACCCTGCTGCTCTCGCCTCAGGACGCGGAAAAGGCGGTTCTGGCCGCGGCCCAGGGCAACATCCACTTCGTGCTCCGGAACGGCCGGGACGATCTCAATGCAAAGACGATGCCCATGGATGTGGGCGAGCTTTCCGGAGGTCCTCCGCACCACGCTATGGCCCGCCGCGCCGCGGCGCCGCTGAAGCCCAAGCCGTGGGTGGTCGAAACCTGGATGGGGACTCAACGCACGACGGATAGTTTTCACTGAGGCTAGCGATGACCAGGCGATACGTAAAATTCGGGAGTTTGGCGCTCATTGCGGCAGGGCTGGGCGCTGCGGCGACCCCTGGTGCATCTGCACAGGCCAAGGTTCCCGAGCAGGCGGCGGCGCCCGCGCGGGCCGGTGCTGTCGTCCAGCCCGGCGCTGTCGTCCAGCCCGGCGCGGCCCCAAGGTCCGCTCTCCCTGCGCGGCCCGGCCCTCCGGCGCAGCCTGAAGTATCGGTGCCCGTGTTGCGCGCCACGGCCGGCACGGCTCTGATCGGCAATTCTCTGCGCCTGCCTGTGGGCAGGTCCATGTTTATCAATACGAGCAAGCGGCTGCTCCGCATCTACGTCAGCAATCCGGACGTGCTGAGCTCCATGACTTCGACGCCCTATCAGATTGTGGTGACGGCCAAGGCGCCCGGGGTCACCAGTCTGATCCTCTGGGATGAAACGGGCCGCACGCAGTCCTGGCAAATCTCGGCGGACCTGGATATTTCCGACCTGCGCCAGGCACTCCACGCGGCACTCCCGATGGAGGATCTCCACGTCGAAGGCAGGGGCGATCAGGTGGTATTGACGGGGATCGCATCGTCGCCCGCGGTGATGGATCAGGCGGTCAAACTCGCAACCCTGTATTCGAAATCGGTGGCGAACTCCATGCAGCTGGCGGCGCAGCACGCGGCCCAGGTGCGGCTGAAGGTGCGCGTGGTCGAAATCGATCGCTCCCGCGCCGAGCAGCTCGGTTTCAACTTCTTTGGCACTGGCAAAAACACATTTGCCACCCAGACCGGGCAGTACCCGGCGGTGAGCGTTCTGCAAACCACCACCACGACGTCGAGCAGCACCACCAGCAGCGCCGGCAGTCCCGCGCAGGGCCTGCTGTCAGTGAGCCAGTTGCTGAATTTGTTCTATTACAACAATGCGCTGGGTGTGGGCGCTGCGATCCAGGCCCTGATCAACAAGCAGATCCTGCAGATCCTCGCCGAGCCGACCATCACGGCGGTCAGCGGTCAAACCGCCTCGTTCCTCTCCGGCGGCGAGTTTCCGTTTCCGGTCGTGCAGGGCGCCTCCAGCGGGTTCACTTCGGTCACAATTCAGTTCCGTAAATACGGCGTTCAGCTGAACTTCACGCCCAATGTGCTGCCTGACGGGACCATTCAGCTCAAGGTCGCTCCTCAGGTAAGCGCCCTCGATTACACCAATGCCGTAACGATCTCGGGCTATACGATCCCCGCGCTGTCCACGCGCAGCGCGGATACGGAAGTCGAGCTGAAGAGCGGCCAGAGCTTTGTGATCTCGGGCCTGCTGGATAACCGCACAACCGATCTGCTCCAGAAGATTCCGGGGATCGGGAACATTCCTGTTCTCGGCAAGCTGTTTCAGTCGAAGACTTCCACGCATTCGGTCGATGAGCTGGCTGTGATTGTGACGCCCACGCTGGTGAATCCGCTGGCCGAAAATCCGCCGACGCAGCAGCCGAAGATGGTGGTGCCGTTCCTCAACGATCAGCAATTCGATAAAAAGTTGGGCGGTATTGTCCCGAAAGGCGATACCCCGCAGGTGCCCTCGCAGACGCCGCCGCAGTAAACGGAAGGATCGACCATGATACAGATGACCGGCAATTCGCGAACGCTGACGGTGGCCCTGCTGACGGTGGCCGTCGACCGCGACCTGACCGATCGCATCGTCCAGGCCGCCGCCCAGTTTTCCTGGTCGCTCACCCACGAAGCTCTGGATGAATACCTCTCCGCCGCGCGCCGGCCCGCGATGTCCCAGGAGACCAAGTCCGCGGACGCGGTGCTCGCGATCATCGACTTCGACCGCGACGCCCGGGGCGCGA
Organism: Acidobacterium sp.; assembly: GCA_027315385.1. Lineage (GTDB taxonomy): Bacteria > Acidobacteriota > Terriglobia > Terriglobales > Acidobacteriaceae > Palsa-343. The sequence goes on from DAHUYD010000117.1 coordinate 20,757, forward strand.
TGGACACGGTCGCGTACCTCAATCAGTTGTTCTTTGGCCGGTTCTTCGCGGCAGCTCTCTCCGGGCGCAGCGATCCGGATCTGCTGTTGGCGGCCATGCGCGCGGGCTGCAACGAATTTTTGCGCAAACCGATCGATCCGCGGCAGCTGGCCGACACCTTCGACCGCCAGGAGAAACAGTGGGCGGCCACCATGGGGCGTACGCGCGCGTCCGGCCACATCATCTCCTTTTTCGGCGCCAAAGGAGGTGTGGGCACGACGATGGTCGGAGTTACGCTGGCCTACTTCCTCGTGAACCTGCACAAGAAGCGCGTCCTGCTCATCGATAATCACCCCGAATTCGGGCACGTCTGCCTCTACCTCGGCCTCGACGGCACGCGCTACCACTTCGACGAGCTGATCCGAAACGTCACGCGCCTGGACTCGGCGCTGCTGCGCGGCTTTATCGCCAAACATGCCAGTGGTCTCGAAGTTCTGGCGTCGCCGGAAGCGCATGACCCGTCGCGGACGATCGATCCGGATGCCCTTGAGCGCACGCTCGAGTTCCTCCGCGGCGAATACGATTACGTGATCCTCGACTGCCAGACTTCTCTGGAAGAAGCCAATCTGGCCGTCATGGATTGTTCCGATCAGATCTATCTGGTTGCCACCCCCGATCTTGGCTCCATCCGCGATCTGTCCCGCTATATCGATGGGCTGAGCCGCAACGAATCGACCTCTGCCCGCCTGCATGTCGTCATCAACCGCTATTCCTCTCATGGAGCGGTTTCCATCGAACAGATCGAAAAGGCGATCCGCGTCCCGGTGGAAGTTCGTTTGCCCAACGCGTACAACGAATGCCTGCGCGCTATTAATATTGGAGAGCCGGTCGCCCCCGACAAGAAGTCCGACTTCGCCTCCCAGTTTTCCCGGTGGGCGGCCATTCTTACCGGCGCGGTCGAGGAGCAGCCTCAGCCGGCCCGCAAGAGCTTTTCCCTGTTTGGACAGAAGAGGACTAGCTAGCCATGGCCGACCTGAATCTGAATCTCACGCCACGCGCTGATCCCGCAGCGGTTCGTACAACCGGGTCAGGCCTGCGCACCGGTCAGGGCGCACCCCGTCTGTTGCGGGAAAAGGAGCAGCAGGAGCTCAAGTCCGCGGTTCACCATGAGCTCATCGAGCGCCTGGATCTGGAAAAGCTCGCCGAGGCCCAGGAAACCCGCACCGGCCAGCAACAGCTGTTCACCCTCATCCAGCAGATCATCGGCGAGCAGGGTGTGCCGCTTAGCTCCGTGGAGCGCGATCGTCTGGCCCAGGAAGTCCTGGACGAGGTATTCGGCCTTGGCCCGCTCGAGCCGCTGCTGAAAGACGACACCATTAATGACATTCTCGTAAACACCTACAACAGTGTGTACGTCGAGCGGCGCGGCATCCTGCAGCGGACGAATGTTACGTTCAAGGACAATCGGCACCTGCTTCAGATCATCGACAAGATCGTCTCCGCCGTCGGCAGGCGCGTCGATGAATCGACTCCGATGGTCGACGCCCGCCTGAAAGACGGATCGCGCGTCAACGCCATCATTCCTCCCCTCGCAATCGACGGTCCCATTCTCTCGATCCGCCGATTCGGCAGCTCCCCGCTCACCGCCGAGAAGCTGGTGCTCAATAAGGCCCTCACCCATCCCATGCTGGAGACGCTGCGTGCGGCGGTGGCGGCCCGCCTGAACATTGTCATTTCGGGAGGCACGGGCGCCGGCAAGACCACGCTCCTGAACGCCCTGTCGAGCTTTATTTCCGACCGCGAGCGCATCGTCACCATTGAAGATTCGGCCGAATTGCAGCTGCGCCAGGAGCACGTCGTTCGGCTGGAGACCCGCCCGCCCAACGTGGAAGGCAAAGGCGCCATCCGCCAGCGGGAGCTGGTGATCAACGCCCTCCGTATGCGCCCGGACCGCATCGTCCTCGGCGAGTGCCGCGGCGAGGAAGCCATGGACATGCTCCAGGCCATGAACACCGGCCACGATGGCTCGCTCACCACGATTCACGCGAATACGCCCCGGGATGCCCTCTCCCGTCTCGAAACAATGTGCATGATGGGCGACATTCGGCTCCCGGAAAAAGCCATTCGGGCGCAGATTTCGGGAGCGGTCAACATTATCATTCAGGTGGCCCGCATGAGCGACGGCTCGCGCCGCATCACGCATATCTCCGAACTTACGGGCTCCTACAGCGACGTCATCAGCATGCAGGATCTGTTCGTCTTCGAAAAAGCGGGTATTGGCGAGGGCGGACGAGTGAAGGGAAGATTCCGTTCCACCGGGATCCAGCCCCGTTTCGCAGAGCGCCTGACGGCGGCGGGCATCGCGCTGCCGGCCGGCATCATGGACCATTCCATGGAAATATAAGGCGAGATCGCGATGATGCTGCTGGCCCTCCTTTGCACTCTGGTCTTCGTCATCTGCTTCGGCCTTCTCATCGTGGCTATGACGCCGTCGACCGAGATGAAGGCCTTCCAGACCCGGCTCGACGCGATTGCCGCCCGCGCCTCGGTGGGCGAAGCACCCAGCGAGGCGATGCAGTTGCTGCGCAAGCAGGTGGTCACCCGCTTCGGGCTCATCGAGCGGCTGCTCAGTCACTATGCGCCAATGCAGCGGCTCCGCAACTTCGTTGCCCAGTCCGGGGTAAAGGCGGATCCCAACCTGATCATCGTGCAGACCCTGGTCCTGCTGGGCGCGGGGTATGTGGGCGTAATGTTCTTTATACGTATCCCCTTGCTGGGGCTCGCTGGAGCCCTGGTGTTGGGAACTCTGCCCATGGTGCGCATCTGGTGGGCACGCCGGCGCCGAGTAAAGACATTCGAGGATGCCCTGGCCCATGCCATCGACATGATGGCTCGCGCGCTGCGCGCCGGCCACTCCATCGCGGGCGCCTTTGAACTGGTGTCTCAGGGCGCGCCGGAACCCGCCAAGACCGAGTTCGCGGAAGTTTTTCGCCAGCAGAACTACGGCATTCCGCTGCGAGATGCTCTGATGCAAATGCTCGATCGCGTCCCCTCCCAGGATCTTCGCGTGGTCGTGACCGGCATCATCGTTCAGCGTGAAACCGGCGGTAATCTCGTGGACATCCTCGACCGAACGGTGTTCGTTATACGCGAGCGGCAGCGTATCCGCGGAGATATCCGTATTCAGACCGCTCAGGGCCGCCTCACCGGCTGGATCCTGACACTGCTCCCGGTAGCCATGCTCCTGCTCATCAACCTGATGGATCCCGGCTACTCGAGCGGGCTGCTCCACGATCCAACCGGCCAGAAAATGATGTACGCCGGCGGCGCCATGATCGTTCTGGGCGGTTTCATCATCAACCGCATTATCAATTCAATCGACGTATAGGAGCCGGGATGACTGTCCAGATTGCTTTCTTCATTGCGCTGGCGATTGCCATCCTGCTGGGGGTAGCGCTGGTCTCCGCTCCCTGGCTGCTGCGGCCCTCCGACGAAGCGCGCCGCCTGCTCGACGTGGTGACCAGCAAGCGGCCCGACAAGCGCACCATTCGCGGCAAGGAAATCGCCATGGAGCGGGTTCTTGCCGTGGCTCGCAGCTTTCGCGCGCGCCTCGGACTTTCCGAAGACGAAAAACTTCGCCAGCGTTTCGTCAGCGCCGGCCTGAAGGGTGGCAGTAAGCTCGACGTCTATTTCATAGCGCGTTTCATGATGCCGATGACCGGCATAGTCGCCGGCACGTTCATTCCTCAGAACACGCTTTTCTGGTGCCTCGCGCTCGCCGCCCTCGGCTATCTGCTTCCCGATATCTGGCTGACCCGCGCCGTCAAGAACCGGCAGAAGAGAATCCGGAAGGGGATCCCGGACGCGATCGACCTTCTGGTGATCTGCGTGGAGGCGGGACTCGGCCTCGATCAGGCCATGCTGCGCGTGGGCCAGGAGCTGACGATCAGCTATCCGGAACTCAATGAGGAGTTCACGCAGATTCACCTCGAGCAGCGCGCCGGCAAGGCCCGCCTGGATGCGTGGCAGGGATTGGCGGACCGCACCAAGTTGCCCGAATTCACTGCCCTCGTCACCATGCTGCAGCAGACCGACCGCTTTGGAACTCCCATCGTGCGCGCGCTCAGCCGGTATTCGGAAGAGATCCGTATCGATCGGCGGCATCGCGCCGAGGAGGCCGCCGCGAAAACCAAGGTGAAGATTTTATTTCCACTGGTGATGTTTATCTTTCCCTGTCTCTTTATCGTGCTGCTGGGACCTGCCGTACTCAGCATCATGAGAAACTTCCACTAACCCACCAACCGCCGCCCCCCATGCGGGAGGCGCGAAAGGAGACCCCCTGTGACACAAGGCCATCTTGTCCAGATCGCGGCGATCGTCGGTGCCGTCATCCTCCTCGCCATCATCATCATGCGCAGGAAGAGACGGAACGCCTAACTCGATTCCGCTGCGTGGATTGGAAGAAGACTGAAATCCCTGGAGCGCCGGACGTCCCGTGCCGGTGTCCGCGGGTTTGTTTTCTTCCCACCTCGCCGCTCTCAAATCGATTCCATCCGCGCCCAGGATTCCGGTGCGGCGCCAGCGTAAGTTGCCGGCGCCGCAGACGGCCAGGCCTCCGGGCGTGCAGCCGTGTTCTCTGTCTCACTCCCCCATGAAGCAACTGACCGTTACCATTCCGCAAAAATCCGTGATCATCGGGTCAGGCATCGGCCTGGCCGACACCTCGCCGACCCGCTTCCGCGGTTTGATGGGGAAGAAGTCTCTTGAAGCCGGCTCGGGTATCCTCATCCGCCCTTCCTCCGGTGTGCACACCATGTTTATGCGCATTCCCATCGATGTGGTTGGCCTCGATCGTGAGATGCGGGTTGTCAAGCTCTGGCCGCGGATGCGCCCGTGGCGCGTGACCAGCATCAGCCTCAGAGTTCAGAACGTGCTCGAACTGGCCGCTGGTCAAATCGATCGATGCGGCATCGAGACCGGCGATCAGCTCGCCGTCGCCGAAATCGCCTGAAGCTGCCTTCGCGGATAACCTCGGCGGGGTGAAACTTCTGAAACTATTCGTTGTAACGACCATCAGAGGAACAGATGGCGCGCCCGAAGCAATCCAATCGTCTGCCGTGCCCGGAAGAGGAGCTGTTTCTGGAGCTGTACCGGGCTGCGGACGCGCTTTCGCGGCGGCCCGCCCAGCTTCTTCGAACGCACGGCATTTCTCCGAACCAGTACAATGTTCTGCGTATCCTGCGGGGTACGCCCGAGGGCCTTTTGTGCGGAGAAATCGGGCTGCGGATGGTCACTCGCGATCCGGATATCACCCGGCTTCTGGACGGACTGGAGAAGCGCGAGCTGATCACCCGGTGCCGGGAGAGTGATGATCGCCGCTGCGTGCACGCCCGGATTACACGGGAAGGGCTGGCGCTGCTCGGCAGCCTCGATGAGCCCATGCGCGGAGTGCACCGGCGCCAGCTCGGGCACCTGGGAGAGAAGCGCGTGCGGGCCATCGCGGCGGAGGTCCGCGCCTGCCATCCCCCTCCCGAGTAGTTCCCCCCGCAATTATTTGTTGCAACGACTTTCCCAGCCGCGAATCCAAGGCACAAGGAGGAAAACCCCATGAGTACCACCCCTCAGGCCACTGCCGCTTCCACCTGGAACATCGACCCCGTCCACTCCATTGCCGAGTTCCGCGTAAAACATCTGATGATCTCCAGCGTCCGCGGGCAGTTCACCGGCGTTTCCGGCTCGCTTACCTACAATGAGGGCGACCCTGCGCTCTCGCAGGTGCGGGCCACCGTCGACGTCTCCACCATCAACACGCATGATGCGCAGCGCGACACCCACCTCAAGAGCGCCGACTTCTTCGATGCGGAGAAATATCCGGCTTTCTCCTTCAGCTCTTCGCGCGTTACCCGCAGGTCGGACGGAAGCCTGGCCGTTGCCGGCCCGCTGACCATGCATGGCGCCACCAAAGAAGTGGAGTTCGCGGTCGAAGGCCCCACCGCTCCGGTGAAGGATCCCTGGGGTAACACCCGCATCGGGGTTTCGGCTACGACGAAAATCAATCGCAGGGATTTCGGTCTTACCTGGAACGCGGCTCTCGAGACCGGCGGCGTGATGGTGGGAGAAGAGGTTTCCATCACGCTCGAACTGGAGCTCGTGAAGGCCTGAACCCGCCGCCTGCAGCATCCGTCACATTCTAACGGGCGCTCCTGCCGGATAATGCTCCCGGGGGGGGATGTTCGGCCATGTCCGCCGGTGCCACAGTCCGATGGCGGTTGCGTGTGCGCGGGATCGTGCAGGGCGTCGGGTTTCGTCCGTGGATTTACAATCTGGCGCGGCGCCACGAACTCGCTGGTTTTGTTCTGAACTCGGCGCGCGGCGTCTTCATTGAAGTTGAAGGCGAGCCGTCTGCGATCGACGCGTTCGTCGCGGCCATGCGCAGCGAGGCTCCGCCGCTGGTGCGCATTGCTGACATTCAGCGTTCCGAAATTCAGCCGACTGGCGAAATCGAGTTTGCGATCCGCGCAAGCGACGCGGCCGGTTCGGCCTTTGCCCTCGTCCCGCCGGACATCTGCGCATGCGAGGCCTGCCTGGAGGAGACGCGCGATCCCGGGAACCGCCGGTTCGACTATCCCTTCGCCAATTGCACCAACTGCGGGCCGCGCTACAGCATCATCGTCGACGTGCCCTATGACCGGCCGCTGACCACCATGGCGGAATTTGCCATGTGCGAAGACTGCCGGCGCGAGTACCAGGATCCGGCGAACCGCCGTTTTCACGCGCAGCCCAATGCCTGCCCCGTCTGCGGCCCGCAGTTGATCCTCAATGTTCCCGGCGAAGCCAGGACCCCGCTCTCGACGCGCGAGATTCTCATGCGCGTCGCGGACCTGTTGCGCGACGGGAAAATCGTCGCGTGGAAGGGCCTGGGCGGCTATCAACTTGCCTGCGATGCCACCCAGTCGGCTGCGGTGGAAGAGCTGCGCCGCCGCAAGCGCCGCAGCGAGAAGCCCTTCGCCATCATGGTGGGCACCGCGGATTTCGCGGCGAGCGTCGCCTTTGTATCTCCGCCTGAGCGCGAAGTTCTCCTCAGCCGCGAGCGTCCCATTGTGCTGCTGCCCCGCCGGTCCGGATCGCCTCTGGCCGATGCGGTCTCGCCCGGCAATCCAGCGACGGGCGTCATGCTCCCGTGCACGCCCATGCACGACCTGCTCTTCCGCGTACTGCGCGAGCGATGGGGCAGGGAAGCCGCGCTGGTCATGACCAGCGGCAACGTGAGCGAGGAGCCGATCGTCACCGGCAATGCCGATGCGGAAGAGCGGCTTGTGGACCTTGCCGATGCCTTCGTGCATCACAATCGCCGAATCCATACCCGCGTCGACGATTCGGTCGTCCGCGTGGTGGCGGGCGGGAGCATGCTGCTCCGCCGTGCCCGCGGGTATGCGCCGCAGCCTGTCTTTCTGGGCCGCGGCGAAGCCGAGGTGCTGGCCGTGGGTGCTCAGCAGAAGAATACGCTCTGCCTCACGCGGGCTGGATACGCGCTGCCCAGTCAGCATCTGGGCGATCTGGAAAACTTCGAGACGCTGCGTTTTTTCGAGGAGACGCTGGAGCGCATGAGCCGGCTCTTCCATGTGCACCCAACCGCCGTCGCGCACGATCTGCATCCCGGCTATCTGAGTACTCAATTCGCGCGCAAGATGGAAGGTCTCCGTCGTATTCCTGTCCAGCACCACCACGCGCACATAGCCGGCTGCATGGCCGAGCATGGGCTCGTGGGCCGGGTAATCGGCGTCGCCTGGGATGGGACGGGCCTCGGAACCGACCAGACCATCTGGGGCGGGGAATTTCTGGCTGCGGACTATCTGGGCTTCGATCGGTTTGCCCGCCTGCGTCCCGTGCTGCTGCCGGGCGGCGATTCCGGCGTGCGCGAGCCGTGGCGCGTGGCGCGCAGCTACCTGCTGGATGCGCTGAGTGAAATTCCGCCCGGCGGGCCCTGGGACCAGATGGCTTCGCCCGAACGCCTGCGTGTGATCGACACGATGCTCCGGCGGCGGGTGAACACAATTCCGGCCTCGTCAGCAGGCCGCCTCTTTGACGCTGTCGCCTCGCTGATCGGCCTGCGCCATACCGTTTCCTTCGAGGGACAGGCAGCGATGATGCTGGAAGCTGCGGCTCAGGAGCTCTTGGACGGTCCCAGACCGCTCAGCCCCTATCCATTCGAAATGATCGGCAACTCCGTGCCACCTGTGGCGGGGCCATTGACGGGCCCGCTCGACCTCGACTTCCGCCCCATGATCCGTGAGATCCTCAGTGATCTGGCCCGCGGCGCGCCGCAGGCTGCCATCGCCGCCCGCTTTCATGCGACCCTGGTCGCAGCCATCGCCGCGGTTTGCCGGCGGATGCGTGCCGATCTCGGTCTTGACCGCGTCTGCCTCAGCGGCGGATGCTTCCAGAACGCGCTGCTGCTCCAGGGTTGCGTGGAAACCCTCCGCGGGGAGGGCTTTCAGGTGTTTACCCATCGGGAGGTGCCGGCCAACGATGGCGGAATTTCGCTTGGGCAGGCGGCAATTGCCTGCGAACTGCTGGCCGCCGATCCTTCGTAAATCCCGCCCCCGCTGTCCCCCGGCCCATTTCTTTGCATCTGAGAGTCATAAGCTCGGGGAGTGTCCGCACTTCCGCGTCCAACTATGCTCGATATGGCATCTGTTCGATCGATCGTCTGCCGCTGGGTAGTTCCGGCGGCCGCCTTCCTGCTCGTCGCGCCGGCGATCCCTGCCGGAGCCCAGACCCTGCCTCCGCAAGCTCCACAGCCGGCGCCCTCAGTGGACTACACGCAGCGCCAGGTCCAGCCGCCGCTCGACGTCGACCGCGACCCCATCCCCTCCCCCGACTACGAGGCTCCAATTGCGCCTCAGGTTCCTGGAAAAGCGCTGTCGAAAGCCAACAACAATCTCTACACCCTCCAGGAAAACGTTAACGAAGTGTTGTTGAACTGCACGGTGGTGGACAACAGAAACCGTTTGGTGAAGGGACTCAAACAGCGGGATTTCCAGGTCTGGGAAGACGGCGTCCCGCAGGCCATTGCCTCTTTTGTGGCCCAGGATGTGCCAGTCTCAATGGGAATTCTCGTCGACGACTCCGGCTCTATGATCGGTAAGCGCGATACGGCAAATCAGGCTGCGCTGGACCTGATTTCCGATTCGAATCCCGAGGACAATGCCTTCATCGTCAACTTCAGTCAGCGCGCGTATCTTGACACGGCGCTGACCTCGAACGTCGAGGATCTGAAGGCCGGTCTTGCCCATTTTGACGACCGCGGAATGACCGCCCTCTATGACGCGGTAGCCGCTTCCGCCGACGAACTCGCGCGCCACGCCACCCAGCCCAAGCAGGTGCTGCTGATCATTACCGACGGGGCCGACGACGCCTCCCGCCTGACCCTTCAGCAGGCTGTCCAGCGGGTCCAGCGGCTCGGCGGACCCGTTGTCTACTCAATCGGCCTGCTCTATGACTCCATCAGCCGCGAGGATGCCGATAACGCCCGGAGCGACCTGGAAACTTTGTCGAACCAGACCGGCGGCCTTGCGTTCTTCCCCGCGTCTCCGGACGACATCGACCGCGTGGTCGCACAGATTGCGCTGGACATCCGCAATCAATACACCATCGGCTATCACCCAACCCATCCGCCCAGCCTGGGTGGATTCCGTACCGTGCGGGTGGAGGCTCACGACCGTCACTACAGGAACCTGATCGTGCGCACCACCACGGGCTACTACCCGCGGCAGATTCCTCAGATGCACGAAGCCGCGCAGGTGGTCGAGTCTCATTCGCAATAGTTGGCGCGAAGCGCCCTCAACCGTGTCAGAGAGCCTGCGCCCAGGTGCGTGGATTCGCGTAGTGTCTGCGCTGTTGTTTTTGGTCGCAGCGGGAGCGCGCGCCGCCGTCGCCGGCAATGGCGCCGCCTAGAAGGCCAGCAGCGTCACGCCCGCGCAAACCAGCAGAGCCGCGGTCCAGCGCCGCCGGTCCACATTTTCCTTCAGGAAGATCTTTGCCGCAACCGCATTCGTCACAAACGTCAGCGACGTAGCGGCGGGGCCGATCAGGCTCAGCTCGCGATGGCTGAGGGCGAAGAGCAGTGAGAAGAAACTGAGCGCCAGACAGACCACCCCGATGCCGAACCGTCCGTTGGAGAGCACGGCGGCGATCGCGCCGAACAGGCCGCGCCGCGCCCGGATGGCGTCCAGATCGCCCACCTGCCGCATGGCCGACGCGGTGAGAATGTCTCCCGCGGTCGCCGTGAGCACGATGCTGGCGATCATGGCGATGGTGGCAAGGATCTGCAGTGTACTCACCGCAGCACCTCCTCGAGAACCGGCTCTTCCACCGGCTCCGGCGTGCCGGCGCTGTGATCCGTATAGGACGGCCCGCGTGTCACAAAGCCCACCCCCGCCGTGATGAAGACCACCCCCAGCCACCGCAGCGGAGAGACCTGCTCATGCAGCCAGAAGCGTGCGTTGATGGTCATAATCACATAGCCCAGCGAACTGGCGGGCAGTACCCAGGTCAGATCGGCCCAGGAAAGCGCGGTCAGATAGGAGGCAAAGAAGCCGCACAGCAGCACGATCCCGGCGGCTACCCAGGGATTGAAGATGGCGTGAATCAGCTCCAGAGGGTGGTGGAGAGAAACCGGGCCGAGAGACTTCATTCCGCGTGCGAGAAGCGTGTCGCCGTAGGCGGAGGTCAGCGTAATCGCGGCCAGCACCAGATAGCGCCGGAATGTCATGGTTGATTTTGTCACGCGGCCGCCCACCCCCTTGCCAGATTCGCGGCCGGTTTCGCAACCTGCCGCCTGGTGGTCTGGATCATGCCTCCGCGTTGACCGCGGAGCCGGAGCCGCCTTCGCCTGACTTTTGCGAGCGCGTTTCTTTCACCATCCGGTTGCGCTGCGCGCGCAGCTTCAGGAAGGATTTCGATTCCTGGTAGAGCCGCTTCAGGTCGCCGTTGGCAATGGCCTTGCTGACCACGCGCCACGCCGCCTTCGGCCGGAAGAAGTACTCGTCGTAGAAGTGGTTGACCATTTCCAAAACGTACTCGGCGGGGAGCCCCGGATATTCGATGTGCGCGATCTGGTGTCCGCCCTCGTCCACCATCTTGTTGCCGTTGGTGATGAAGCCGTTCACGCGGGCGTATTCGTAGAATTCGGTGCCTGGGAACGCGTGCGCCACAGAAACCTGAATGGTTTCCACATCGAGCGATTTGGCGAACTGGATGGTGTTGCGGATCGAGTCCTTCGTTTCTCCAGGCAGCCCGAGGATGAAGTCGCCGTGAATCGTCAGGCCGAGCTTGTGGCAGTCGCGCGCAAAATCGCGAGCCCGCTCCACCGTCGCGCCCTTCTTGATGTTCTTCAGGATCTGCGGGTCGCCGGACTCGAAGCCGACGATCAGCAGCCGGCAGCCCGCCTCCCGCATCGCCTTCAGCGTGTCGTAATCGGTCGTCACCCGCGATGTGCTGGACCACGTCAGCTTCAGCGGCTTCAGCTTGCCGCATAGTTCGATCGTGCGCGCCTTCTGGATGTTGAAGGTATCGTCGTCGAAGAAGAATTCCTTCACATTCGGCCACAGCTCTTTGGCATGAGCCATTTCAGCGGCAACATCGTCCGTGGAGCGCTTGCGCCACGCGTGTCCGCTGGTGGTCTGCGGCCACAGGCAGAACGTGCACTGCGCCGGGCATCCGCGCGTCGAGTACAGCGCGACAAAAGGATGCAGCAGGAAAGGGACGTTGTACTTGGTAACGTCCAGATCCCGCTTGTAGACGTCGGTCACCCAGGGCAGCGCGTCCAGATCTTCGACCTGCGGGCGGTCGGGATTGTGGACTACCTGCCCGTCCTTGCGGTAGCTGATGCCGAGAATCTCGCTCAGCGGCTTGCCGTTGGCGTACTCCACCACCGAGTAGTCGAACTCGCGGCGGCAGATGAAGTCGAGCGCCTTGCACTCGGTGAGCGCCTTGTCCGGGTCGGTGGTCACCGGCGGGCCGACGAAACAGATCCTGATATTCGGATAGGTATCCTTGATTTTCTCCGCCCAGCGCTGGTCGCCGCTCCAGGCAATGGTGCTGGTAAAGAGGACGAGAAACTCGTAGTCCTTCAGGATCTCGACGACCTGGGGCCACGTGACGTGGTGCGGATTGGCGTCCAGAAGTCGAGCGCCCTCCAGCATGCCGGTGGGATAGGCAAGCCAGACGGGGTACCAGTAGGACTCGATCTCGCGAGTGGCGGGCCACCGCGAGCTGGCTCCGCCATCGAAGTTTTCAAAGGACGGGGGATTGAGGAACAGCGTCTTCAGGGGCATCGTCTTCCGTTTAGTCTACCACTCGGAGCGGCAAGCCCTGCGGACTTCGCAACTGCCTGAATCCACGGAGCTAATCTATTAACTCTTTGGGTAGCAAGCTGTATTCCTCGTCACTTCAGTGACGACTGCACCCATTGGGTAATCTGGCCTGTGGTGCGCAGCAGGTTCAGCTCAACCTTCATCAGCGAGAAATTCGCGTCGAGCACATCCTGGTAGCGCTCGCGTTCCTGGATCTCGGCCATTCGCGCCTGAATCGGCGTCGCGCCGGGCGTCGTCGGCGAACCTGAGCCGTTGGTCAGCTGGCTCTCCACGGACTTCAGTTGGTCCTGCGAGATTTCTTCCTGAATTTCCGCCACGCGCTGCTGCGCCGCCAACTCCCGGATCGTTCGGCGCATGGCCAGCGTCTGCTCGCTCACCTGATCTCGCGATGCGTCGGCATTCGCCTGCGCGCGCAGTGCCGCGGCTTGCGAAACCTGGGCCTGGGCGCGCTTCGTCGCGTCGAAAATAGGGAACGTCACCTGAAATCCGATTCCCGCATTGTTGTATTGAAAATGCTGGTAGTACAGGCTGTAATTTGCGAAGGGCTCAAAGTAACTGTACTGCGCGCCGAAGGTCACCAGCGGGCGAAAGTTCTGTTTGGAATCGCCGAAAGCAGTAAAGAACTTCGACTTGGCGTTAGCATACGCGGCCGCAATGCCCGGATTGTCGTGCGCGGTCATCTGATCCTCATCCGCGCTGGCGCTCAAAACCGGTAGTGCGGGAATGCTGCTGCCCACCGGCATCAGGCCGCGGGCTGGCAATCCTGTGAGATGCTCCAGCTTCTGCCGCATCTCATCCGCATCGTTCTGCAGATGGATGCGTTTCTCATCCACCTGAGCCGAGGTCAGCTCGGCCTGCAGTTGCGAGATGCGCGGATCCACGCCCACCGCGACGCGCTGTTGCTCAATCTGCGTCAGCTGATCGGCCGCGATCTTCTCCTGGTCCAGGGCCGCGATCATCTTCAGATCGTGATTCAGTTCCACGTAATCCATCGCCGCGCTCAACGCGACCTGCTGCTGCGTGTCCTTCAGGTTCAGCTTTGCGCTCTTCAATGCCTGCCCTGCAGCACGAATGTAATCGGCCTGGGACAAGGAGAAGCCCAGGGACTGTGAACTCGCCGTGAAGAGTGACGGCTCTCCAAGGGGGAATCCATAGGCGTACCCCGGCGTGGTGCCCATGGTGACATTGGGAATGTAGACATCCTTGGTTTCCGCCAGTCCGGCCCGCGCCTGCTGCACGCCCGCGATCGCCGCGCGCACCGACGGGCTGTTCTTCTCCGCCAGATCGACCGTCGTGGAAAGAGACAGCTGGGCCTGCAAGGTCAACGGCGGAACCAGCGCCAGAATGGACGCTGCGAGCACCAACGCGATCTTTCGCTTTCCTGATCCGTACATCGTTCTGAGTTTACTGTTACCGGCCTGCCCGCGCCGAGGAGTGCGGGGGCGGAACCTGATAACCGGACGCCAGAGCGTGAACCTCCGCAAGCTGTTGCTGCGCCGCCTGCGCGTCACCCTGGTTCTCCAGCAGTCTGGCCAACTGCGCGTGAACCGCAAAGGCGGGCGCGTCCTCTGACTCCGCCTGCGAATCCAGGTATTCGCTCAGCCACCGGATGGCGGTTCTGGGATCGCGGTCCGCCTGACAAAGGTCGGTGGCTGCTCTCACCAGAGCGGGGCCGTGCTGGTGGTCCAGGGCCGCCCCATTGTATGCGGCCGCCACAGCATCGTCCTGCCGCCCCTCGCGCAGGTAGAACGATGCCATATCCAGCCATGCGTTCGCGGGGTTCTTCGCCTGGGCGATCGCAGCCCGGTAATCCGCTTCAGCCGCCGCAAAGTCCTTCTTTCCCTCGGCAATCCTGGCCTGCAGGATGAGTGCGTCGTCGGGATTTGCGGTGCGCAGTTGCTCAAGCACCGCCTGCGCGCGGATCAGGCCGCCGCCGGCAACAAAGGGCGCGCTCACGTCGAACTCGCCGAGATCGGAAAGCGCAGCGGCATTTCCGGGATCCAGCCTGACCGCCTCCTGAAATTCAGACGCGACTTTACGCGCTAGTTTGTAGGCGGCCAGCCGGGAAGCGATATTCGCGGCTTTCTGCCCGTAGGCCCGGCCAAGCCAGAGATGGTCGTCACTGTTCCCTGGGTCCAGAAGCGTTGCTGCCTGGCAGTCGGCGATCGCCTCATCCCACTGCCGTTCCTCGTAATAGACCCGGCAGCGCAGGTTGTGCGCCTCGGCGTCGGAGGGAGTCCGGGCCAGCACAGTACTCAATTGTTGCAGCGCGCTATCCGCCCGCCCCAGATCCAGATCCCGGCGCACTGATCTTGCTGCGCTTGCGGACATGGCCAACATTACGCTCGCCCCGGCGAAGGTGGCTACCGGCAACAGAAACTTCCTCAACAAAGCGGCCCCCCTTACTGCACGATCTCCACCGGTTGTCCGTCGCCCAATGGCTGGCTGTTGGTCGTGCCCGTTGCCACCACATCCCCAGGCTTCAGTCCGCTGGTGATCTGCACGTCCGTCAGGTTCAGCTTGCCCAGCGTCACCTCCGCGCGATGCAGCGTCCCGTTCGCAACGCGGTAAACGTAGGGCGAACCCTGCTCGAAGTACAGCGCGTCGCGCGGTATGACTAAAACATTGGATTCACTCGCGACCGTGACCGTTACACGAACATTCGTGTCCGGGAGCAGTTGACCGTCTCCATCTTCGAGCGAGAGGAGCACCTCGCCCACGTTCCGGGTTTCATAGCTGATGATGGTCGAGGGCAGCCGTACGACCTGGCCGTGCCACACCTGAGTCGGTCGCGCATCCCACACAATCGAAGCGTGCTGTCCCACCTGCAGATCGCCAATTTCCGGCTCGTCGAAATAGGCCAGCACCTGCAGCTTGTGCAGGTCGGCCATTGAGAGCAGCCGGTCCCCCTGCTGCACGTATTCGGTGGGAGCTACCGGCAGCGAATAGACCGTGCCGGCAAAAGGGGCATGCACAATGGCCTGCCGCAGCGACTGCTCCGCGGCAGCGTAGCCGGCTTCAGCCTCCTGCACGGCGGCAAGAGCATGCGCAACATTGGCGGATCCGGAGCCGCTGTCCTTCTGCTGCCGCAGCGCCTGCAGCACGCTGTTATCCGTGGCCAGACGCTGCTGGGCTGCGTCCACCTCGCTGGGAGATGCGGCCCCCGTCGCTTCGAGTTTCCGCAGCGCATCCAGATCGTACTGCGCCTGATCCCGTTCGATCTTTGCTTTTTCCAGATTGCCGGCCAGGGCAATGCGCTGCGACGGCGTCCCCCCGTGCACCGCGGCGTCATAATTTGCCTGAGCGCCTCTCAAAGCCGCAAGTGCCTGGGCCACCTGCTCCTTCGCCTGCGTGTCATCCATGGCCAGCAACAGTTGGCCCGCGGCGACTTTCTCGCCGGGATGCACGTAAACGGCCTGAACCACTCCCGGAAACGGCGCGTGAGCTTCAAAATTCGCCTGGGGCTCGGGTTCTACCTTCCCGTTTGTGGCGGAAGTCTTGGTCAGGTTGCCCAGCGCCGCGGTCGCCACCCGGATCGGCAGCCTCTCGCGGGTGGCCATATGCACCACGTAAAACACTAGGAGCAGCGCGATGGTAGTGAGAATCCATATCCGCGCCGTGTGCCGGGTCTTCTTCGTCGCCATCGAGGGAACCGTGAGTCAGTATATAAGACTCACTTCCGGCATCTTAGGCTTCTGAAAATAAGTAGGTTCCTTCCGTTACAATGCTCTGCCCTAAAATCAGGGTATGCCCAGTGCATCCCGCTACACCGATGAGCACGCGAAGGCCGGTCTGGACTTCGCGTTTCCCGCGATCGAGACCTGGCCCAACCAGTTTCCTGCATACGAGATCGTGATCGACGATCCGGAGTTCACCTCCGTGTGTCCCAAAACCGGCCTTCCGGATTTCGGAACCATCACGCTGCGCTACATGCCGCGCGAACGATGCCTCGAACTCAAATCCTGGAAGGAATATCTCTTCTCCTACCGCAACCTCGGAATCTTCCAGGAGAACGTCGTCA
Source organism: Acidobacterium sp. (assembly GCA_027315385.1). Lineage (GTDB taxonomy): Bacteria > Acidobacteriota > Terriglobia > Terriglobales > Acidobacteriaceae > Palsa-343. Next base: position 37,134 of record DAHUYD010000117.1, read on the forward strand.
ACCAGGTGCTGGAGGACGTGGCAAAGGCGTGCGATCCCGTGTGGGCCGTCGTCAAGGGCGACTTCCGTCCCCGCGGCGGCATTTCCACCACGATTGAGGCGCGCTGGCCAAGACCAGCGACGGGCAGCGAGTAATCCCTCCGGGCTATTGCGGCGGCTGTTGCTGCTGCTGTTCCCGCTGCTTCATCATCTGCTGATACATCTGGGCGGGCGTATGGCC
>DAHUYD010000124.1 GCA_027315385.1 Acidobacterium sp.
TGGCAGCCGTAAAATGGGTCATCCCGCATCCGGAATGACACGCGCCCAGCCCCTTATCGTCGCCGGCCTTATGAGCGGCACCTCCGCCGACGGCGTCGACGTGGCGCTGGTGCGGATTTGCGAGCGAGCCCGGCGCACGAAAATCGAACTGCTCGCCCACCGCGCGTTTCCGTTTCCGCGCGCGCTGCGCGAGGCGGTTCTCCGCGCCATGAACGCCAGTGCGATTTCCACCGCGGAACTGGCTCGCCTGAACTGGCGACTGGGCATGGCCTATGCCGAGGCAGCTCGCGCAACCGTGGATTCGACCCGCATCCAGCCGAACCTCATCGGCTGCCACGGCCAAACCCTCTTCCATCAGGGCGCGCCGGCGCTCTACGCGGGCCGCCGCTTCGCCTGCACCTGGCAATTGGGCGAGCCGGCGCTGCTGGCCGCCGAAACAGGCGTCCCGGTCGTCTCGAATTTTCGTCCCGCCGATATGGCTGCGGGGGGGCAGGGCGCGCCGCTGGTGCCGCTGCTGGATTACGTGCTCTACGCGCATCGACGCCGTGCGCGCATTCTGCAAAATATCGGCGGGATCGGGAACCTGACGGCGATTCCAGCAGGCGCCGGTCAGGACCGGGTGATCGCCTTCGACACCGGTCCCGGGAACATGGTGATCGACGGTCTGATGCAGCAGCTTTTCGGCAAAGCATACGACCGCAACGGGGGGATTGCCGCCGAGGGCAGGGTCCTGGAGCCGGTGCTGCGCGGCGCGCTGCGGGAGAAGTTCTTCCGGCAGAACCCTCCGAAATCCGCCGGGCGCGAACAGTTTGGCCGCGAATACGCGGCTGCGCTGCTGGCCGCCTGCCGCAAGCTCAGCCGCAAGCTCAGCCGCAAGCCCGAAGATGCCGTTGCCACGGCAACGGCGCTGACCTCGGCAAGTATTTGCGATGCCGTGGCGCGGTGGGTTCATCCGATGACCGCCGGGACTCCCATCGACTGCATCGTCTCCGGCGGAGGGGCGCGGAACGCGACGTTGCTGGCCTGGCTGCGCGAGGGTCTGGCGCCGCTGGGCTGCACGGTGGAGACGAGCGACGACTCCGGCATACCCGCGGAAGCCAAGGAAGCCGTGGCTTTCGCGCTGCTGGCCTATCGCACCTGGACCCACCAGCCCGGCAACGTGCCTTCGGCCACGGGCGCGGCGCGGCCCGTTATTCTGGGATCAGTCACTTATGCAGGGCCTCCTTCCACCTAGAGCCGGCCGCGTTTTTGCTGCGCTCTGCGCTCTGAGCTCTGTGCTCTGGTTTTCCGGCTGCGCCGCGCACAAGCCGCCGCCGGGCACCGTGACCATGCTGATCGAGAGCAGCCCCGCCAATCTCGATCCCCGCATCGGCACCGACGGACAGGCCGAGCACATCGACGCGCTCATCTTCGATCCGCTGGTGTGGCGCGATGCGCACTTCGGCCTGCAGCCGGGGCTTGCCACGAGCTGGTCGAACCCGGACCCTCTGACGTGGATCTTTCATCTGCGCAGCGGCGTGCGCTTCTCCGACGGCCGCCCGCTCACCGCCCGCGATGTGAAGTGGACGATCGACTCGATCATGAACGGCACGGTGATCAGCGTGAAGGCAGGTTCGTATACGAGCCTCGCGGGCATCGAAACGCCGAACCCGACGACGGTGATCTTTCACCTGAAGACGCCCGATCCGTCGCTGCTGTTTAACCTCTGCGACGGCGCAATCGGGATCGTGCCTTATGGCAGCGGGCGCGATTTCTGGCGGAATCCGATTGGCAGCGGGCCGTTTGTCTTTGTCAGCCAGCAGGTGGATCGCGAGGTGACTCTGGCGCGGAATCCCAATTATCGGGGACCGAAACCCGCCATCGCGCGGATCGACTTTGAGGTAGTGCCGGACGCGACCACGCGCGCGCTGGAACTGCAGAAGGGCTCAGCCGATGTGGAGAGCGACGCGCTGCCACCGGACATGGTGGATGCCCTGAAGCGCGATCCGCACCTGGCCGTCGACGAAGGCCCGGGCACCAACCTTTACTACATCGTCTTCAACCTGCACGATCCCATCCTGCGCGACGTGCGCGTACGGCGAGCCATCGCGATGGCAATCGACCGCCCGCTGCTCATCCAGACCCTTTATCGGGGGCAGGCGCGCCCCGCCGAAAGCACACTGCCGCCCGAACACTGGGCCTGGACCGGCAACACGATGCATTACCCCTTCGATGCCGCCGCGGCGAATGCCCTGCTGGCCGAGGCAGGCTACCGGCGCGGCCCGAATGGGGTGCGCTTCCACATCACGATGAAGATTTCGAACGCGGAAGAAGATGTGCGGGTGACGTCGGTAGCCATCCAGGCGATGCTGGCGCACGTGGGGATTGCGCTCGACCTGCGCAGCTATGAATTCGCAACGTTTTACGCCGATTTGACCCGCGGCGCGTTCCAGATGGCGCCATCGCGGTGGATCGGCGGCAACGCAAACCCCGACATCTTCCGCTACATCTGGACTTCGAAGGCGTTCCCGCCGCACGGCGCGAACCGCGGCTACTATTCCAACGCGGAGATGGATCGCCTGATCGCGGACGCCGCCCTGACCAGCAACAATCAGCAGAGGCTCGACGACTACGACCGCATCCAGCAGATCGCCCAGCGCGACCTGCCCGACCTGAACCTCTGGTACATGGACACTGTGATCGTGCATGATCGCCGCATTGGGAATATCCAGCTGGACCCGACCGGCACGTACGATTTTCTACGGACAGCGAAGGTAAAGAATTAGAGTCGCGGGGCCCGGCTCCATCGAAAGGTGGATGCCAGCGGCGCCGGCGCACAGCTAGTATGCTTCTGCCGGACTCAGCGCAAAAGAGGCCGCCGGATCCGCACAGCCACAATATTATTCCGGAGAGCCGGAAGAGGCGTCGATGAGACGATTTCTGATTGCTGGGGCCCTGAGCCTGGCCGGCAGCGCGATCTATCTGTTCGCGTTTCCGGGGGCGACTCTCTGGTACGAGGGCGCCGTGCTCTTCCATATAGTTGCGGGCGCGCTGTTTCTGGTGCTCGGGGCGCCGTGGATGGCGCGGCTGATGCGCGGCCGCGGCGTATGGGAGAAGATCGGCTGGGGAGTGCTGCTGCTGGGCGGAGTTCCCGGCGCGATCATCATCTATACCGGAGCGCGCCGGCCTATGTGGCCGGTTCTCTACACCCACGAAATTGTTTCTGTCCTCGGCAGCGCGGTGCTGTTGTTTGTGTGGGCCGGAGAGCCGGGGAAGCTTCGCGCACTACAGGGAACGCTCCCGCGGACCTCGGCGCGCCTGGCCTTGTGCCTGGCGCTTGCCGGAGCCATCGTGGGCGGGGCGTGGTGGGTGCGGACGGTGCCGTGGCAGCGCGCCTACGCGATTCATAATCCCTCGATCGCGCCGGGCTCGATGGATGAGGAAGGCGCGGGGCCGAAGAGCCAGTTCTTCCCGAGTTCGGCCGAGACGTCAACGGGCAAGACCGTTCCCGAGGATTACTTCGTCGACTCGGCCGCGTGCAGGCAGTGCCACGCCGACATCTATCGCGAGTGGGAAAGTTCCGCCCACCACTATTCGTCCTTCAACAATCAGTGGTACCGGCAGGCGATCGTCTACATGCAGGAGGTGGACGGAGTACAGGCATCAAAGTTCTGCGCCGGCTGCCACGACGCGGCGCTGTTTTTCCCCGGCAACTTCAACACGCCGATCAAGAACCGCATCTTCACGCCGGCGGCGCAGGCCGGGATCGGCTGCGTGGTGTGCCACTCCATCCGGGCGGTGCGCAGCACGATGGGCAACGGCGCGTACACCATTGAATATCCGGCTCTGTTCAAGCTGGTCGACACAAAGAATCCATACCTGCGCAAGCTGATCGATTTTCTGATCGAAGAAGATCCGGAGCCGCACCGGCGCACCTTTATGAAACCGTTCATGCAGAACAATCCGGCCGAGTTCTGCTCGGCGTGCCACAAGGTGCATCTGGATGTTCCGGTGGATCATTACCGCTGGATTCGGGGGTTCAACGATTACGACAACTGGCAGGCCAGCGGAGTCTCCGGCTTCGGGGCGCGCTCTTTCTACTACCCGCCGCACCCTGAAAACTGCGTGGACTGCCACATGCCGCTGGTGCACTCGAACGACGCGGGAGAAGTGAACGGGTTCATCCACTCGCATCGCTTCGTCGCGGCGAATTTCGCATTGCCCTTTGTCAACAAGGACAAGAAGCAGCTCGACGACACGGAGCGCTTCCTGCAGGAGGGCAAGGTCAGCGTGGACATCTTCGCGGTATCGCCGGAGAGTGCCGGGACCGCGGTGATCCAGGGCGCGGCTGCCACGCCCATGCAGGCGGAAACGACGTTTGCGGTGGGTGAAGAGGCGGAGCGCGGGATCACGGGCATGACCGGCGAGGTGAACGTCGCCCCAGTGACCGCACCTCTGAATCGCGTGCAGGGGACGGTGGTTCCTGGCGAAACCGCTCGCGTGGACGTAGTGGTGCGTACGCTTGGCGTCGGACATTTCTTTCCTGGCGGCACGGTCGATGCGGTGGACTGCTGGCTGGAACTGAAGGCCACCGACGATCAGGGCAAGGTTCTGTTCTGGAGCGGCATGGTTGAGGACCATGGCAAAGGGCCGGTGGATCCCGGCGCGGAATTCTACCGCGGGCTGGCCATCGACGCGCACGGCAATGCGACGGACAAGCGCAACGCGTGGGCGGACCGCGCCACCGTCTATGTGCACCTCATTCCGCCGGGAGCCGCGGACACTGTTCACTTCCGGCTGCAGATCCCGAAGAAAGCGCGCGGGCACATTCACCTGGTGGCGCGCCTGAATTACCGGAAATTCCCCTGGGTTCTCACCCAGTTTTCATTCGCGGGGAAGTTCATCAACACCAAGCCGAACGATGTAACGCCTGCATACGACGACCGGAAGATGGTCTTCACGGCCAGCACCGCGGATGTTTCCGGCAAGATCAAGTCCATCCCCAACGTGCCCATCGTCGTGATGGGGCAATCCACCGCGGAACTGACGGTGCTGCCGGCGGGATCGCCGCAGCCCGCCGCGCAGGCAGCGACCGAGAAGGCCGACTGGCATCGGTGGAACGATTACGGAATCGGGCTGTTTTTGCAGGGCGACCTGAAGGCGGCGGAAATGGCCTTCAACCGGGCGGCGCAATGCGATCCGGCGAATCCGGACAGTTGGGTGAACATCGGGCGTGTCCGGCTGCAGGAAGGAAACCTCGCGGGCGCAACGGTGGTGCTCGACAAAGCCCTCGAGCTCGCGCCCAATCTCGCGCGGACGCATTACTTCCTGAGCCGCGTGCTGCGCCAGCAGGGCGATTACGCCGGAGCCATCGCGCAGCTCAGGTTCGTGATTGCGCAGTATCCGTACGACCGCGTGGTGCGCAACGATCTGGGCCGCGCGTATTTTCTTGAGAGGCGCTATGCGCCGGCGCGGGACCAGTTCCTCAGGGCCATTTCCATCGATCCGGAAGATCTGGAGGCGAACTACAACCTGATGCTCTGCTATACCGGTCTGGGCAACGACAAATTATCCGCAGCTTATGAGGAACGCTACATGCGCTTCAAGGAAGACGAGTCGGCGCAGACGCTGACCGGCCCATACCGCGAGAAGCATCCATTCGACAACCTGGAGCGCCAGCCGATTCACGAGCACGACTCGGTGCCGCTGGCCGAGGCGAATGCGAACATCGGTCCTGATCTGAACCTGGTCCTGCCGCCCGCATCGGGGGGTGGCCGGTGAGATTCTCGGGAGCCGCGCTCGTTCCCACCGCCGTGCTCGCGCTTGCCGGGCTCACGGTGCTGGCGGCGGTTGGCGGAACGGCTTCACGGCCGGCTGCTCCGCCGGAGCATATCCACTTCGCCGACATCACGCGGTCAGCCGGCATCCACTTCGTCCACAACAACGGCGCATTCGGCAAAAGATATCTGCCGGAGACGCTCGGGCCGGGCGTCGCCTTCATCGACTACAACAACGACGGCTGGCAGGACATCTTCTTCGTGAACGGGACGCGCTGGCCGGGGCATCCCGGCAGCGTGACCACGCCGGCGCTTTACCGCAATAATCACAACGGCACATTCACCGATGTGACGAAGCAGGCGGGCCTGGCGATCCCCATGTACGGCGAGGGCGTGGCCGCCGGCGACTACCTGAATAACGGAAACGACGACCTCTTCGTGACGGCGTACGGCGGCAATCACCTCTTCCGCAACAACGGCAACGGCACCTTTACCGATGTGACGAAGGAAGCGGGGCTGGAAAAATCAGGCATGGCGGGTCTGAGCACCAGCGCGGCATGGGTGGACACCGACCGCGACGGACGTCTGGACCTGCTGGTGGCGAACTACGTGCAGTGGTCGCCGCAGGCGGACTTGTACTGCACCATGGACGGCGTGCACAAGTCCTACTGCACGCCGGAGTCGTACAAAGGGGCGTCGCTGGAGCTGTGGCACAACAACGGCAACGGCACCTTTACCGACGTGACAAAGCAGGCCGGACTCTACGATCCGAGCTCGAAGAGTCTGAGTATCGCGATTCTGGACGCCAACCAGGACGGCTGGCCCGACATCGCCGTGAGCAACGACACGGAGCCCAATAAGCTCTACATCAACAACCGCAACGGCACGTTCACCGAGAAGGGGATTCCCGAGGGCATTGCCTACAGCGAAGACGGTGTGGCGCGCGCGGGCATGGGCATTGCCGCCGCGGACTACAACCAGTCCGGCTACCCGAGTCTCGTCATCACGAACTTTTCCAACCAGATGATCGCGCTCTATCAGAACCAGGAGAACGGACTGTTTGTGGACCAGGCGCCCACATCCGCGATTGGTCACACCAGCCTGCTCACGCTCGGCTTCGGCTGCTTCTTCTTCGACTACGATCTCGACGGGTGGCCGGATATCTTCGTGGCCGACGGGCACCTGGATCCCACTATCGAAGCGATCCAGCGGCGCGTGAAATACGCCGAACCGCCGCACCTGTACCACAACCTCGGCGGCAGGAATTTCGCGGACGTGGCTGCGCAGATGGGAGCGGCGTTCGATGCGCCGCGCGTGGCGCGGGGAGCGGCTTACGGGGACATCAACAACGACGGCGCGCCGGACATCGCGATCACGACGAACGGGGGGCCGGCGCAGCTTTTCGAGAATGAGGGCGGGACCAACCACGCGGTGCGCATCAGGCTGGTGGGAACGAAATCGAATCGAGACGGGATCGGATCGGTGGTGTGGGTGCAGTCGGACACCACGTCGCAGAAGCAGATGCTGACGAGCGGGTCGAGCTATCTGTCAGCCAGCGAGCTGGTGCTGACCTTTGGACTGGGAACATCGACGCAAGCGAACGTCATCGAGGTTCACTGGCCGAGCGGCGCGGTGACGGAGCTGAAGAACGTCAGGGCAGATCAGATCCTGACCATTCGCGAAGGCTCGGGGATCATCCACGCGGAGCCGTTTGAGAAGCGGGGGTAACGGCGGCGCTTACTTCCGGTTTTTCTCAACGGGCACGATGACCGGACGCCGCAGCGGCACCATCGCGGCGCTGGGCTCGCCGACTTTTTGCATGCGCGAGAGCATCTCGGTCCGCACGTACTCGACGAAATCCTGCATTTGGCGGTTCATCGCCTCCATACGCCCGCGCATCTGGAGGATGATCGCGATGCCGGCGATGTTGACGCCGAGGTCGCGCGCCAGGTTCAGGATGAATTCCAGGCGCTCCAGGTCCTCGTCCGTGTAAAGGCGGGTGTTGCCCTCGGTGCGCGACGGCTTCAGCAGTCCTTCGCGCTCATAGAGCCGCAGCGTTTGGGGATGGATATCGTACATTTCGGCCACCGCCGAGATCATGTACGCGCCTTTGGATTTGCGTTTGGTGGGCATATCCGTTGACCCTTTCTGTTCTCACAGAAACAGCCGGCACTCCGTTTCCTGCTCCGTGACGGGCTTGCCGATGGCGATGCGCCGCGGGAACAGGTTGCGGAGATGGCCGCCATAAATCCGATATGGGACCGTCACCTGCATGGCGAAGCCGCCGGCAGCTTCAATCGTCATGTCGACGGCGTCGACGTAGCCTTCCGGGGAGGGCTCGGCGAGGCTGACATTCGCCCCCAGCGCGACGGCCTGGAGCTTGCCCTTGCGAGCGCGTTCGTTCACGTGGTCGGCCAGCAGCTTCCATTTTCGCGCGGGGTCCTGGGGAAGCCGAGGAATCTCGAGCACCACCCGGGCAATTTCTCCTTCCGGGCTCATGGAGAAGCCGAATGGCCCCAGCTCGCCGTAGCGCCGCAGGATAAGGCGCGCGTAGGTCATCGCCGCGTTCATGAGCTGCGTGGCCATGTGCCGGTTGCGATCGGCATCGCTGCTCATTGCGCTCCCTCTCTCTCCACGCGATAGACGCAGTGATCGTAGTCCCGCCAGAAGACCATCCGGTGGAGGGTGAGGCCGTTCTTTTCCGCAACGCGCCGAGAGGGGAGATTCTCGGGCCGGATGAGGGAGATCACGTGGCCGCAGCCCAGGGCCGCGAAGGCGTAGTCGCGCACGGCGCGCGCGGCCTCAGTGGCATAGCCGCGATTCCAGCAGTCCCTGCGCACGTGGTACCCGATCTCCACCTCGGGAGGGCCGTCGGGGTCGTGCCATACGGGGCCGCAGTCGCCAATCACTTCTCCGGTTTCCCTGAGCATCATGGCCAGCAGTCCGGTGCCGGAGGGATAGCGCTCCATCTGCTTCTCGATCCACACGTCCACTTCATCGCGAGTGAGCGCGCGCGGATACCAGCGCATCGCCTTCGGGTCGCCCCACACGTCGAACATCGCCGCCGCATCCTGGGGTATCATCTCGCGCAGCAGCAATCGGGGAGTCTCCAGCGAGAGCATGACTAAACCTTCGCCCACAGGGCGCCGCGCGGGTCGTCCGGATTCAGCCTCGCAAACTCGCGCAGGATTTCCCGCGAGCGCTCGTCGCGCACCTGGGGTACGGCGACCTCCACGGTGACAATCTGATCGCCGCGCACGCCTTCTTTCGTTGCCGAGGGTACGCCACGCTCGCGCATGCGCAGTTTCTGGCCGCTCTGGGTGGCCGGCGGAATGCGCAACTGGGCGCGTCCATCGATGGTGGGCACCTCAATGCGTCCGCCCAGGGCGGCTTCAGCGACCGTCACCGGAATCGTGAGCAGAATATCGTCGCCCTGGCGCGTGAACACCGCATGGGCGCCGGTGCGGATGATGAGGTAGAGGTCGCCGGCCGCACCGCCATTTGTTCCGGCATTGCCTTTCCCCGCAAGCCGGATACGCTGGCCGTCGCGGGTGCCTGGCTTGATGCGGAACTCGAGCGGCTCGGTGCGATAGACGGTTCCTTCGCCGTGGCAGGTGGGGCAGGCGTGCTGCACCTTGCCCGATCCGCCGCAGCGCGGGCACTGGATGTTGAACTTCATCTGCCCGCCCATCTGGGTGACCTGGCCGGTGCCGTGGCACTCGGGGCATGGCTGCGCGCCGCCGGTGGAGGCTCTTCCGTGGCAGGTGGGGCAAAGCTCCTGGCGCTGGATCTGGAGCCGCGCGGTGCCGCCGCGGATGGCTGTCCAGAAGTCCACGTTGACCTGGTATTCGAGGTCGGTGCCCGGATGGGGCCCCTGCTGCGCCCGCTGCTCGCGGTTGAACATGCCGGAGAAAATATCGCGAAAGCTGCCCCATCCCGCGCCGCCCGCGCCCGGTGCTTCCTCGCTGAAATCGAAGCCGCCGAAATCGAAGGGCACACCCTGCGCGTGGCCCGCGCCGCGACCCGCGCCCGCGCGCGCCGCCGCCTCGGCCGCCGCAGGGTCAATCTGGTCGGAGTAGAAGCCGAACTGGTCGTAGATCTTCCGCTTCTTGTCGTCGGAAAGAATGTCGTTGGCCTCGGAGATTTCCTTGAATTTCTCCTCGGCCTTCTTATCGCCCGGATTGACGTCGGGATGATACTTGCGGGCCAGCTTGCGGAAGGCCTTGCGAATATCCTCCGTCGTGGCGGCCTTTTTCACCCCGAGCGTGGCGTAATAGTCTTTGTGCTGGGTCGGTGGCATGTTGTCTCAAACAGACTATTGCACTCGGCAGAAAAGCGTCCTCTGAAATTAGTTCCAGACCTTCCAGGCATCAACCGGCTCAACACGCCACAGCAGGTCCGGCTCAAGCTCCTGCATCTTCAGGACGAAGGCGCTGGCCTGCTTTTCGGTGTCGAACAGGACCCGATTCGTGACTTTCCCTGCACGCAATTGTTCGCATTTCCACATTTTGTCGCTCATCGTTGCGTCCACAATTGCGTCTGTGCCTAAACGCGGGGCGTTCCTCGCGGAACGCCCCCCTGAGCCCTGAGATCTGAGCCCTTATTTCTTCTCTTCCACATCCACGTACTCGGCGTCGATCACGCCTTCGTCCTTCTTCTGCTCGGTGGCGCCCTCGGCGGCGGCCGCGCCGTCGGTGGGCGGAACACCCGCGGCCCCGGCCGTCGCCGCGTTGGCCTTGTACATGGCCTCGGCCAGCTTGTGCGACGCCTGCGTCAGCTTCTCGCGGGCGGCGTTCATCTCGGCCGGACTGGGGCTGCCTTCCAGCGTCTTCTTCGCCTCGGCCAGCGCCGACTCGACCTCGGCCTTCTCTGTGCCGCTGACCTTGTCGCCGCTCTCCTTCAGCATCTTCTCCATGTTGTAGACCAGGCCGTCGAGCTGGTTGCGCGCTTCGATCTCCTCGCGCTTCGTCTTGTCCTCGGCGGAGTGCGCTTCGGCTTCCTTCGCCATCCGCTCCACTTCTTCCTTGCTGAGGCCGGAAGACGAGGTGATGGTGATCTTCTGGTCCTTGCCCGTGGCATTGTCCTTGGCCGTTACGTTCAGGATGCCGTTGGCGTCGATGTCGAAGGTAACCTCGATCTGGGGCACGCCGCGCGGCGCCGGAGGGATGCCGCTGAGCTTGAACTTGCCGAGTGTGCGGTTCTGCGCCGCCATCGGCCGCTCGCCCTGAAGCACGTGCACCTCCACTTCCGTCTGGCTGTCGGCCGCCGTCGAGAAGGTCTCCGTTTTCTTCGTCGGAATCGTCGTGTTGCGCGGGATCATCGTCGTCGCCACGCCGCCCAGCGTTTCGATGGAGAGCGTCAGCGGCGTCACGTCCAGCAGCAGCAGGTCCTTCACCTCGCCGGCCAGCACGCCAGCCTGCACGGCCGCGCCTACGGCGACCACTTCGTCGGGGTTTACGCCCTTGTGGCCTTCCTTGCCGAACAGGTCTTTCACGAGCTGCTGGATGCGCGGCATGCGGGTCTGTCCGCCGACCAGCACGACTTCGTTGATCTTGTTCGCGTCCACGCCGGCGTCGGCCATCGCCTTCTTACAGGGCTCGACAGAACGCTGAATGATGTCCTCCACCAGCGATTCGAGCTTGGCCCGCGTGAGCTTCTTCACCAAGTGCTTCGGCCCGCTCGCGTCGGCCGTGATGAATGGCAGGTTGATCTCCGTCTCCATCGCCGTGGACAACTCGATCTTGGCGCGCTCGGCGGAGTCGCGCAGCCGCTGCAGCGCCATCTCATTGCCCTTGGCGCGCAGATCCAGGCCCTCGTCCTTCTTGAACTCTTCAGTGAGCCAGTCCACGATGCGCTGGTCGATGTTATCGCCGCCGAGGTGCGTGTCGCCGTTTGTGGACTTGACCTCAACGACGCCTTCGCCCACTTCGAGGATGGAGATATCGAAAGTTCCGCCGCCGAAGTCGTACACGGCGATGATCTCGTCCTTCTTCTTGTCGAGGCCGTACGCGAGCGCAGCGGCCGTGGGCTCGTTGACAATACGCTTTACATCGAGGCCGGCAATCTTGCCCGCGTCCTTGGTGGCCTGGCGCTGCGCGTCATTAAAATAAGCCGGGACCGTGATTACGGCTTCGGTCACGGCGCCGCCCAGATGGTCCTCGGCCGCCTTCTTGAGCTTCTGCAGGATCAGCGCCGAGATTTCCGGCGGGGTATAGAGCTTGCCCTGCGCCTCAATGGCAACGTGGTCGCCCTGCTGGACGACTTTGTAGGGAACCATCTTCATCTCGTCGTTGACTTCGTTAAAGCGGCGGCCCATAAACCGCTTGATGGAGTAAACGGTGTTCGCGGGATTGGTGATGGCCTGGCGTTTGGCGACCTGGCCCACGAGCCGCTCCCCGGACTTGGTGAAGGCCACCACGGAGGGGGTCGTCCGCCCACCCTCTTCATTGGCGATGACTTTGGGCTCGCCGCCCTCCATCACCGCGACGACCGAATTGGTCGTCCCCAAATCGATGCCGATAATCTTTGCCATGGAAATCCTGCTCCTGAAATATGTGCCGCTTTATCACTCTGGCACTTGAGTGACTTATTGTCAATTGATTTGATGCAGCAATACGCCACGGGGGTGCGTAGACTGGCTAAATTGCTCCAAAGTATGGGTTTCTCCGCAGGCAGCGGACTACCAGGATTCCACGATGTCGGCGACCGCAGCCTTGGCAAAGTCCTCCGCCAGCCGGTGCGTCGCCGCCGAGTCTTCCTGGATAAAGCTGGCCAGATCCTGGCTTTGCTCGTACTGCTGGCGGAAGAGGTAGTTGGAGTTCGCCCAGATCGTCTGGCCATGCCGGTCCACCAGGCTAAGGCTGGCGGTAATGGTGACGAGATAACTGGAGGTCTGGCCGGTGGTCGCGTCGTAGGTGAGGGGGACGATGCGGTAGCTGGTGATTGTGCCGAGCAGCGTGGCGTCGGCGGCTGAATCCCGGCCGGAAACGATGTGGCAGGAGGTGCTGTCGGTGAACTCGCGAATCACGGCCTGGGTAAAGGCGGCTTCAGTGCGATACGACTGCGTCGTGTTCCTGAAGGCTGGGATTGCCAGGGTCCGCGCATTGCTGGGCAGGTGTACCGCTCCGTTGAGGGTGTGATAGCCGCAGCCGCCCGCGAACAGCAGCGGCGTCAGCAGCAGACAAGCGGCCCAGCGCGAAATCATGCTGGATGTATTGTCGCAGAAGCCGGGAAGAAGCCGGGGATATCGGCATCGCAGCGGGTTCGCTGCTGCGCGGGCAGGGCCGGCGATTTTTTGGAACTCAGCGGCTGCGGACTGCGTATGATTGCCCATGAGCACTGCCGGCACACTCTCGTGGAATCTGGGCATGCTGGGAGTGCCGCGGATCGCTGCCCGTCCGGCGAAAGCGGGATCCTACGTTCGTGCCGGGGACGGCTGGCAGCGGACTTCGCCTGGGGCGGGAGAGCGCGCCCACGACCGAGTTCTGGAGAAACCCCTGGAAGCCGACGGGTCCATTCTGGTGGAGCGATGCCTGAAAGGGGACTCGTTTGCCTGGACCGAGCTGGTCAGGGCACATCACCGGCGCGTCTACGGGCTTTGCTATCGGTTTACCGGATCGTCGGCGGACGCGGAAGACCTGACCCAGGAGGTATTCCTCAAGGTCTACGGCAATTTGGCGGCGTTCGATCTGGCGCGGGGCACCTTCCAGACCTGGATCACGACCATGACCCGCAATCTGCTGGTGGATCATTTCCGCCGGTCGCGGGCGCAGCGGGTCACCGATTCGATGGACGCAGGGTGGGAGGGGGATGGCGACGAGCTGCCGATGAACTCCCGGCTGGCCGACCAGGGGCCGACGCAACATGATCGCGCGGTACACCGCGAACTCGAGAAGATGGTGCAGGAAGCCCTGACCAGGATCTCCCCGGAGCTTCGGGAAGCGGTAATTTTGCGTGATTTGCAGGATCTGGACTATAAGGAGATCGCTCAGGTGCTGCGCATCCCCGAAGGTACCGTGAAGTCGCGTATCAGCCGGGGACGGGCGGAACTGGCCCGATTGCTGGAGCGTAACAACGAGCAGGTGGTCTGACGATGGCGGAGCAGAGCAAATTCGGGCAAAAGCCGGAGGGTAGTCCCGGCGGTCTCCGCTGCGAGGAATGGGAGGTGCTGCTGGCGGACAGCGTGGACGGGCTTCTGGGTCCGGCGCAGGCGGCGGCGTTTGCGGCGCACAGCGCGGGGTGCCCATCCTGCGCCGATGTGCTGGCGCATGTGACGCAGGGGCGGGATTGGCTGGGCTATCTGCATTCCGAGCCTGAAGTTCCGGCAAACCTGCTGGCCCGCATTCTGGACAAGACCGCGGGTGCGGGCGCGGTTCCCGTGCTGGTGCTGGCCGGAGCGGGGCAGGGGACGGTCCCGGTTGCGGCAGCGATGCCCTGGCGGCGGAATTTCCACGAGATGCGCCTGCTGATGACCGTGGCGATGGCGTTCTTTTCGATCGCGCTGACGCTCAATCTGGCGGGCATCAAGCTGTCGAACGTTCATATGGCCGACCTGCGGCCCTCGAGCATTGGAGGCGCTGTTTCGCGGCAATTCTACGGAGCGCAGGGCTCGGTGGTGCGGTTCTACAACAACCTGCGGTTTGTTTATCAGCTGGAGTCGCGGATGCGGGAACTGCGCCACGACGTGGACACCACGCCGGCCACGCCCCACCAGCAGAAGAGCGCCCCGGCGAAACGGGGCGGGGGCAACGACGGACTACTCACTCCCGGGCCGGGCTGGGGCGTGGTGGTGAGGGCGCGCACATGGGCACGCAAGGTGTGCCCGGCGGGCGAAATGAACGACGCGGGACTGGGAGCAGGATTTCCGCGGCAAACGAATCACGAAGAAACAAAAACAACAGAGGCGAGTATTTTGAATTTCCCTGGGTCACAAACAGCCGGGCCGCGGCGGCTAGCTGGAGTCGCCGGGTGCGACGGAAGGAGCCTGGCATGAACTGCGTAAATCATCCTGAAGCGGCGGTAACGGCTTATTGCCAGAATTGCGGAAAGGGAATGTGCAGCGCGTGCGTGCGCGCCGTGGGCCAAAGTGTGTACTGCGAGCCATGCCTCGCTGCGCGATACCCGGCAGGGCCCGGGGTTCCTCCGGTCTCGATGGGGCCAAGTCCCGGCCTGGCGACGCTGCTGGGGTTCATTCCCGGAGTTGGCGCGATGTACAACGGGCAGTACATTAAGGCGCTGGTCCACGTAATCGTCTTCGTGGTGCTCGTGGGGCTCTCAGGGCACTTCTGGTTTTTCGGCCTGCTGATAGGGTTCTGGGTGCTGTACCAGGTCTTCGACGCGCACCAGACAGCGAAAGCGCGCCGCGACGGACTGCCCCTGCCCGATCCCTTCGGCCTGAATGAACTGGGCAACGTGTTGGCAAATCAGGCTGCGCAGCGTGGAGCAGCTCCGCCGGGAGTTCCTCCAGTGCCGCCACCGGGGGCGCCGGGGGCAACAGGTACGCCGCCGCCTCCGGGCGACTGGGCGCAGAACTTTGGCCGCCAGGTGGAGTACCACGCCAAAGCTTTTGGCGAACAGGCCGAGCAGTGGGGCGAGCATCTGCGCCAGCGCATTGTCGAGGAGCCTTCACGAGCGGGCTATCCACCGCCGCCGCCCCCTCCGCCAAACTGGGGCGCCGGACCCACAAGCTCAGGATTCGTTCCTGGGGCCGGCTACGCGCCCCCTCCGCCTCCTCCGGGAGCATGGAGCGGGTCGATTCCCCCTGTTCCACCGCCGATTCCGCCGGAAATGGAGCTGGAGCGCGCCCGCCGGGAGCCGATCGGGGCGATCATCCTCATCCTGCTCGGCATGCTGTTCCTGTTCAATACCATGGGCTTCTTCAGCTTCGGCTGGATCCATCATGGGTGGCCTTTTGTGGTGATCGCGATCGGCGTATGGCTGCTGATTCGCACCGGCGCCGGAGGGGCCTTCCACTTCGCGCCGCACACGCCGCCGCCTGGCGTCACACCCGAGAACCGGGACAACAGCGGTCCCACGCAGCCGCCTGCCGGAGGTGCGCAATGAACCAATACATGCTGCTGCGGCGGATGTTCTGGCCGATCATGCTGCTCGTTTTCGGAGTCACGGCGATCCTTAACGAGTACACCGGGATCGATTACAACAAGAGCTGGCCGATTTATGTCATCGCCTGGGGCATCCTGAAGCTGGCTGAGAACGCGGTGCTTGCGCAGAATCCTCCGCCGGCACCTCCGCCGTACCCCGGCTACCCACCGGCGCCGGGCTATGGCACGACGCCAGGATCGACTCCAGGATCGTTCTCCGGCCCCACAGGACCGACGACCACCTCTATCGTTTCCTCGAACGGCGAAGAAGGGCGGTAACGATGAGCACGCCTCCCTATCAGGATCCCCGGTGGCAGGCCAGGCAGGCGCGATGGGCCGCGAAAGCGGCGCGCCGCCAGGCCAGGGCACAGTGGCACGCCCAGAGGCAGTATTACCGCAGCTACTGGCGCGGCTGGCGCCGGCCCACATTTGTCGGCCCGGTGATTTTGCTGGGCATTGGCGTGATCGCGATGCTGATGGAAGCGGGCCGCCTCAACCCGGTCGATTTCTGGGGATGGTACGCCCACTGGTGGCCCCTGCTGCTGATCGGCCTTGGGGGCCTGCTGCTGCTCGAGTATTTGCTGGACTGGAGCCGGCCCGGAATCGGACATCGGCCGGCCGGCGGGCTGGTGTGGCTGGTGATCCTGCTTATTTGTCTCGGCTGGATCTCCCGCAACGGCCGTCTGGTTGGCCCCTTCGCGTGGCAGTTCAACGACAACAACGACTTCCTGAGGTGGATGGGTCCGGAGCACGATAAGGACCTGCAGATGAACTATGTGCTGACGGCCGCGAAGCCGACGGTGACGATCAACGATCCACGCGGCGACGTGACTCTCGGCACCTCGACGGACGGCCAGCTGCACGTGAATGCGCATGAGGTCGTGCATCGCAGCTCCGACCGGGAGGCGCAGCGCATCTTTGGCGAGGTGAAACCGAAGGTGGAGCTCTCCTCTGGCGGAGCCGTGATCACGGTTCCGGAGAAGGACGGCACAAACGTCGATCTGACCGTGCAGATGCCGGCGGCGTCATTCGTCAGCGTGACCAGCAACCACGGCGACATTGTGGCGGAGGGCCTGGGCTCAGTGCAGGTGACGGGCAACCAGGGAGACGTGAAGTTCGACGACATCGGCGGCAATGCGCAGGCGCACATGAACCACGGCGACTTCTCCGCACGTGCCGTGCAGGGCAGCGTGATGGTAAGCGGTACCGGCAACGACGTTGCCCTCTCGGAGATCGAGGGCTCCGCAACCATCGACGGCGAGTTTTACGGCGACATCGATCTGGAGGAGATCGGGGGCGCGGTTCAGTTCCACTCCAGCCAGACCCTGGTGAACATCGCGCACCTTGCCGGCGCGCTCACGCTCGACAGCGGGGATTTGAATGTGAGCAAGGCGTCCGGGCCGATACAGATATCAGCGAAGTCCAAGGACATTGAACTGACTCAGATCGCGGGCGACGCCAATATCGAGGACAGCAATGGCGATGTGAATCTGGTGGCCGCCGCTCCGCTGGGCAACGTGCAGGTGACGGACCGCACTGGCGACGTGGTCGTGACTATGCCGGAGAGCGCAAGCTTTACCGTGACGGGTACGGCCAGCAGCGACGAAGATGTCCACACCGATTTCCCGCTGCAGGTCTCGCGGCAGGGTGGCCAGCAGACGCTCGAAGGGACCGTGGGCGGCGGCGGTGTGCAATTGCAACTGCATGCCGAACACGGCGACCTTGAACTGCGCAAAGGCGCGGATGTCACGCTGGCTACCACTCCGCCACCGGCGAACGCGAAGCATTTCCATGTCCGCGCGGGCACCAGGCCGAAGACGTCGGAGGAGTAGGGACAGGCGCGGGTTAGCCAGGATCGCGTTTGGGGCCCTTCTCAGCGGCTGCGGCAAGGGCGAGTTGACCGTTCTCGGGTGACCAGTCGTCAGCGCGCAACTCTCGCGGTTCGAGACTTAGCAGATCGACGGTCTCAATCTCGTTATCACCGACCCCGAGTTCCCTGAGCTTCCGCGCGTGGGAGAAGACTCCACCGCGGCCTTCCACGATGCCCACCAGGTCGTCGTAAGCTTTAGCGGCATTACGAATCCCCTTGCCGACACTCTCGATGTGATCGTGGGCTCTGCCCAGCTTTTTGTAGAGCGCGAGACCAGTTTCCTGAATCAGTCGCGCATTTTCGGTGAGCTTTGACTGCTGCCAGCCAATGGCAACCGCCCTGAGCAGTGAAATCAGGGTGGTCGGAGTCGCCAGGACGACGTTGTCCTTCACCCCGAACTCGATCAGATTCGGGTCCGCTTCCAGGGCCGCGCTGAAAAGCACCTCGCTGGGGAGAAAACACACAACAAAATCCGCAGCATGCTCCAGACGCTCCCAGTAGCGTTTTTTCTGGAGCTGCTCCAGGTGTTTTCTGACCTGCATGGCGTGCAGCTTCAGCTTGTCCGCACGCACGGTCTCGTCTTCCGTGGACATGGCCTCCATGAACGCTTCAAGGGGCGTCTTCGCGTCGATGATGATGCAGCGCTGATTCGGCAGCTGCACGACAACATCCGGCCGTTGACTGTCCTCTCCGTCGGAAGTGCCGGCAACATAAACCTCTTTGTCAAAGGTGCAGTGCTCGACCATGCCGGCGAACTCGATACATTTGCGGAGCTGGAGTTCGCCCCAGCTCCCGCGGGTTTTTGGGGCGCGCAGCGCTTGAATCAGCTGCGCGGTTTCGCGGCGGAGATCGCCATGCGTCTTTTGAAGGTTCTCAATTTCCTGGTGGACCTTTGCATAGGCCTCGCCACGCTGCTTTTCGAGTTCGCGCGTCTCTGTCTCGAGCTTTTTCAGCGTCTCACTCACTGGTTCCAGCAGAGTCTTGATTGCGGTTTCCTTAGCTGTCAGTGCGGCTTCGCCCTCATTTTGCTGTGCTTCCAGCTTTTGTTTCGCGAGATCCAGAAATACCTGGTTGTTGTTCCTGAGAGCGGCGGACGCGAGCGACTCAAACTTTTCGCCGAGTGCCCGCCTAGCCTCTTCTAGCGCCGATTTCTCCCCTTCGAGTGCGGCCTTGGCCTTCTCTGCGTCATTTGCGCGCCGACGTTCCGCGTCGAGATCGCTTGCCTTTTGCCCGAGTTCGGCGGTTAAGCGCGCTGCTTGCTCACTCGCGGCAGCAACCCGACTCTTTGCCACGATCCACGCAAACAAAGCACCGGCAGCGAGCCCGGCGAGCAGAAGCGCCCATTCCATTGGAAGCATGGCATGAGTCTACCGCTCCGGGGCCTGTCAGGGGATGATCTCTCCGCGCGGTCTGTGGAACCCGTGCAGGCTCCGTGGCGCCGGGGGCGCAAACCTCTTTTTCCCAGCCGCTTTACACCACCAGGCACCCTCAGTAGACTTGGAATTTCGGGGCCAGGCGGGCGTGTGTCCCAACCGTCCCCGACGTCTTGATCGCGGAAGCATCGCATCCCGCTCTTCCGCTTTCTGCATCCACTGAACGCAGTACACAGGAGATACGCATGGCATCAGGTGTGGAAGAAAAGGTCAAACAGATTATCGTCGAGCAGCTTCAGGTAGACGAAGCCGAAGTCACTCCTACCGCTTCTTTCCAGGAAGATCTCGGCGCCGACTCTCTCGACGTAGTCGAGCTGGTCATGCAGTTCGAAGAGGCCTTCGATCTCGAGATTCCCGACGAGGACGCCGAGAAGATCAAGACGGTGAAAGACGCCATCGATTACATCGAAAAGAACGCGAAAGGCGGCAAGTAACTTTGCGGAGGCGCGTCGTTGTCACCGGTCTGGGTCTGATCTCCGCTGTCGGCAACACCGCGCCGGAGATCTGGACCAATCTGCTGGCTGGCCGCAGCGGCATGGCTCCCATCACGCATTTCGACACGACCAGCTTTGCGGTCACCTTTGCCGCCGAGGTGAAGAATTTCGACCCTTTGCAATTCGTGGACAAGAAGGAAGCGCGCAAGATGGGGCGCTTCATCCACCTGGCGCTGGCGGCCACCCAGGAGGCGATGGAGAGCTCCGGCCTCGAGGTGACGGAGGCGAATCGCGATCGGGTGGGGGTCTTCATCGGCTCGGGCATCGGCGGGTTCGATGTGATCGAGCGCGAGCACAGCAATTATCTGCAGGGCGGCCCGCGCAAGATTTCTCCGTTTTTCATTCCCGCTGCCATCATCAATCTGGCCGCCGGGCAGGTGAGCATCCGCTACGGGGCGCGCGGCCCCAATGAGGCGACGGCGACGGCCTGCACCACCAGCGCGCACGCCATCGGCGATGCCTACCGCATCATCGAGCGCGGCGACGCCGATGTGATGATCGCGGGCGGCTCAGAAGCGTCCATTACGCCCATGGGTGTCGGCGGATTCGCCGCCATGCGCGCGCTGTCCACGCGCAACGACGATCCGCAGCATGCGTGCCGGCCCTTCGACCGCGACCGCGATGGTTTTGTTGTCGGCGAAGGCTCAGGGATCGTGATCCTCGAAGAGCTTGAGCATGCGAAGGCCCGGGGCGCGAAGATTTTGGCCGAGATCGTTGGCTACGGGATGAGCGCCGACGCGCACCACATCACCGGCATGCCCGACGATGGCGACGGCTGCTACCGCGCCATGAAGAATGCCCTGCGGAGCGCCGGGCTGGAGCCGCACCAGGTGGATTACGTGAATGCGCACGCCACTTCGACGGCGCTGGGGGATACTACGGAATCCAAGGCGATGGAGCGGCTGTTCGGCGAGCATGCCACGAGCCACAAGCTCATGATCAGCTCGACGAAATCGATGACCGGGCATCTGCTGGGCGGCGCTGGTGGACTGGAAGCGGGCATCACCATCCTGGCGCTGATCAACCAGACCGCACCACCGACGGCGAACCTCGAGAACGTGGACCTGGAGTGCACACTGAACTATGTGCCGAACCATCCGCAGCAGAGTCCGATGCACGTGGCGCTGTCGAACTCGTTCGGCTTCGGCGGGACGAACGGCTCGCTGATCTTCCGGCGCTGGGAGTAACGCAGAGCGCCGAAATTCTCTGGCGAAGCGCGCGGTGTTGACCCTGCACTGGCTCAGTGAATCGAAGAGATTTGCAGAACCTAAGCAGCCTCCGCGTTCGGGAGGCCCAGATTCTTTTCAGGCAGAGACCGTACAGCGGCGCCTATTACCTTGCCGGCTATGCCGTTGAGTGCGCTTTGAAGGCCTGCATCGCGAGGCGAACGAGGCGTTTTGAATTTCCTGATAAAGGGATCGTCCAGAATTCGTATACACACGATCTGGAAAAGCTGGCGGGGATTGCAAAGGTTGAAGAAACGCGCCTTCAGCGCGCTAATCAGGATAAAATTTTCGGCAAAAACTGGGCGCTGACCATCTTGTGGTCAGAGGAGAGCCGCTATCGAACGACGGATCGGGCGTCGTGCGACGCTTTTCCAAGTGCCATAATAGAAGGACAGCACGGAGTGCTTCCATGGCTAAAGCAACTTTGGTAGACATCGACCTGAAGAAAGCCGGGAAGGTGGTGTCCGCGCTGGAAAAGACCGCCTTCCGGTGGCCGCGGCCTTGTGGGTTCATTTCCCCGAGTACGAGGATTGGCGGCTTGTGCTGGCATCAAAGAGGCTGGATACTCTGAGCCCGAGCGACGCGTATCTCCGAGTGAACCGCACGTTGGATCAGGCAGGCCTGACCGTCTGGGATACCCCTTGCATCTTTATCATGAAGACGACCGACCCGTTTGTGCGCGCCTTGCGCAAGGTGTTTGGGAAGACCGCCAGCGTCGAGGGCATGCGTCTGGGCGGGCAAAGCTGGGGAGACAGATACGTGGACGACGCCTATGCTCTGAAGATTGCCTGACCCATTCAGGCTATGCCCGCGCCCAACAAAAACGCCATCCTCTGCGGATGGCGTTTTTGTTTTTCTGGTCTGCGTTCTTACTTTTCCCGCTTCCAGTTGACCAGGTCGCCCAGCGTTGTGGTCGAGCTGGAAACCACCGGCTGCTTGTAGGCTTCCACGTCGGCGCGGCTGGCTTCTTCGCCGCTGACGGCTCGCACGCTGAGCGCGACCTTCTTTTCCTCCGGATTCATCCGGATGATCTTGAACTCGCGCTCGTCGCCCTGCTCGAGCTTGACGGGCGCGCCATGGCCATCGGTCGCTTCGGATACATGGCACAGACCCTCGACGCCCTCGGCGACTTCCACGAAGGCTCCGAACTGCGCCGTCCGCAGCACCTTTCCGTGCACCACATCGCCCACGCGGTGCTGCGCGAAGAAGGTTTCCCAAACATCGGGCTGAAGCTGCTTGATGCCGAGCGACAGCCGGCGGTTCTCGGGCTCCACGCCCAGCACCACCGCGCGCACCTTCTCGCCCTTCTTCAGGACTTCGGAGGGGTGCTTAACGCGCTTGGTCCAGCTCAGATTGCTGACGTGGACGAGGCCGTCGATGCCGTCCTCGATCTCGATAAAGGCGCCGAAGTCGGTCAGGTTGCGGACGCGGCCTTCGACCGTTCCGCCGATGGGGTACTTGTCGCCCAGGTGCTCCCAGGGATTGTCGAGCAGCTGCTTCATCCCCAGCGAGATACGGCGGTCCGCCGGATTGACCTGCAGGATGACAGTCTCCACTTCCTCACCCGGCTTGACGATCTTCGATGGATGCTTCATCCGCTTGGACCAGGTCATCTCGGAGACGTGCACCAGGCCTTCGATGCCCTGTTCCAGCTCCACGAAGGCGCCGTAGTCGGTGACGCTGAGCACGCGGCCGCGCACATGAGCTCCGATGGGATAGCGCTCGGCGGCGTCCAGCCAGGGATCGGGGGTGAGCTGCTTAAAGCCAAGCGAAACCCGCTGCTTTTCTTTGTCGAACTTCAGCACCTTCACCTGGATTTCGTCGGCGACGTTCACGAGGTCGCGCGGATGGGTCAGCCGCCCCCAGGACATATCGGTGATGTGGAGCAGTCCGTCGATTCCGCCCAGGTCCACGAACGCGCCGTAGTCCGTGAGGTTTTTCACCGTGCCGGTGAGCACCGCACCCTCTTCGAGGTGCTCGAGGGTTTGCGAGCGCCGCTCGGACTGCTCTTCCTCGAGGATCTCCTTGCGGGAGACCACTACGTTGCCGCGCTTCTTGTTCAGCTTGATCACGCGGATCTGAATCGGCTGGCCGATGTAGGCGTCCAGGTTGCGCACGGGGCGCAGCTCAAGCTGAGAGCCGGGCAGAAACGCCTTGATCCCGATGTCGACCGTCAGGCCGCCCTTCACGCGGCCCACCACGGTGCCGGTGAGGGGAGTCTTCTCGTTGTGCGCCTTCTCGATGGTGTCCCACACGCGCAGGCGCTGGGCCTTTTCGTAGCTCAGCAGGTAGCCGCCCTCAGGCTCCTCGCGTTCGATGACCACTTCCACGGCATCGCCGGGGTGCAGCCTGGGCGTGCCGGTGTGATCCACCACCTGCTCGATGGGAATCAGCCCTTCGGACTTCATGCCCACGTCGACCACAACATGCTTGTCGGTGAGCTTGATGACCGTGCCGGAGGTAATCGCGGAATCGTCGAAAGCCTGTGCGGCGGCTTCGGCGGCCTGCTCGCGGTCGAACGATTCGAGCGCGGCGGCAAAGTCTTCCATGCTCAGATCGGGCTCATCCTGGTGATCGACGGGCGTGGAGGCGGATTCCGGCGTGGAGTGGGTTGTGGTGGACGGCTCATTGGACTCAGCCGCGGCTTCAAGCGTTGGGGTTTCAAGTTCGGTGTTCAGAGGAGTGCTCTCGGTTTGTTCAGGATTGAGGACGTGTGCCATGACATCCAGCTCCGGGATTCTACAGGCGGCTCCCGATGTCCGCCCCGTGGCCGATCCTGCCCGCCTGCGCGGGTCTCGAACATGACCGCGGCTTTCTTCGCCGTCAGCGTCGGGCGGGCTGCGCCCCGCGGTTCTCAGCGAAGTTCGGGGATCGTCATCTCTTCCCGCTTTATTTCCGAACGGAGCACCCCACAGGAGACGGCACGCAACGCGCACATTCTGTCTCCATCAGGATCGTCCGGCAGGAAGGAATCGGCAGGAGTGGCGATCATGGGCCAACGCAACGAATCCCGAACGCGCAGACCCTCTGTTGAAACTATAGAGCCGCGCCAGGGGCATGTCAATGAAAGATGCGTGGTCTCCGCACCGTTGGCACGGTACTTTCGCACGATTCTGGCGCGATTGAAACAGAAGTGGCCCTTCCCCAGGGCTGGCATCCACAGCCGAGAGCGAGACTTCGCTCCGCATCCGCCCCTACTGCTGCGGCTGCGGGGGCGGGGCCTGAGCGTCTGGCGGCGGGGGCGCCTGGTTCTGCGGGGCCTGAGGCGGCTGAGCCTGCGGGGGCGCCGGCTGAGCGCCAGGCTGGCCCTGCCCTGGGTGCCCGTGCCGCCATCCCATGGGCCGATCAGGGCCGCCGGGCTGCGCCATCCGGTGTCTCCAGCGCAGGGCCTTGAGCTTCTGCCACTGATCGGGCGTAAGCGTCTCGCGGATCGCAAACAGCATGTGCGCGTTCTCGCGCTCCAGGGCCGCCCTTGCGTTGACCACCGCGTCAATTTGCGCCAGGGTTTTTGCCTGATCCGGATTGCTCGACGCGACCATCGGCTCCAGCAGGACCTGCTGCTTTTGCAGGTTCGCGTTCAGATCGATGAGGTGCAGTTTGTACTGCTCGTAAATCCCGTCCATTTTCTGCTTCTGATCGGGGGCGATATTCAGTTTCTGAGCCAGCACCGGATTGTTCCACCAGCGTCCGAAATGCCGGTCGTGAAAGGCCCGGACCATCGGCGGACCGCCGAAGCCCATTTGCCCGTTGTCGTGTCCGGGACCGTCCCAGCCCTGGGCGGACGCGAACCCGCAGAGCACGAAACCAACCAGTGCCGCAAGGGCGAAGCTATTTCTGCGAAACATTGTTATTCTCCGTAGTCGTAGATTGTGTTGCCGCCTGCTCGCTTAGCTGCGCCAGCGGCTCGAGCGCGTCCGGCACATCTTCGGAAACGTCGCTGTCGACCTGGTTCATCAGCACGGTATCGTTGACGCTGGCGCGTGCCTCCGTGTCGTTCTGTGCTGCCGGCGCGGATCTCCGCGCCGCGGTTTCTCCTCGATGAAAATGACTCCATGCCGGCACCGCCAGCGCCAGTGCCACTGCCAGGGCCACTGCCGGAGCCAGGAGCAGCCGCAGGCGCGGCGACGGCGTCCGCCTGGCCTGGGGGAACTGCGCCCGCACTTCCATCCGGGCGGCGCAGCGATCCGCCATGTGCCGCATCGCCGATCCAAACAGACTCAGCGCTTCGGCCATTTCGCGCACGTCTTCCGTCGTCTCCGCTCCCGCTGCCTTATCGCGCAATTTCATTGCTTCCTCTCCATGCGCTCGCGCACGATCGCCAGCGCCCTGTACAAATGCGATTTCACGGTGCTCAGGTTCATGCCCAGCGTGTCCGCGATCTCGTCGAGCTCCATCTCTTCCACAAAGCGCAGCGAGAAAACCGTTCGCTGCTGCGCCGATAAGTTCTCCACGGTCCGCCAGACCGCCGCGACCTTCTCCCTGGCCAGCGCAAGGCTCTCCGGCGAACTGCGCCCGTCGGGAACCCAGTCGCAGATATCCATGGGATCGAGCGCCGCCCCGCGGTTCTTCCGCCAGAACCGGAGGCTTCGGCTGCGCAGATGGTCCCGCAGCAGGTTGACCGCGATCCGCGTGAGCCAGGTCGCGACGCTCGACTCGCCACGAAAATGCTGCCGTGCGTTCCACGCCTTGAGAAAGCACTCCTGGGTGAGGGACTCGGCCGCGTCGCGGTCCGTCAGCGAGCCCAGGAGGAAGCGCAGGATCCGCGGCCGGTAGACGCGCACGACTTCGTCGAAGTCGGCCAGCTCCAGCACGGCCTGTTCCTGTTTCTCCAGGGCGAACTCGTTGCCGGGTCCGGCCCCCCCGCGGATCATGCTCGCCGGGGTGGTGACGATTTCGTCCATGCAGCGAGATAGACGGTGTTTCACGCGGCAAGTTTACAAAACGCAAAAAAATGCGGAGGATCGGGAATCGCGACCCTCCGCAGCCATGGAGAATACCTCATCGTTCCGGCCGGATCGCCTGCGGCCTGCGATCTTCACCCCGCCGCCTTGCAGGCTGCCTCGCCGGCCGCCTGCTGCTCAACGAGCACCAGCGCCATTCCGAGCGGGGCCGAAGGCGCGTGGCAGCGCGCAGTTCTTCCCGTCGGCCTTGGCATCGGCGAGAGCGCGCTCGGCCTCGCGCAGCACGACCAGCGGAGAGCGCCCGGCGCTGCCCGCGACGCCGAAGCTGGCGGTGAGGGTGCTGGCGTGGCCGTTCACCGCGAAGGGACGCGAAAGGATCGTTTGCTTCACGCGTTCCGCCAGCGCCATCGCGTTTTCGGGGTTGCATCCGGGAAGCGCCAGCAGGAATTCGTCCTCCCCGCAGCGTCCCACCAGATCGTAGCTGCGCAGGTGGCGCCGGAACCGGTTGCCCAACTCCGTCAGCACCCGGTCGCCCGCGTCGTAGCCGTATTCGTGGTTGAGCCGGGAAAAATCGTCCAGGTCCATCAGCAGCAGGCTCAGCGGCGTTTTCATCCGCTGCACGCGATCGGTCTCCTGGAAGATGAGGCTGACCAGGGCTTCGCGGTTCAGCAATCCGGTGAGCCCGTCGTGGGTAGCCCGGTATCGCAGTTCGGCCGACTGCCGTTGCACCTGATGCTGGAGGGCCACGACGCGCTCCGCCACGCGCAAATGCACTTTCAGATCGTCGGGGTCGGGCGGGATGACCAGATAATCGTCACAGCCGGCATCCAGCGCCGCGCGCATCCGGTCCCTGCCGGGCTGGTCGCTCAGCAGGACGATCCAGGAGCGCATCGCGCCCTGGCTCCGCCGTACGGCCCAGGTAATCTCGACCCCGCCGGGGGTGGCCAGGCCGATGTCGAGCAGCGCAATGCCCGGAGCGTCCGCGTTCAGCATCCGCCGCTGCGCAGCCACCCCGCTCTCAGCCACTTCCACCTGGTAGCGCCAGCTCTCCAGCACCTCGGTCAGATGCCTGACCAGGCCGGGGTCGGAACAGGCGAGCAATACCGTGGGACTGGTCTGGGTGGAAATTGGAATCGTCGCAGCCATCACGTCCCCCTGCCACGATCCATCGGCCGCGCATTAGCATTCTTTAAGAATCTTTAAGAATATCCACTAGCTTTGTGAGCTAGAATTTCCACAAGCGAGGTCGGCACCGGCAACCTTTGTCCGGCCTGCCGCATCGACTTTATCAGTAGCTGACGCAATCGGTGCGCCCTGCCTTGTGCATGGCTTTGCAAGTCGACGATCAGGAACCCTCGGCCTCTAACGCTGGCCGCTGGACCGAGTGAAATCGAAAAGCACACCCCAAGGCGTTCGGGACTCACCCATCGCGGCTCTTTCCGAGGAGAGTAAGCGATGAATCCTTCTGTTAAGACGACTCATGTGATTCCCAGCCAGCTTCCCCCGGTGCGCACGGGGAAACTGGCTACGCTTCTGGTTTGCCGCTTCTGCATGAGCACGCTCGGCGCGTACTCAACCACGGCGGAAAAGCTGCGGATTGAAAGGAAGCACGTATGCCCGGAGCAAATGGCTCTGGGGAAACCTGCAGCCTCCGTTCCCTTTAACTAAGCGGCCAGGGCAGTCACCGTTTGGAGCCGCGAAGGACTCTGAGCGCGCCTGAAGAGGCGGCTGGAGCCGTTTTGTGCCCCGTCCGGCTCATCTCGTCCGGCCCATCCCGCTGTTCATAACCGACGAATTTGCCTGAAGAGGATTTCTCGAGGCCGCCGTTTTTGCGCGGACTGTATCAAAACGCGGCATAGCGGCGGATCAGGTCCCGCCGGATCGGTCCCGCTGAAAGCTGTGCCCCTCCGCGGCACGAGGCTCGCCGGCAACGGGCGGCCATTTTTTAGGCATGCGATTTGCAATCCAGCGCCAACCGCGATCTCCTATTGAACAGTGCCCCCCAAGAACAATCTTTCTTCCCGATCCTCGTCTTCGGCCGGAGCCGCGAATCACCCCCGTTTCCCGGTGGTCTATCCGATCCTCGATGCCGGTCTCGCCCTTGCAGGCTGCGATCCGGGCAGCGAAGCCCGCTGGTCCCGGCTGCGCGCCCTGGTCCGTGAACTGGCTCGGGCTGGCGCAGCGATCCTGCAGTACCGCAACAAGTTCGACGACGACGTGCTGGTGGCGCAGGATGCTCTGGCCATGCGCGAGGCCGCGCCCGGTTTGCGCCTGATCCTCAACGACCGTCCCGCGCTCGTGGCTCCCGCGGGTTGGGACGGGGTTCATGTTGGCCAGACCGATCTGTCTCCGTCGTACGCGCGGACGCTCCTCGGCCGCCGCGGCATCGTGGGGCTCTCCACGCATACGGACGAGCAGGTTTTTGCCGCGGATCGCGAGCCGGTCGACTACATCGCTATCGGGCCCATCTACTCCACGCTCACGAAGTCCGATACCAGCCCGGTGATCGGGATCGAGGGCGTCATGCGCGCGCGCTCGATAACGCAGAAACCTCTCGTCGCTATCGGCGGCATTACGGCGGACAATGCCCCGGCCGTCTACGACGCCGGCGCGGACTCGGTTGCCGTGATCTCGGCGATTTTTGGTGCGGGCGTCTCTCCTGGGAAATCCGTGAGAGACTTTCTCGCAATTTTCAAGTAGAACTGAAAGACGCGTGAGTTCCCCAGCCGAAACCGTCTCCTCGGGTGGGCCGACGAAAACCGGACTGGTGGCCTCCCTCGGGCTCTTCAGTGCCACGGCGATCGTGGTCGGCTCCATGATCGGATCCGGGATTTTTATCGTCCCCGCCGATATCGGCCGCAACGTCGGCTCGCCCGCGCTGCTTATCGGCGCGTGGCTGGTGACGGCGGCGATGACGATCATCGGCGCGCTCAGCTACGGGGAACTGGCCGCCATGATGCCCAAAGCCGGCGGGCAGTATGTCTATTTGCGCGAGGCGCTGGGGCCGATCTGGGGGTTTCTCTTCGGCTGGACGCTATTTCTGGTGATCCAGACGGGAACCATCGCCGCAGTCGCCGTTGCCTTCGGCAAGTTCCTCGGCGTGTTCTTTCCCTCAATATCCTCCGACCACTGGATCTGGCACATGGCTCACGTGCCGTCCTGGCACATCGGGCCCATGGTTCTCGGCAACATGGACATCGGGCTGAACACCGCGAATCTGACGGGCCTGGCGATCATCGTTGTGCTGGCCGTCGTGAACATCTTCGGTGTAAGGACCGGGGCGCTGGTGCAGAACATCTTCACGACCGCAAAAACCGCAGCGCTGCTGGGCCTGGTCTTCATCGGATTTCTTTTCTGCCGAAGCTTCGCCGCCATCCGCGCGAATTTTGGCGCGAATTTCTGGCGGGGGGCCAGCTGGCACACGCTGCATCCGGTGCAGGTGGGCATGGGCGGCCCGGTTGCGATGGTGGGCATCTTCACCATCCTCGCCGTCGTGCAGACCGGATCGCTGTTTTCCGCGGACGCGTGGAACAACGTCACGTACACGGCGGGGGAAGTCCGCAACCCGCGGCGCAATCTGCCGCTCTCGCTGGCGATGGGCACGAGCCTGGTGCTGGGACTCTACATTCTCGCCAACTTTGTTTACCTTGTGGCGCTGCCGCTGCATGGCGACGCGCACGGGACTACAGTTTCCGCGCGGGGAATTCAGTTCGCCTCAGACGATCGGGTGGCAACAGCGGCTCTGCAGATCGGATTTTCCCGAACCGGCGCCTTTCTGATGGCCGCTGCCATTCTGGTCTCCACGTTCGGCTGCGCCAACGGGCTCACCCTCGCCGGGGCGCGTGTTTACTATGCCATGAGCCGCGATGGCCTGTTCTTCAAGGCGGCGGGCCGGCTGCATCCGCGGTGGCACACACCGGTCGCCGCGCTCGCCGTGCAGGCGGTCTGGACCTGCTTCCTGTGCCTTTCGGGCTCTTACAGTCAGCTGCTCGACTACATCATTTGCACCGAGCTGATTTTCTACATTCTGACGATTCTCTGTCTCTTCGTCCTGCGCGTGCGGCGCCCGGATGCCGAGCGCCCCTATCGGGCCATCGGATACCCTGTCCTGCCCGCAATCTATATCGTGATGGCCGCCTGGATCTGTATTGTGTTATTGCGCTATAAACCGCAATACACCTGGCCCGGACTGGTGATCGTGCTGCTCGGCATTCCCGTCTTTGCCGTGTGGTCGCGCCGCGGGGCTTCCGCGGCGGAAATATCTGGAGGAACAGCCGATCATGGCTAAACTGTTTGCGACTAAGGCGCTTTCCGCGTGTCACGAGGAGGCGGCCGCCGAAGGCGAGCACACCCTCAAGCGGTCGCTCGGCCCTATCAATCTGATCACGCTGGGCATTGGCGCCATCATCGGAGCCGGTATTTTCGTGCTCACGGGAACGGCGGCCGCCCAGTTCGCCGGCCCCGCCATTGTCCTTTCGTATGTGATTGCGGGCGGTGGCTGCGTCTTTGCCGGCCTCTGCTATGCCGAATTCGCCGCCATGATCCCGATCGCCGGCAGCGCCTACACGTACGGGTACACCACACTCGGCGAACTTGTTGCCTGGATCATCGGCTGGGCTCTCTGCCTCGAATACGCCTTCGGCGCGGCCACCGTCGCCGTCGGCTGGAGCGGCTATGTTTCCAGCATGCTCGGCTTCTTCGGCGTGCACCTGCCCTTCAACGCCACGCCTTCGATCGCGATCACCGCCTTTGGCCATCCACTAGCGGCAAAAGTCGACATCTTCGCGCTCTGCGCCATCATCGTCGTCACCGTCGTTCTGGTCGTCGGAGTCCGCGAGTCCGCGAACTTCAACAGCGCCGCCGTCATGGTTAAAGTCTCCGTGGTGCTGATCTTCGTCGGCCTCGCGACCGCCTTCGCCTTCACGCACTGGCACCACATGATGGTCAACTGGCATCCGTTTATCCCGAAGAACCGCGGCGCGTTCGGCGAATACGGCATATCCGGCGTCATGCGCGGGGCTACAGTCGTTTTCTTCGCCTACATCGGCTTCGACGCCGTCTCCACCGCCGCCCAGGAAGCTCGCAATCCCCAAAAGGATCTTCCCTTCGGTATCCTCGGCTCGCTGATTATTTGTACTATCCTCTACATCGTTGTCAGCGGGCTGCTGACGGGAATAGTTCCGTTCGCCAAGCTCGATACTCCGGCGCCCGTCGCTGACGGAGCTGTAGCCGTGGGCGCGGCCTGGGGCGTCTTCCTCATCGATCTCGGCGCCATCGCCGGCCTCGCCTCCGTCATGCTCGTCATGATCCTCGGCCAGACCCGCGTTCTCTACACCATGGCTCATGACGGCCTGTTGCCGAAGTGGGTCAGCGACATTCACCCTCGCTTCCGCACGCCGTGGCTTGTCACCATCGCCGTCGGCGTCCTGGTGGCTTTTCTCGCCGCTTTCTTCAACATCAATTTCCTCGGCGAACTGGTCAGCCTCGGCACGCTGCTGGCCTTCACCATCGTCTGCCTGGGCGTGATGGTGATGCGCAAGCGGCAACCGGATGCGCTTCGCCCCTTCCGTACGCCGTGGGTTCCCTTCGTGCCCATCGGGGGTATGATCGTCGCCGTGGCCCTGATGGTTTCCGCCGATACTCCCGCCAAGATCGGCTTCTTCAGCTGGCTCACCATTGGCTTGTTCATTTACTTCGGCTACTCGCTGCGTCACAGCAAGGTACAGGCCGCGGTGCGTTTTTCCGAAGTTCCGCGGCAACCCCGCGCGACTCTGTAACCCGTCCGTGGGGGCGATACAATCGCCCCGTGGACTATCTCTGGACTCCCTGGCGCTACAACTACGTCACGCAATCCGACAAGCAGCAGCGCCAGGGCATTGCCGAGGAACTCAGTGCCTGGCCGGGAGACACGGGCTGCGTCTTCTGCAACATGATCGCGGCCACCGACTACGCCGTCGCTCACGGCATGGATCGCACCGCGGCCGAGCGATCAAGCGGCATCGTTCTCCGCGCCCGCCACAACTACATCTGCGTCAACCGCTATCCCTACACCTCCGGGCACGTGATGGTGGTTCCCTACGGCCACCAGAGCGCCCTTGGCACGCTGGCAGCCGATGCCGCCCGCGAAATGATGGATCTCGCCCAGAGCATTGAGCGCGCGCTCTCGGTTCTCTACCATCCCGACGGCTTCAACATCGGCCTGAACCTCGGCAAGGCCGCGGGTGCCGGCGTCGCGGGACACCTGCATCTGCATGCGCTGCCCCGCTGGTTCGGCGACACAAACTTTCTCACCACCGTGAGCGAAAGCCGCCTGCTGCCGGAAGACCTGAGCACCACCTGGGAGCGGGTTCGCGGCGCGCTGGCCGCGGACACGCTCAACCCGCAAACCGCAACACCATGAGGCCCATCGACGCAATGACATCATCCGCGCAACACATTCTCGAACGATTGCAGGGGGAGTGGAAGTTCGTGCGCGAAGTCCCCGGCAAAGCCACCATGACCGGCCGCGCGCACATCGCTGCCACCAGCGCCGACCGCGCGCGCTACGACGAAACCGCCAACGTCCGGCTGGCCGACGGAACCAGGCTCACTGGCAGCCAGAGCTACCGCTACAAGCGCCTAGCGTCTCCCGCCAACGGATTCGAAGTGCTGTTCGCGGACACGGGCGATCTCTTCGAGCGACTGGATTTTCACTCCTTGCCGGACGGTAGCCTGCGCGCCAACGCGGAGCATCTGTGCGGCTCCGACCGGTACGTGTCGCAATTCGTCCTCGACGCTCACGATCAACTCCACGTCGAGCACAAAGTCACCGGCCCGGGCAAGGACTACGTCGTTCGCACCACCTACCGCCGCGCCAGCCGCACCTCCTGATCGCCCTGGGCAGTTGGGGGAAGGCATGGTCCGACAGCTGAGGGAAGGTCTGCTTTGTGGCGGCGAACGGCACTCTGCGGGACTCAGGTTGCAGAGCCGAAATTGTCCGGTATCTGAACAGCGACAACTTCCCCGCGCGCGGTGGCGACTCCTTCGGCGTAAACCGTGGACTCGACCACCACTTTGCGTCCTCTGATTTCCCTGACGCGCGCGCGAATGGTGAGCGGAGGCCCGAGTGGCGTAGGTCTGAGGTAATCGACGCGCAGCGACGCGGTGACAAAGCGAAACGGCGGCTCGGTGCCGGGTTCACGTCCCGCGGCACGATACGCGGCGGCGGCCGCCGTGCCCGTAGAGTGGCAATCAACGAGCGAGGCAATCACTCCGCCGTAAACAAAGCCAGGAACGGCGATGTGCCACGGCTCAGGGGTGAAGGCAGAAACCGTTTCATCCCCATCCCAATCCGTGCGGATGTGGTGGCCGTGCTCGTTCAGTCGCCCACAGCCGAAACAATGGGCGAGGCTTTCGGGGTAAAAATCCTGGACCGCCATGATGCTGACAGTCTATGCTCATGGCCTCGCCGGTCTTCGGTGAATCCGGTCAGCCGCGAGGGCGTGACGTTGTGAGAATACTTGCTGATTGAACCCCTCTGCCGGCCCCGTTTAGCCAACCCGAAAATCACCCGATTCCACTGCCAAACCCAGTCACACGCACCGATTACTTTAGTCATGGCCGGCAGGCCGATTCCTTCGTTCACCCACGTCGTCCGGCGCACAATACCCTCGGGAGGAAAAACATGGGCGAACCTCTCGCAATCTTCGGCCTTTTTGTGTTCTTCGCGGTGATCTTTGGGATCTGCGTTCTTTGGGCGACGCACGGGCATCCGTCCGACGCCGACAATGAAGATCTCGGAGTCGTGGCCAAGGACCACTAAAGCACGCCGGAATTCAGACTTGCGCATGACGGGAGGTGCCTGTTTGCCCGCTTGTCCGGCTCGGCGCCCCTGCTATACTTTTCAAAAGGTTCGTCTCCCGTGCGGAAGTGGTGAAATTGGCAGACACACCATCTTGAGGGGGTGGCGCCCAAAAGGCATGGGGGTTCAAGTCCCCCCTTCCGCACCAAAAATTCCGCCGCGCCCTGAGGTTCAACCAGCGTGATTTACGTTCTCATTGCCGTCCACATCATCGTTTGCCTGCTGCTGATCGTGATCGTACTGCTGCAGCAAGGCAAGAGCGCCGACCTTGCCGCCGCCTTCGGCGGGCAGGGCTCCCAGACGGCCTTCGGCCCGCGGTCGGCCTCCAATCTCCTCACCAAGGCCACAGCGTGGCTGGCGGTGATTTTCTTCATTACGTCGATGACGCTGACCGTGATGTACCAGCACCAGACCGCGCACTCCAGTTCGGTGCTGTCGGGGTCATCGCAGAGCGCTCCGGCAAAGAAATAGGTTCTCCTCCAGAACCCACAGGCGGGCGGGCTTCAGGCCTGCCCGTTTTGTTTGCTCGTCGGGCGTGCACTTCGTCCGCGGGTGCGGGCGCCGGGGGTGCCGGGGCCGCCGTGGGCGCCCTGCGCGGGGCGAACAGGAGCACCAGCACCGCCGCGTAATCCAGTCCGGACGAACTCCTGCTCCGGAGTGGCCGGCGGCATCTGGGAAGGGAACGAATCATCCTACGACGCGCGAAACGGCTGTCAAGGGGAATTTGAGGGCAACCGGAATTTAAGATGATAAGGATGATCCTCGAAAGCTTCCCCGTGGGCCCGCTCGCGTGCAACTGCACGCTTTTGGGCGACCAGCCCGGCGGCGAGGCCATGGTGGTCGATCCCGGCGACAACATTCCGGAGATCCTGGCGCGCCTGGCCGAGCACCGGCTAACCCTCAAGCAGATTGTCGTGACCCACGGCCACATCGACCACGTGGGGGGAGCGTTGCGCCTGAAGCGAGCGACGGGAGCGCCGATCCTGCTGAACCAGAACGATCTGCCGCTGCTGAAGATGATGGACATGCAGGCCGGCTGGCTGGGCATCGCCACGCCCGAGGTTTCTCCGCCGGACGATAGCGCGGAAGAGGGGCAGATCGTGGGACTGGCCTCGCATCCGGCCCGGGTCCTCCATACCCCGGGCCACACCCAGGGGAGCATCTGCCTCTACTTCGAGCCAGATGACCTGCTGCTCGCCGGCGACACGCTCTTTGCCGGATCGATTGGCCGCACCGACCTGCCCGGCGGCGACTCGCGCCAGATTCTGCGCTCGCTGCACGATCGGCTGCTGCCGCTGCCGGATGCAACGCGGGTGATTCCAGGGCACGGGGAGGAGACGACCATGGGACAGGAGCGGGCGACGAATCCGTTTCTGCAGGCGAGCGTGCGGATCTGATGGTTACCACGTGCTGGTAACGTTTGAGGCGGTCGGCCGCCCTGGTATCATCGAACCATGACGCAGCTCGATGTCCTCTACCGGTACGAAGGCCATCCCACGGAGACCGCCATGTCCGCGCTCGGCAACGTGCGCGAGGTGTATGGCATCCGCCGCATCCAGCTCAACGAAGAGTGGAAGACCATTCGCGTCGAATACGACGCGACCCGCCTGACGCGGCCCATCGTCATCCAGTTGCTGCGCGGAGCGGGCATCCAGGTAGTCGAGGAACTGCCTCTTATCCCGCCGCAGGAAGCGCCACCTGCTGCCGAAGCCACACCGGCCGCGACGGTCCCGAAGTAGCCGCGGCGAGTGGGCGCATCCTACCGAGTATGCCCCGACACGCAGCTCACCCGCATCCCAAGGAAGCCGAGCCGAAGCCACCGTTTTCAGCCGAAAAGCAGCCGCCGCCGGGCAAAACCGGCAGAATGGCCCCCCAACCGGATCACGGCGAGGACAGCTACGCCGGCAACGGAAAACTGCGGGAAAAAGCCGCCATCATCACCGGCGCCGACAGCGGCATCGGCCGAGCCGCAGCCATCGCGTTCGCTCGAGAGGGCGCCGATCTGGTGCTGAGCTACCTGCCAGAAGAAGAAGACGATGCGCGCGAAACCGCGCGGTGGATTGAGCAGGCCGGCCGCAAAGCTGTGCTGGCGCCCGGCGACGTGGGGAAGAAGAAATACTGCGAGAAGCTGGTGGAGACGGCGACGAAGAGGCTGGGCAAGCTGGATATCGTGGTGAACAATGCCGGCTTCCAGCGCACCTACGACAACATCGCCGACGTCCCCGAGGATGAGTTCGAGCGGACGTTCCGCACCAACGTTTTTGGGACATTCTTTCTGTCGCAGGCAGCCTCGGAGAAGCTGCCGAAGGGAGGATGCATCATCAACACGTGCTCGATCCAGTCGTTCGAACCGAGCGCGAATCTGGTGGCTTACGCACCGACCAAGGCCGCGCTGGTGAGCCTGACGAAGCTCATGGCGAAGGCTCTGGGGAAGAAGCAGATACGTGTTAACGGCGTGGCGCCTGGGCCGGTGTGGACTCCGCTGATTCCATCCACAATGCCAAAGGAGCGGGTGAGAGAGTTCGGCAAGAACACGGTGTTCGGGCGGGCGGCACAGCCAGCTGAACTGGCGCCCATCTTTGTCTTCCTGGCATCGGAGGATGCGACCTATGTGACGGCCGAGATTTACGGCGCAACGGGTGGACGAACTCCGTACTAGAGGAGGGCCGAGTACGCGCGGCTACTCTCCGTCGCCATCCTTATCCTTCGCCGCCTGGTTGCCGCGGGGCGCGAAAGGGTGGAGCAGCAGCCAGGGGAGGGGCTTATTGCCCATCGCATCCCTCCACAGGATGATGTTGAGCTCGCGAGCCGGGGCGCGGTCCTCATGCGTGAAGTCCATGCGCGCGGACTCCTTCGCGCCGTACGCCTTTGGTGTGTTGGCTGTGTAGATGAGGCCGTTCTTCTGGTTGCGATAGTCGGCATTGTAGGCGGGCTGATCGCCTGCGCCGCTGAATTCCGGCGACTCGAGCGGGGCCAGCGCATCATTGTTGTTCATCGGCGGAGCGCCGAGCAGCGTGAGGATCGTGTGGACGGTGCTGACGGTGGTGTAGAAGCGGCTGTCCACGAGAGGCGTGGCGCGGTGCGGCGCGTATTTGCTGATCACCAGCGCGAGCGAGCGGTGCGCGTCGACGTGATCGGCCCCATCCTGGGCATCGTCTTCAAGGATGAAGATCGCCGTGGATCCCCAGTAGGGGGAGTGCGAGACGACATCGGCGACGCGGCCCACAGCAAGGTCGTTATCGGCGACGGAGGCTTTCGGCGTTGGCCAGCCGGGACGCGTGCCGGCGGTGTGGTCGTTGGGCAGGCGCAGCATCACGAACGCCGGCATGGTGTCATGCCCCGCCTTCAGATCGGCAGTCCAGCGATGGAAGTAGTTGAGGAATTCGTTCACGCGAAGCTGATCGGGGAAGTCGAGGCCAAAGTCCGGATAGTCGGGATCGAAGTGGCCCACGAGCGCGGGTTTGGTGGCGACATCTCTGTAGATCAGCGGAATGTTCCACGGATAGCGGCTGATGCCGCCGCCGTACCGGGACGGAATGGGATCGCCGAGGCGAATATAGGGATGGGAGCATTCATGGACGCCCTCCGGCGTGCCGCCCTGCTGGGGCAGCATTTGTCGGGGAGCATCGCCCTGCGCGTTGCAGTACTGGGTGGAGATGTACTCGGCGAAGTGGAGGTAGGAGATGCGGTGCTTCGCGAGATCGGTCCAGATGTAGCCGCTCTCCGGCTCGTTGACGTCCGGGATGTGCTCGAGGAGGGGGAAGCCCTCTTCGACGACGCCCTCAAAGTCGTAGGGGCGCTGGCCGCCACGGTAGTTGATTTGCCAGGTGCGTTCCAGGTAGTCGCTGTTGATGGCCGCTGTGGACCACACGTGGCCGTCGCCGGAGACTTCGCCGGAATCGTAGAAGTTGTCGAGAACGCCGAACTGGCGGGCCAGCTCATGTTCGTTCGGCGTAATGTCATCGCCGTACATGGTGAGCGAGGAATCGCCGTTGCCCACGCCGAGATCGCCGAGGATCTGATCATAGGTGCGGTTCTCTTTGATGATGTAGATCACGTGTTTGATCGGATCGCCGCCGTTTCGGAAACGGACGGTCTTCTGTGCGGCGTTCATCAGATTGCTCCGCATCACTTCGTCCGTCAGCCTGGGGAGCTGGGCGCGCGCCTCGGCGATGTCGATGCTGGCCAGCGAGCCGTGGAGCATGGCCGCAATGTAGGTGTGCGGACGGCGCACGGCTCGCCGAATGGTGGGCGGAGGATTGGCCGGAATCGGCTGAGGAGCGGCGTTCGGCCCGGTGCCTTCGCCTTTGGCCGTCGCCACGAACAGGCGGGCAGGTCCGGCAGCAACTGCCGTTGGATACCACTGGGTGGGAATGAAGCCCAAAGGCTTGCCGAAGAGGTGCGGTTGGAGGGGCTTGCCGAGATCGAAGAGCGCGACGGCATCGGAGCCGGAATTGGCGGCGAACAGCGTCTGGCCATCGGGTGAAACCGCGACGGCATCGGGCATGGCGCCGAAGTATGTCTGTCCCGGCAGCCGCGTGTCATAGAATCCGGCGAGCCGCATCCGGCGGCCGGACACGCGCACGGCGGCAACGGCATCCCGGTTGGCCAGGGCGATGTAGAGTGTCCTGCAATCGGGGCTGAGCGCCATGTCCACCGGATGGGAGCTGGGGTCAACGTCGCGGGCAGGCGGGAGCAGGGGGAGCCTCTGGAGGACTTTGCCGGCGCGGAGATCGAGCTCGGCGACGGCGGAGCCGTTCCACAGCGATACCCAGGCGCGGCGTCCCCGCGGGCCTGCAACGACCGCGACGGGATAGGTGGAGGGAATCAGCGGGCCGGAAGCGATGTCGAAGCGGGTCAGCAGGTGACCGGTCTTGGCGTCGAGAAGCACCGCATCATCGGAATACTCATCGGCGACGAGCAGCTTCTCGCGATGACCGGGCACGATGGCGAGGCCGGCAGGCGCGGGGATGGCTTCATTTTCAGGAAGATCGAGCGGACCGTGGTGCTGGAACTGAGCGCCGGTGAGACCGCGGAGTGGAATGCGAATCAGGCGCTCGGGCGTGAGCAACGGCGGGGAGCCGCTGGAGCCCGGGGTGAAGCTGTAAACGGCGACGCCATTCCCGGTCGCGGGTGGACGATTGTTCCCGCGAGGGGCTCCGCCGGCCGCTTTTTTCAGCGGGACGCCATCGGGCTCGGTGAGCGAGTCAAAGCTCACGTAGAGACGCCGGCCATCCCGAGAGAAGGCAATGCCGGAGTACATGGTCTGCGGAGCGAACAGAATGGTGCGGGGATCGGGGAAGTCGGTGAGGCGGCCGGTGACCGTATCGAGGATGGCCACGGACTGCTCGTAGTTGGATTCAACAGTGCCGTAGCCGGCGTTCACCAGCGCCAGGTAGCGATGGCTGGGCGACCATGCCGCGGTCATTGGCAGGCTGTTCAGCGCGCGGGGCGAGCCAGGAACCGGCGGCAGGATCTCCTTGCTGGAGGGCAGATGGATGGTCTGTCCGAGGCAAAGAGCAGCGGCAAGAAGCGGAATCGACGAAAGAGCAGCGGCGGCCATGTGGTTTTTCATCGCGGCTTCAGGATCTCCGGGAGGGATTCAAGCAGGTTGAAAGCGCACGCGGGGCGCGGCTTCGGGGCACAGGGGCTTCGCCGTCAGGGTACCACTTCGGCCGGCTTACAAAAGTGTTACAGCGGCGGCGCGGCCCGGCATGAAAAGATGAAAGGAGTCCCGCACCGTACTGCGTGAACGCCCCGGAACAGACGCAAGTACGGCGGCCCTAATCCAATACCTGAAGCGACATTTCATGGCTACCCAACTGACCGAGATCCCTGAAGCTCCGACCCTTGCTCCCGCCATTTTTTCACGCCCGGTCCCCCTCACCGAGCGTCCTATGCCGAAGCTGGGGCGCAAATTCCAGGAGGGTACGAACTGGGTCACCGTCACCTTTATGGTGATTTTTCATGTGTGCGCGATTGCCGCGTTCTTCTTCTTCACGTGGAAAGCGCTGATATGCGCCCTGGTGATGTGGGTGCTTGCGACGAATGTGGGCATTGGGATGAGCTACCACCGGCTGCTGACACACCGCGGCTATCGCGTGCCGAAGTGGCTGGAGTACGTACTGGCGGTGTGCGGCACGATGGCGCTGGAAGGCGGGCCGATTTTCTGGGTGGGGCTGCATCGCATTCACCATCAGCTTTCCGACCACGAGGGCGATCCGCACACGCCGCAGGACGGCGGATGGTGGTCGCACGCGGGCTGGATTATGGCGGGCGACGCGCTGAATGCGGAGACGGACCTGATGGCGCGGTACGTTCCGGACCTCATGAAGGACAGGTTCTACGTGTGGCTGAGCAAGTACCACTACGTGCCGCTGATTATCGCCGCGTTTATTCTGCTGGCGATCGGGGGATGGCCGGCGGTGCTGTGGGGGATTTTCCTGCGCACCACGCTCGGTCTGCACGCGACGTGGCTGGTGAACTCGGCGACGCACATGTGGGGATCGCGTCGTTTTCAGACGCGCGACGATTCGCGCAACAACTGGTGGGTGGCGCTGATCACGGGCGGCGAAGGCTGGCACAATAATCACCACGCGCATCCGGTTTCGGCTCGTCACGGGCTCAAATGGTACGAGCTGGATGTGAATTATTTGGGCATCTGGCTGCTGAAGAAAGTCGGGCTGGCGAAGGAAATCAAGGTCGCGCAGTTCGATCCGCGAAATCCCAAGCCGGCGGGAGCAGCGTAAGATCTGCGACTACGGGACGCGACACCAGAAGCGCCTGCGCGAGCGGGCGCTTTGCTTTTGCGGGCCAACAGCAATGCGGGGAACCAAATCCGGATCTTCTTCGTATCTATCCAGTGAGCAGACCGCTGTTTCGACAGCGTGGCTTCGTATTCTCCGGAGGGCTCATGGCAACCGCTGTCTCCCCGGCCTCCGCCGGGACTGCACAGCCGATTGCGATTGACGGTTTCGTCAAGCGATTCGGCGCACACGCAGCGGTGGATGGAGTCTCGCTCGCGGTACAGGCAGGGGAGTGCCTGGGCCTGCTGGGGCCGAACGGCGCCGGGAAAACGACTCTCATTCGTGGAATAGCCGGGCGGATGACGCCCAATGCCGGCTCCATCCGTATTTTTGGCGCTTCCGCGGGAACGCCAGCCGCTCACCGCGTCCTCGGCTGGGTACCGCAGGAACTGGCCATTTATCCGCGGCTCACCTGCCGCGAGAACCTGAATTCCTTTGGACGATACCAGGGGCTTTCCGGAAGGGAACTCGACGAGCGGGCGGCGTGGTGTCTGGACTGGGCGGCGCTGGCGGATCGTGCGGGCGCACCCGCCCATCATCTTTCCGGTGGGATGAAGCGGCGGCTGAACATGGCCGCGGGGATCATTCACCGCCCCAGCGTGGTGTTGATGGACGAGCCGACGGTCGGCGTGGATCCGCAGTCGCGCATCCGGATCTTCGAGATGATCGAAGCGCTGCGCGAGCAAGGCACGTCGATCCTGTACACGACGCATTACATGGAAGAGGCAGAACGGCTGTGCAGCCGAATCGCGGTGATCGATCACGGACGGATAATCGCGGAGGGGACGCATGAGGAGTTGGTGCGCAGCGTCTTCGGCAGCAGCACACAGGTGGTGGCGCGGTTCAGCGGACCCGCGGACGGAATAGCCGCATGGGTGACCGCGCGCGGCGGCAGGGTGACCGATGGCGCGGCGCATTTTACGATCGAGCGGCCGGCGGAGATTGCCGCCATGCTGGACAGCGCCACGCAGGCCGGCTTTGAACCGGCGGATGTCCTGTTGCGGCGGCCCAATCTGGAAGCCGTCTTTCTGCAACTGACGGGAAG
This sequence comes from Acidobacterium sp., assembly GCA_027315385.1. Lineage (GTDB taxonomy): Bacteria > Acidobacteriota > Terriglobia > Terriglobales > Acidobacteriaceae > Palsa-343. Next base: position 41,472 of record DAHUYD010000124.1, read on the forward strand.
GGAGCTACGCGATTGATTTCCGCCATTGTTCGCACGGCGATCACCGGGCTGCGGCGCGACCGGGCGGCGCTGGCGCTCTCCTTCGTGCTGCCGATCGCATTCTTCTCCATTTTCGCCATGGTCTTCGGCAGCGAGCACGACACCATACCGCGCGTTCACCTGATTGTGGTGGACGAGGATCGGAGCTCCGCGTCGCGGGATCTGGTTCGGGCGCTGGAGAGGGAAGGCTCGCTGGTGGTCAGCACGCATTCGGATGCCAAGCGCGGGCAGGCCACTCCCGCCGATTACACCGCCGCATCCGCCGAGGCCGCCGTGAAGAAGGGCGACGTGCCGGTGGCACTGATCATCCCCGCCGGATGGGGTGCGCACCCGATGGCCTTCGGTCCGGGCAATCAGGAGGCGGCAAAGATTGAGTTGCTGAACGACCAAAGCGACGCCATTGCGCCGCAGATCGTGAATGGCATGCTGCAGAAGGCCGCGATGATGGCCATGCCGGCCTCCATGGCCCGGGAGGGCATGCAGTACACAGAGAAATATCTGGGGACCTTTACGCCGCAGCAGCGGAAAAGGTGGCAGAGCAACCTCGCCTACCTCGATCAGCTCCAGAAGGATCGCGACACGGAGCCGGCGGCGCACTCCGCGTCCTCTTCCGGCTTTGCCAGCGGGGGAATTATTGCTGTGGAGACACGGGCGGTGGTGGGCGAGCATCAAAACAAGTCGCTGATTTCCTTTTATGCGGCGGCGATCGGGGTAATGTTCCTGCTGTTCACCGCCAGCGGCTCGTCCGGCTCGCTGCTGGATGAAGCGGAGAGCGGCACGCTCGACCGTGTGCTGAGCTCGCGGGTAACCATGACCACGCTGCTGGCAGGCAAGCTGACGTTCAACACGCTTCTGGCGTTCGCTCAGCTGGTGCTGATGTTCCTGTGGGGTTGGGCTGTCTTCGATCTGGACTTCTTCAGCCACATCCCGGGTTTTATCGTGATGGGCCTGTGCACAGCTTTTGCCGTGGCTGCCTTTGGCATGCTGCTGGCCAGCCTGTGCCGGACGCGCGGCCAGCTGGGCGCCACGTCGACCCTGCTGATTCTGGTGATGTCGGCGATGGGGGGCAGCATGTTCCCGAGGTTCATGATGCCGCAGGCTATGCAGAAGGCGGGGCTGTTTACGATCAACGCGTGGGCGATCGATGGGTTCACAAAGGTCTTCTGGCGCGATCTGCCGCTGGCCTCGCTGTGGCCGCAGGTCTCAGTTCTGCTTGCGACCGGGATTGTGCTGTTTGCGTTTGCGCGGCGCGTCGCCCGCCGGTGGGAGTTTTCGTAAAGCGGGGGTTGTTGTGCGGACCGGTCGCGAAGACCTGAGAGAATAGAAGCGCCTGCGCGAGCGGGCGCTTTTGCTTTGCATGCGAATCAGCGGACGAAGACGCAACATGGTGCTGTTCACGCTATTGGGCGTGCTGCTGGTCGGGGTCGCGGTCGTGCTGAACGTGAGCTGGATCGTGCTCAACTGGCGGCGCGTTCTGCCCATGGCACTGGGGATTCCGTTTTTCCTGCTGCTGATTGCGGGGGTGGCGCTGAATACCATTTTTCTGGTGCGTGAGGTGCGGCGCAACGAGCGCCACGACGCCTTTCTGAGCGCGGTCACGCACGAGCTGAAGACGCCGGTAGCCTCGATCCGGCTGTATCTGGAAACCCTGCAGCGGCGGCCCATGGAGGAGGCGCAGCGCGGCGAGTTCTACGCGCGGATGATGGAAGACAGCGAGCGGCTGATGGGCACCGTGGAACAAGTGCTGAAGGCCGGGGAAGTGGGCCAGCGCGCGCGGTCCAATGTGCGAGTTCCCGTGGAGATGAGATCGCTGGTGCAGGAATGCGTGCGCACGACGCTGGCGCGGCATCATCTGGAGGCGGAGGCGATCACGATCGACGTGGAGGACACCGGGCTGCCTATGATGGTGCGCGGGGATCCGGAAGAATTGCAGACGGCGCTCGTGAATATCCTGAACAACGCGGTGAAATACTCGCCCGACGGCCCGGAAGTGAGGGTGACGCTGAGCGTGGACCGCGATGCATGGGTGCGGGTGAGCGTTGCGGACCACGGCATCGGGATTCCACCGGCCCACCTGAAGCGGATTTTCCGGCGCTTCTACCGCGTGCCCGTGCGCAGCGTGCTGCGAACCAAGGGGACAGGCCTGGGACTTTATCTGGTTCGGACGATTGCGAGACAGCATGGCGGGGACGCAATTGCGGAGAGCCCAGGCGAAGGGCGCGGTGCGACGTTGAGCCTGCAACTGCCCAGGATTCTGGCTGTGCGTGAGGCGGAATTGGGCGAACAGGAGATGCGGGGCTGAGATGGCGCGAATTCTGATTGTTGAGGACGAGGCCCATTTGGCGCAGGGTCTGCAGTTCAACCTGCAGGCGGAAGGCCATGAGGCAGCCCTCGCGGTCGATGGGGAAGCCGCGCTGGAAGTGTTGCGGGGCGGGGGCTTCGATGCGGTGGTGCTGGATGTGATGCTGCCGGGGAAGAACGGCTTTGCCGTGGCGAGGGAGCTGCGGGCCGCGGGCAACTTCGTACCCTTGCTGATGCTGACGGCGCGCAGCCGCGCGGAAGACGTGGTGCAGGGATTCGCGGCGGGGGCAGACGATTATCTCGCCAAGCCCTTCGATCTGGCGGTGCTGCTGGCGCGTTTAAACGCGCTGCTCCGGCGCATGACATGGCCGCATCCGGCGGGGGCGGCGGGAACCGGAGCGCAGGGTGAGCAGGCGGAGTTCGGGTTTGGGGGGCGGCGCATCGACTTTGACGCGCTGGAACTGGAAGCTCCGGAGCGCAAGGTGCGGCTCACCCTGATGGAGGCCGATCTGCTTCGGTATCTGGTGAAGAACCGGGAGCGGATCGTTTCGCGCAAAGAGCTGCTGGAGCAGGTTTGGCACGTGCGGGAGGACACGGACACGCGGGCGATCGACAATTTTATTGTGCGGCTGCGGCGATATATCGAAGACGATCCGTCGAATCCCCGGTACCTGCAGACGGTGCGGGGCGTCGGTTACCGGTTCGCGCCGAATCCAAAGGACGAGGGCTGAATCATAGACAGCAGAGGCCGGAATGAAACGAGCAATTCATGCGCATCCGATGGCCACAGCGGGCCTGGCGATTCTGGGCATGGGCTGGTTGTGGCTTGGAATGCTGCTCGCGTCGCACTTCAACCTGCGCTATGCGGCGCAGTGGTGGGTGGAAGGCGCGGCCTACGTGTGCTATATGTTTTCGCCGGTGGCGCTGCTGCTGGGGATCGGCGGGCTGATTTGGGAAGACGAGAAGCGCTTTGCGTGGTGGGCGGTCGTGCTGAGCCTGGCGAGTCTGGCTATGGTGTTATGGAGCCGCCCGTGACTTTGGGAATGCGTCCTCCGGGAAGCTGCCGCATCTAGATGGTACAGGGAGGTGTCCAGCATGCGGGAAGTGACGTTGCGGATCGGCAACATGCATTGCGATGCGTGCGTTCGGCGGGTGAGCCAGGCGCTCGCGAATGTGAAAGGCGTGCAGGTGGGGGAAGTGCGCGTGGGCGCGGCGCGGGTCCAGGCGCCGGAGGATTTGCCGGACGAATCCCTGGCGGGCGCGGTGGAAAAAATGGGCTATCCGGTTATCGGCGTGGAGAAGTAAATGGCTGCGAGCAGCGTGAAAAGGCCGGCAGCCGGTGCGGCGAAAGGCGGGGACATGCGCACGGTGACGCTGCCGGTGACCGGCATGAGTTGTGCGGCCTGCCAGGGTCATGTGGAGCGCGCCCTGCGGGGAACCACAGGGGTGCGCGAAGCCAATGTCAATCTGCTGACGAATTCGGCGAGGGTCAGTTTCGATGCGGCTTTGGCCAGCCCCGAGACGCTGATCTCGTCTGTCCGCGAAGCGGGCTATGACGCGGCGATGCCGGCTGAATCGGGCGCGGCGGCCGAAGACCAGCCCGGCAACGAAGGGAATCTGCGCACCAAGGCGATCCTGACTCTCGCGGCGGGCGCGATTGTGATGGCGCTGGCGAACGCGCCGCAATGGCTGGGGTCCGGGCAGGTTCCGAATCGCGCCTGGGAATGGCTGATGCTGGCAATCACGCTCCCCGGAATGATCTGGGGCGGCGGGATTGTCTACCGCCAGGCGTGGAGCGCGGCAATCCATCGCGGCACGAACATGAATACGCTGGTGGCGCTGGGCACCGGCGCAGCCTTTGTCTATTCACTGGCCGCGACGGTGGCACCCGGCGCGTTTCTGCGCCATGGCCTGCGGCCGGACGTGTACTACGACGCGGTCCTGCTGATTATCGGCTTTCTCCTGCTGGGGCGCTGGCTTGATGCCCGGGCGAAGCGGCGGACGCTGGATGCCCTGCACGAATTCATGCGACTGCAGCCGCAGCAGGCCCGGGTGTTGCGCGGCGGACAGGAACTGGATATGCCGCTGGCCGAGGTGGTCGGCGGCGACGTGGTGATCCTGAGGCCCGGTGAGCGCGTGCCCGTAGATGGCGTGGTGATAGCCGGCGTCAGCTCTATCGATGAGTCGCTGATCACGGGCGAGTCGGTGCCGGTGGTGCGGCAAGCCGGCGACCGTGTGATCGGCGGATCGCTGAATTTCGAGGGGGCTCTGGAGTATCGGGCGACTTCAGTGGGGGCGGACAGCGTGCTGGGCCAGATGATGCGCCTGGTCGAGGAAGCACAGGGCTCGCGCGCGCCCATGCAGCAACTGGCGGACCGTGTGAGCGCGGTGTTCGTGCCCACGGTTCTGGGGCTGGCGCTGCTCACCTTTGCCTTGTGGATCGCATTCGGCGGCGGGGCGGGGCGCGCGTTTGCAGTGTCAGTCGCGGTGCTGGTGATTGCGTGCCCATGCGCGATGGGGCTGGCGGTTCCCGCGGCGCTCACGGTCGCGATTGGCCGCGGCGCGCAGCTGGGTGTGCTCTTCAAGGGCGGCGAAAGCCTGGAGCGCGTGGCGCGTATCGATATGGTGGTATTCGACAAGACCGGCACGCTGACGGAGGGTAAGCCGGTGGTTACGGCGGTGCATCCGGCCCCGGGATACCGTGAGGACGATGTGCTGACGCTGGCTGCGGCGCTGGAGCAGCGGTCGGAGCATCCGCTGGCGCGCGCGATCGTCCGCGCGGCGGAGGAGCGCGGCCTTCTGGCGCCGGCGGCCGAGTCTGTACGCGCGATCCCGGGCAAGGGTATTCAGGGTGTGGTGGAAGGCCACAGCGTCGCCGCAGGCAATGAGGCCCTGCTGCGCGAAACCGGCGTGGCGCCCGGTGGAACCGGAGAGCCGCAACCCGGCACCACGCGCATGTTCGTCACGCGCGACGGCGCTCTGGTGGGCACGATCGAGGCGCGGGATACTTTGCGCGCATCGGCGGGAGAGGCGATTGCCGGGCTGCGGCGGCTTGGCATCCGGACGGCGATGCTGACCGGCGATACCGCGGCGACGGCGCACGCGATCGCGCAGGCAGCGGGGATCGACGAGGTCTGGGCGGGGCTGCTGCCGGAGCAGAAACTCGACAAGATTCGCGAACTGCAAAGTCAGGGCCGGCGGGTGGCCATGGCCGGGGACGGCATCAACGACGCAGCTGCCATTTCGCAGGCAGACGCAGGATTGGCGATGGGCACGGGCGCCGATCTGGCGCGCGAGGCGGGCGACGCGATCCTGCTGCACGGCGAGCCGAGACAGATGCTCGAAGCCGTGCTGCTGGCCCGGCGCGCCCTGCGGACCATGCGGCAGAATCTGGGCTGGGCCTTCGGCTATAACCTGCTGGGCATCCCGATTGCGGCGGGAGTTCTCTATCCGGCCTTTGGCATTCTCTTGAACCCGGCCATTGCGAGCGCGGCGATGGCGCTCAGCTCCGTCAGCGTGCTGGCGAACAGTCTCCGGCTCAGAAGATTCGCACCGTCGTAAACTGGCATAGGAAGTACCTGTGCGGATCCTCACCCGATACATCCTGAAGGAAGTCCTGTCGCACGCGCTCATCGGGGGCGTGATCTTTACCTTTGTGCTTTTCATCCGGTATTTGCCGGAACTGCTGGATCTGGTGGTGCGCAACAGCTCATCGATGGGCGCAGTTGCGGCCATTGTGACCTTCCTTCTCCCGGACATCCTGATCTTCACCATTCCCATGGCGGTGCTCGTGGGCATCCTGCTGGGGCTGAGCCGGCTGGCGTCGGACAGCGAGATCACGGCCATGCGCGCGTCGGGGATCGGCGTGTGGAGCTTTGTCCGCATCGTGGGAGTGGTGGCTGTTGGGGCATGGCTGCTGAGCCTGGCCAATACGATGTATTTCGCGCCGAAGGCAACAGCGGCCATGATTCGCAACGAGAACTCGCTGGCCAGCGCGCAGGCATCCTTCGAGGTGCAGCCGCGAGTCTTCTACGAAGATTTCAGAGACTACGTTCTCTACGTGGAGGATGTGCGCGCCGCCAAACACGCGGCACAGTGGCGAGGCGTATTTCTGGCCGACGTGACCGATCCGAACGAGCCGAAGGTGACGACGGCAGCGAACGCGACGGTGGTGAACGGTCCGAACCAGACGATTACGATGCGCCTGCGCAATGGCGCGGAGCACGAAACCACGCCTGGCCAGCCGAATAACTACACCGTTTCCACCTTCGCGCGGACGGATCTGCCGCTTCGGACGGGATCTCAGTCGGAAGTGCGTCTGGGGCACAGCGATACGCCAATTCTGGCGATGAACAACAGGGAACTGCTGGCGCACACGCGCGGGAAGAACGGCCGGCTGTACCAGATCGAGTTCGACAAGCGGCTGGCTTATCCGGCAGCGTGCCTTGTGCTGTTGCTGGTGGGTGTGCCACTGGGGATCGGGTCGCGGCGGGGAGGCAAGAGCGCGGGGTTCGTGCTGACCATCGGCCTGGTATTTGTCTACTACTTCCTGTCGCTGACGGGAACGTCACTGGCGAAACAGCACAAGATCCCGCCGTGGATGGGGGTGTGGGAAGCGAACATAGTTTTTGCGGTCTGCGGCATTATTCTGCTGCGGCAGATGGCCCAGGGCGGCGCGGCGGTGACCGCGCTGCAGTCGTTGGGCAATCGCCTGCGGCTGCGAGCGGACCGGGCGACAGAGGCGGCGGGCCCGGCAAAGGCCGCCGTGCGGCGACGCGCCCCGCGAGGCAGATTCCCCCTGATCGTCGACGAGTACGTGCTTCGGGAGTTTCTGCGCACCTTCACAATGGTCCTGGTCAGTTTCGTGATGCTGATGCTGGTGTTCACCTTCTTCGAACTGCTCAGCGACATTATCAAAAACCGGACGCCGCTGGTGACGGTGGGCGAATACCTTATGGACCTGACGCCGAGCATGATTTACCTGATCACGCCTCTGAGCGTACTCATCGGCGTGCTGGTGGTCTTCGGCGTGATGAACCGCAACAGCGAGATCACGGCCATGAAGGCGACCGGCATCAGCCTTTACCGGATCGCCGTGCCGGTGCTGACCATCGCGGCCATCCTCTCGATCTCCCTGTTTGCCTTCGACGAGTTATATCTGCCTCAGGCGAATCGGCGGCAAGAGGCGCTACGGGACACGATCAAGGGCAAACCTCCGGAAAGCGTCGAGCATCCCGGGCGGCGATGGATCTTCGGCCAGCCGGAAAAGGACCAGCCCGCGCGGATTTTCTACTATGAATACTTCGATCCGGATATCGATACCTTCGGCAATCTCACGGTGTTCGAGTTCGCGCCCGGCTCGTTTCGGATCGAGAAGCGGATTTTTGCCTCCACAGCTCAGTGGGAGCCACATCTGAATACGTGGGTATTCGAGGACGGCTGGGTGCGGACGTTTTCCGGTGACGAGATCGCGAACTATCAGCCGTATTCCGTGAGCACATTCCCTGAGATTCACGAGCCGCCAGCGTATTTCACCCGGGAGGTGCGGCAGTCCTCGGAGATGAGCTTCAGTCAGCTGGACGGATACATCCGTTCACTGCGGCAGAGCGGGTTCAACACCGTTCCACTGCGGGTGCAGCTGAACCATAAACTCGCCTATCCGCTGATCACGCTGGTCATGGGCATCCTGGCCATCCCCTTCGCACTCTCGATGGGGCGCCGCGGCTCCCTCTCCGGCATCGCGGTGGCCATCGGTGTGGCGATTGCATATTTCGTTGTGTCAGGATTTTTCGAGGCAATGGGCAACGTGAGCTGGCTTCCCCCGGTGCTGGCCGCATGGTCTCCGGATTTCCTGTTCGGCCTGGCCGGAGCCTACCTGCTGCTGCGAACGCCAACGTAAAGGGGAACACAAATCGATGTGGATGAAGCTCAAACCGCTGTTTCCCTACATGCGCAGGTACTGGCGTGGATATCTGGTGGGCATGCTGTGCACGGTGGTGGCCAACGCAGTGCGCGTGCAGATTCCGCGGATCATCGGCGCGGCCGGGCACGACATGCTGAAGGCGGGCGTCAGCTGGGAGAAGATCTATCATTACGCCGGAAAACTGATTGCCGTTGCCATCGTTTACAGCATTCTGCTTTACCTGATGCGCTGGATCCTGATCGGCATCTCGCGCGATATCGAGTTCGATCTGCGGAACGATCTGTTCCGGCATCTGGAGAAGCAATCCGCCTCGTACTACCAGGAGCACCGCACCGGCGACATCATGGCGCGGATGACGAACGACCTGAGCGCGGTGAGGATGCTGCTGGGGCCGGCCATCATGTATACCGCGAATACGGTGGTGTTCTCGGCGGCGGCGCTGTACTACCTGCTTGGGATCAGCCCGTTGCTGACCCTGGCCGCGCTGGCGCCCATGCCGCTCGTCAGCATTCTCATCCAGTACATGGGCCGCAAGATTCACGAGCGGTTCGAGCGCATCCAGGCCATGTTTTCCGACATCTCGGCCCAGGCGCAGGAAAACTTCTCCGGAGCGCGGCTGGTGCGCGCCTTTGCCCAGGAAGAAGCCCAGATCGGGGCATTTGAGCGGTCGAACCGGGAATACATCCGGCGCGCGCTGCGGCTGGTGCGGCTGATGGGAATGCTGTGGCCGACACTTGAGTTTATGCTGGGCCTCTCGATGGTGATCTCGCTGCTGGTGGGCGGGCACGAGGTGCTCTCGCACCGGATCGGCATCGGGCAGTTCATCACGTTCACGATCTTCATGTATATGCTGATGTGGCCGGTCATCGCACTGGGCTACGTCATCAATCTATTCGAGCGAGGCACCGCCTCGGTGGTGCGCATCCAGGAGCTGCTGACGGCCGAGCCGAGCATCGACGACCGGGGGGCGACTGTCCAGGAGGGCACGGAAATTCGCGGCGAGGTGGAATTCCGCGATTTGCGATTTGCGTATCCGGCGGAGACCGGCGAGCCGGTCGAAATATTGCACGGAATTTCCCTGAAGATTCCGGCCGGAACAAGTCTGGCGCTGGTGGGACCGACCGGGTCGGGCAAGTCGACGCTGGTGAGCCTGATTCCGCGGCTCTTCGACGCGCCACCGGGGAGCGTGCTGGTGGATGGAAGGCCGATCCGCGCCTATCCGCTGGACACCCTGCGGGGCGCGGTCGGTCTGGTGCCTCAGGAGACTTTTCTGTTCAGCACGACGATCCGCGAGAACATCGCCTTCGGCGCGGACAATGCGGAGATGAGCGACGTTCTGCGCGCTGCCGAGGCCGCGCATATCCGTGAAGAATTCGAGGTATTCCCGCGCGGATTCGAGACCATGGTGGGTGAACGAGGTCTGACGCTGTCCGGCGGGCAGAAGCAGCGGACGGCTCTCGCTCGCGCGGCGATGCGCGATCCGAGGATTCTGATTCTGGATGACGCGCTGGCCAGCGTCGACACGTATACCGAGGAGCGGATACTGGAGGAGCTGCGCCGGGTGATGGAAGGCCGAACGACGATTCTGATTTCGCACCGGATTTCGACTGTGCGGAATGCCGACCGCATCGCGGTGCTGGTGCGGGGCCGCATCGCCGAACTGGGCACGCACGACGAGCTGCTGGCGCTGAACGGTTATTACGCGGGGCTGTTCCAGAAGCAACTGCTGGAAGAAGAACTGGCGGTCTCGGGATAGATTGCATCAGGCAGTCCAGCTGGAGCCCGCGCCATCCCCCGGCGCGCTCGCGGCCGCAATAACCTGAGGCGGCGCGGGCTGGCTTCCTCCGAGCAGACGCAGAACTTCAGGGTCGCGGGCGGCGACGCTCCAGGCTTCGCGCACGTCGCGGACACAGCCAATGGCCTCCTTGAGGCGCGCCGTGGAATCCAGGCGCGAACCCTCGAGACACAGCGCGAAGATGGAAGCGTAGAACTCGGAGAGCGCTTTAGCGGAATTTCCTCCCACATCCGTGCGCAGGCGTGACTGCAGGTGCATCAGGATTTCAAGCACACGGCCCACGGCGATGCGCCGCTGGGCGGGGTCGCGTTGCTCGATGGCGGCGATCGCCCGGTAAAGGAATCGCACCATGCCGTCGTAAAGGGCGACGATCAGTTCAACCGGGTTCATGCCGGCCAGAGTCTGCTGCTGATAATTCATTGGTCGCAGGGGCTGGTCCTCGTCAGCCATTAAGGTTCTGGTTATAGCCAGTGATGGCGCTGTAGAGCTGGTTGACTTCGTCGATCTGCTGCGGGATGGCCTGAAGAGTGTAGTTTGCCTCGTTCAGTTCCGTGGTCAGCTGCGTCTGTTGCGCGGTGATGAGGGTGTTCTGGTTGGCGATGTTGGTATTCAGGTCGGTTTCCTCGGAGGAATTCTGCTTCAGGGCAAGATAGACCAGGCCGTCAGGCCCGGTATTGCCGACGCCGCCGAGTGCGGTGGTAAGGCCGGCGCCGAAACTGCCGTCCGCCTGGAAGAAGTTCACCACATCCTGGTAATTGCCGGTGAGCATGGTGCTGAGGGTGCTGCTGTCGAGCGTAAGCGTGCCGTCATTATTAGCTGTGACGCCCAGTTGGGAGAGCGAGGTGACCGCTCCGGAGGACTGCACGGAGCTGATGGCCTGCTGCAACTGTTCCTGCATCATGGACAGGTTAGGATTGCCGTACAGCGGCTCGGGATTGCCGGAAGAGTCGCTGCCCTCCTGAGCATTGAAGTCGCCCACCACCTTGTTGTAGGCACTCACGAACGAGCTGACGACGGACTCGACGTTGGTATTGTCGGTGGCGATCTCGACCTGCACGGATTCGGATGGCGCGGCCTGCAGCAACTGCATGGAAACGCCGGGAATAGCGGTGGTGACGGTGTTCGAAGCGCTGGACATGGAGATGCCGTCGAGACTGAACTGGGCGTCCATGCCCTGCTGCTGCTGGCTGAATGCGACCGCGGAGCCGGTGGTGGCGTCGGTGAAACTGCTGGAGTCGATGGTGACGGCGCCGGAGGCTCCACTGGTGCCGCTGAGGAGTGCCAGTTGCGAGCCGGAGGAGCCGGGGACCACTGTGGCGGTGACGCCGTAACTGCCGGCGTTGATATACGAGGCCAGTTGGGAAAGCGTGTTGTTCTGCGGGATGATGTTGCCGTTCGAGTCCGTGGCGGTTCCGTCGGAGATGGTGATGGTCTTGCCGTTGATGCTGAGGCTGCCGCTGAGGGTGTCGGTGGAGGCGACGGGGGCGCCGGCATAGGAGTAGGTCTGGGCGAGATTGCCGACAACCATCGTGTAAGTGCCGGCGACCGCGCCGACGTTTGCGGAAAGCAACTGGACGACAGAGTTATCGGAACTGGCGCCCTGCATCTGGGAAAAGGCGCCGTCGAGCTGGGTGAGCGAACTGAGCGCGGTGGAGAGGCTGCTGAGGTCGGTGCCGATCGACGTAAGCGCCGTATCCTGCGACTGGAGCGCGGTGAGCTGAGTTTTCCAGGGGGTCTCAATGGCCTGCAGATTCGCCACCATCGCCGAGACGGTGGTCGCGACATCGAACCCCTGGCCGCTGGTGGGAGATCCGAAGGAAATGCCGACATTGCTCATGGAAACGTTATCGTCGCTTTCCGGGCGGGACATTACCCCAAAAAGAGAGGCGAGCAGATGAGCAGCCGTGGCCGGGAGAGGAGGTTAGAGGAAACAAAGAAAGAAGCGGGGAGCCAGGGGCGTTGCGGCCTGGAAGGGCTCCCCGCGTGTTGGAGGAAGGTTACTGGAGCAGCTTGGTGACCATCTGCTGTGTGCTGTTGGCCTGGGCCAGAGCGGAGATGCCGGTCTGGGTCAGGATTTCGAACTTCGACATGTCGGAGGTGGCCGCCGCGTAATCGGTTTGGCTGATGTTGTTCTGCGCCGACTGCACGTTGGTTTCTTCCGCGCTGGCGATGTTGGAAGCCGCGCTGAGGGTGTTGATGTTGGCGCCCACCTGGCCGCGCTGGTAGGCGACGGCGCTGATGGCGTTGGTGACGGTTTGCAGGGCGGCTTCAGAGTCGGCCTGGTTGTCGAGCTTCGTGCCGGTGAGGCTGGTGCCCGTGCCCGCGCCCGCGGTGGTGCCGCCGGTGCCGGTTTGCGAACCTACGGTGACGCTGACCGCCCCCCCCGCCGCGGAGCTGCCGTCGGAACTGCCGACGTTGGCGTCGGTGAGGATGCCGGTGGTGACCAGGTAGTTGTAGCTGCCGTTCGAGGTGCCGTCGCTGGTATAGATGTTGACGGCGCTGGCGCTCGCCGGGGTTTCGGAGGCGTTGCTGGCGGTGACGGAGAGCACTTCGTTCGCGCTGCCGCCGCCGCTGGTGGCGATGGAAAGGACACCGGCTGCGACCGATGCCGTGTAGGTGGAGCCGGTAGCGGCACCGAGGCTGGCATTCAGGGCGGTGGTGAGCGCGGTGGCTGCAGCGTTGGCGATGGACTGGTTCTCGCTGGCCAGGCCGCTGTAGCTGCCCAGGTTGACGATCTGCGTTCCGGCGGTGGTTCCACCCGTGGAGTTGATGGTGATGGAGCCGCTGAGCGTATCGCCCTGAGTCAGGGTGACCTGGAGCGGATCGCTCTTGGCCGCCTGGGTGAAGGCACCGGGCGCCAGATTCGTGGCCGAGCCGCTGCCCGAGGTGAAGACCTGGATCCCGTTGTACTCGGTGGTGCTGCCGATGGTGCCGATCTGGGTCAGGATGTCCTGATACTCCTGATTGGCGGCGCTGAGCTGCGAGTTGGACAGGGTGCCGCCGCCGGCTTCGGTGGCCAGGGTGACGGCGCGGTTGAGAAGGTTGGTGACCTGCGAGAGGGCTCCGTCGGCGACCTGCAGAAAGCCGACGCCCGCGCTGGCGTTGCTGGAAGACTGGGTGAGGGCCGAGGAGTTGGCCTGCAGGCCGTTGGCGATGGAAAGGCCGGCGGCGTCGTCGGCTCCGGAGTTAATGCGGGAACCGGAAGAGAGCTCCTGGAGGGTTTTCTGCAGGCTGCTCTGGGTCTGGTTCAGGTTGTTCTCGGCGTAGACGGCCGAAATGTTGTTCAGGACTCCCAATGCCATAAAGATATCTCCTGTTCTGAAGTTGGGTTCCTGAACGAAGCGGCGAACCTCCTGGCCGCCGCTCCCGGGAACCGCTTGACTCAGTGGCATCATCGGCGCGGGGCCTGGGGGCTTTACAGGCCGGGGGGAAGTTTGGCACGTGACATGCGCAGCAGCCAGATGTCAGCGCCTGGCCGCCGGGGGTCAGGCGTCAGACGCCGGCGATCCGCAGTCTGGCTCAATGGAGAACCGGTTTGCGCCGATAACTATGCTGACGGCGCGGGGGCACCGGGGCATGATCCAGCTGACACGGCTGAATGGAAATCCGCTGGTGGTCAACAGCGACCTCATCAAATACGCTGAAGCGTCTCCGGATACGGTGCTGACGCTGGTGAACGGAGAAAAAATCGTGGTGCTGGAGAACTGTGCGGAAGTGGTGCGCCGCACTGTGGAGTACCGGGCGGAGGTCTTCGGGGCGGCGGCCGCGGCGTGGCTTCCGTCGATTGAAGCGGCGCGCGCCGCAGGCTCCACGGAGAGCGCGCGCAAGGACTCCCGAAACGCAGGCGGCGCGCGGGACTGAAACGGGACGGGACCTATGGACGCAGGCAGTCTCGGAGGAATTCTGCTGGCTCTGGCCGGCATTTTGGCGGGCCTTCTGCTGGAGGGCGGGCATCTGGGCCAGGTGCTGCAGCCCACGGCCGCGATGATCGTCTTCGGCGGCACGCTGGGCGCGGTCATGCTGCAGTTTCCTTTGAAGACGGTAGTGGCGGCCGGGCAGCGCCTGGCGCGGCTCTTCCTGCACGGCCCGGACGAAGGTGCGGCCCTGCTGCACCAGATCGTCGGGTTTGCGAATAAGGCGCGCAGGAACGGGATCATTTCCCTGGACGGGGACCTGGAGCAGGTCCACGACCCATTCCTCCGCCAGGCGCTGACGCTTGCCGTTGACGGAACGGAGCCTGCCGAGCTGCGGCGCATCATGGAAGTGCAGATGGAAAACGCCACCGAAAACGAGGCGCGCATTCCGGCGGTCTTCGAGTCGGCGGGAGGATTTTCTCCGACCATCGGCATCATCGGAGCGGTGATCGGGCTGATCCAGGTGATGCAGCGTCTGGACCGCATGGCCGAAGTGGGGCGCGGCATCGCAGTTGCGTTTGTGGCCACAATATACGGCGTGGGCTCGGCGAACCTGTTCTTTCTGCCGGCGGCGGGCAAGCTGCGGCAGCGCGCGCGCGACGAGCAGCGGCTGAAGGAGATGGCGCTCGAAGGCGTGGTCTCCATCATCGAGGGGATGAACCCGCGCATGATCGAGGTGAAGCTTGCGGGCTTCCGGCCGGGCAGCGCGAAGGAAGCGGGGCAGCGGACATGAAGAGGAAACATCACGATTCCGAGCATGGACACCGGGATCGCTGGCTGGTCTCCTACGCGGATTTCATCACTCTGCTTTTTGCGTTCTTCGTAGTTCTGTACGCAAGTTCCCAGTCGGACCAGAAGAAGCAGGTCCAGATCGCGCATTCCATTGCGCAGGCGTTTCAAACGCTGGGGCTGTTTCCCGCGTCGATTCCTTCCGCGAACAAATCCGCGGCGCTGGGGGATTCGCATGAACCGGCGGCGCCGGTCGACGTGGTACTGGGCGAGGATCTCTCCGCATCGCCCCAGGTGCAGCATGACCTGCGGGAGCTCCAGGCGAAGCTGACGGGGCTGCTGTCGAATGAGATGGCGGAACATGTAGTCGCGATGCGGCTGGGGCGAGATGGGCTGACCATCTCCCTGCGGGAGGCAGGGTTTTACGACAGTGGTTCAGCCGTGCCGCACGCCTCGTCGCAGGCGACTCTGGCCAGGATTGCGACTGCCCTGGCGGCGGAGCCGTACGACCTGCGCATCGAGGGGCACACGGACAACGTGCCGATCCACACGGCCCAGTTTGCCTCCAACTGGGAGCTCTCCACCGCGCGGGCAACGGAGATGGCGAAGCTGTTGATCGTCGAGCACGGCATCGCGCCGGGCCGTCTTTCCGCCGCAGGCTATGCCCAGTACCATCCCGTGGCCGGCAATGACACAGCGGAAGGGCGGGGCGAGAACAGGCGCGTGGACATCATTGTGCTGCCAAGGATCAGCGTCCTCCCGGCGAAACAGCGCGCGCAACAGCCGATTAGCTGAAGCCCAGCACCGGGTGCGGCGCATACGGTTCTTCCAGCGAGGCGATCTCCTCGGGTGTCAGCTTCACATCGAGCGCCGCCACGGAGTCATCGAGATGATGCGGTTTCGTGGCGCCGACGATCGGCGAATCGACGCCGGGCTTCGCCAGCATCCAGGCCAGCGCCAGCGTGGCCTGCGCGTTGCCGCGCTTTTTTGACAGGTCCGCGAGCCGATCGACAACTTTGCGGTCGGTCTCCTCCGTCTTCGCATACATGCGATTGCCGAAGACATCCGTCTCCCCCCGTTTCGTCTGCTCGCTCTGCCAGGGCCGCGCGAGGCGGCCGCGCGCCAGAGGACTCCAGGGAATGAGGCCAATGCCTTCCGCGCGGCACAGGGGAATCATCTCGCGCTCCTCCTCCCGATAGATGAGGTTGTAGTGGTTCTGCATGGAGACAAAGCGGGTCCATCCATGCAGATCGGCGAGGTACAGCGCTTTTGCAAATTGCCAGGAGTACATGGACGATGCGCCGATATAGCGTACTTTGCCGGCCTTCACCACGTCATGGAGCGCTTCCAGCGTCTCTTCAATGGGCGTTTCGTAGTCCCAGCGATGGATCTGATACAGGTCGACGAAGTCAGTTTGCAGGCGGCGAAGGCTTTCATCCAGTTCGTGAAAAATCTCCTTGCGGGAAAGGCCTTTGCCGTTGGGCTCATCGCGCATCAGGCCATTGACTTTCGTGGCAATCACGACCGATTCGCGCGGGACTCCGGCTTTCCTGAGGAACCGGCCGAGGACCTCTTCGCTTGCCCCGCCGGAGTAGACGTTCGCTGTGTCGAAGAAGTTGATGCCATGGTCGAGCGCCTGGCGGAAGAAGGGATCGCTTTGCTGCTCGTCGAGGGCCCAGGCCTGGCGTCCGGGCTTCAGGTCGCCGATTGGCGCGCCGTCGCTCATGCAGCCGAGGCAGATGCGGGAGACTTTGAGGCCGGTTTTGCCGAGATTCACGTAGTCCATGACGGCTCCTGAAGAGAAAGAATCAGACGAATGATGGTAGCGCACACGGGCGAGCCGCTTGTTTGCGGCTTCTTTTGATAAGAGGCGCGCAGCCGCCCAGGCGATTCGAAACCTGGGGCATTTTAAAATCGACAGGAATGGCGGCGCGAAAAGGCACCCAAGACAAAAGACGTCCCGGTCAGATGGAGGCGAAGCGGCTGCGCAAAATCTATAAGCGGCTGGTGAATCGGTTCGGCCCGCAGCAGTGGTGGCCGGCGAAGAGCGCCTTTGAGGTCGTCCTGGGGGCGTATCTGACGCAGAATACGGCCTGGACGAGCGTGGAGCGGTCGATTGCGAATCTGGAGGCGCGGCGTGCGCTGGCGCCGGCAGGCTTGCGAGCGATCGACGAAGTGGAGCTGCGCGAACTGATTCGGCCATCGGGCTTCATGCTGCGCAAGGCAGCGGCCCTCAAGGCTTTCGTCGCGTTTCTGGACACGAGTTACGGCGGGAATATGGAGCGGCTGCGCCAGGCGGCGGCCGCGGACCAGCCGCGAGTTCGCGAAGAGTTACTGGCGCTGCCCGGCGTCGGCAACGAGACGGCGGATGCGATTCTGTTGTACGCGCTGGGAGCGCCGGCGCTGGTGGTCGACGAGTATTTGCGGAGGGTCACCGTGCGGCACGGCCTTCTGCCGGAGAAGGCGAAGTACGCCGAGATCCAGGCGCTGGCGGAGCAAGCCTTCGCGGAGGACATCGAGCGCGAGAGCCGGGAAGAACTGGCGCGCCACTACAACGAGTTCCACGCGCTCATCGTTCAGGTGGGCAAGGCGCATTGCGGGCGCGTGGCGCGGTGCGAGGGCTGCGCGCTGGAGGGGGATCTGAAGAAGCGAACAAGCTAGCGGAGCCGCGTCACAACCTCGGGGCGAATGAGGTAGAGGAAGAGAATTCCGTTGATCAGGACCATCATGATCCAGTCGATCTGGTGGACGTGGATCATGGTCCAGAGACCCCACAGGCCGGAGAGAAATACAGTAGCCAGCGTGAGCGCCCAACCCCAGCGGCGCAGGCGGATCAGCCCGTGACCAGCCAGCGCGAAAGCCACGCAAAATATCAGAAAGACGTGCGGGAGCCTGTGCATGCTGACGCCCAGCAGGCACAGCAGACAGAGCAGAAACATCCAGAGGCCGATGGCGGCGAGGCCGGGCAGAATTTTCGCGCGCTTTTCAGGGTCCGGCGCGGGCTGGTTGTCCGGGCTCATGGAGCGACGCCGGCGAGATGGAGTGGGGTCACAACAGAATCATAACGTGTGCAAATAGGCGAGCAGGTTCTGGAGCTGCTGCCGGCTGATCTGATTGCCGAACCCCGGCATGATGCCGTGGCCGTCCATGATTGTTGCCGAGACGCGATCGTCGTTGGCGGGCGCTCCGCTGGGCAAATACTTCTTTTGATACATCGCAAACAGGCTGGGGCCATGCAGGTCGCCCGTGTGGTCGGCGTAGTGGCAACTGGCGCAATCCTGCTGATACACCTGATATCCGCGGAATTCCCGGGGATTGAGCTGGCTGACGGGTTTGGCCGGCGGGTACGAGGGCTTGCATCCCGCCAGCAGAGCGGCGGCGGCGATCAGCGCGAGAGGAAATATCTGCTTCCGAATCAATGTGTTCCTCCTGCTGCAAGCCGCCAGTGGCTGGGTCCTTGTTGTCGATCCCGGAACTGAATACCGTACACCCCGTTCTTACTCGCGCTCTGCGATGGCCGTCACAATTTTGTCGATCGCCTGTTCAGCATGGGCGGATGGATTGTGGGTATCGCAAAGGATCGAAAACACAAGCGTGCGCCCGCTGCGCGCGATCAGGTATCCGCTGAACGTGCTCGCTTCGCCCAGCGTACCGGTCTTGGCGAAAACGCGGCCGTGCAACGGACCATGAGTGAAGCGATCGGCGAGGGTCCCATCCACGCCGCCGATGGGCAGCGAGTCGCGATAGACCTGGGCCCAGGGCTGGTGGGAGGCGTACACCAGCAGCGTGGTGGCCGCGCGCGGGGTGATCAGATCGGCGCGCGACAAGCCGGAGCCGTCGAAGAAAACGAGATCGTCGGGATTGATCCCCGCGTCCTGGGTAAGAAACGCGCGCACCACACGAGCACCCTGAACAATGGAGCCGTCGTCCCCTTCAAGGCGGCCCAACAGGCGTAAATACAGCTCGGCATGCAGATTCTGGCTCACCTTGAGGGTTACTTTCACGTCCTGGCTGAGCGGCGGCGAGACGTGTGTGGCCAGAACGCGCAGGCCGGTTTCCGGCTGGCGAATGGTGGCCAGGTCGAGTGGATGCAACACGACCGGTAGATCGAGTTCGGTATTGAAATCCTGGGTATCGATGTCTTCGCGATGTTGCGCCATCGCCTTTCCGCTGATTTGCACCCCGCGGGCCAGCAGCATCTGGCGCAGAGCGATCGCTGCGAACTGCGCGGGGTCCTGGATCGCCAGCCGTTCATGCAGGCCTTTCTGGTTGATCGAGCCGTAGAGGCGGATCGTCGTGCTGCCCACGGCGCGATCCATGCCGTAGCTTGCGTGCTGGTCGCCTGGCACGGTGGTCAGCGAATTTTCGAGGCTGTAGTACGGGACGTTGGGGTCCCAGGTGACCGCGGTGGGCACCCCCGGCGCCGAAGGCATGACGTTCAGGAAAACGATATTGTCGTTGACAGTGAGCGCGGAGATGGGCGCGCCGTAGTCCCATTGCAGATCGTCCCAGGTCCAGTCGCCGGGGTACGGCTCCCAGGGAAACCAGCTGTCGTTGCCGATGACGTCGCCGTCGATCTGATGAATGCCGGCGGCCACCATCTGGTCGGCCATGCTTTGCAGCGCCTGGAGGGGTGGATTCGGGCGCTCGGTGCGGCCCACATAGGGGTACTGTCGACCGGACATGGTGGGATCGCCGACGCCGAGGATCTCCACATTGCCGTGCACCGTGCCGTCCTGTACCGTGCCGGCGGTGACGACGTCGGTCGTCCAGGTCACGTTCGAGGGCAGCAGCGACAGCGTGGCCGCGGTGGTGAAGAGCTTGAAGTTCGAAGCCGGCTGAAAGTACTGGCCGTCATTCAGCGCATACACGGGATGCCCCTTGGCCGTCACAACCGATATGCCGAAATGCGCTCGGGAAATGGCGGGATCGGAGACGATAGCGCGGATTAGCTTCGCGAGAGAGCCGTGAGGATGATGGCGGTGACGATGAAAAGCCGCGCTGGCAGGAGCGACCTCCAGGAGAGCGAGGGTCAGAAGCAGACCCGGACGAAGGGCAGCAGAAAGGATGCGCTGGGGTGCGGATAAGTATCGCAATTTCCTGGAGTGTAGCATCGCGGATATGGCTTTTGCTCGGCGTCCGCGGGCGAACTGGGGATTGCGTACGCGCTCGCTTGAACTGGGCAGGCACACGCTGGCGATGGGCGTGCTGAATGTCACACCGGATTCGTTTTCCGACGGCGGTGCGTTCCTGGGCGCGAAGGCGGCCGTGGAGCGCGCGCTGACGATGCTCGACGAGGGCGCCGCGATCCTGGACATCGGCGGCGAATCCACGCGGCCGGGCGCTCAGCAGGTGAGCGCGCAGGAAGAAGTGGATCGCGTAGTGCCGGTGATCGAGACTGTGGTGCGGGCGCGTCCCGGCTGCGTCATTTCCGTGGACACGTACAAGGCCGCAACAGCGGTTGCAGCGGTGCAGGCCGGCGCGGAGATCGTCAACGACGTCAGCGGCCTCGTGTGGGATCCGGAGATGGCAGCCGCCTGCGCGGAGCTGCGCTGCGGGGTGGTGCTGATGCACACGCGCGGAAGGCCGGCCGACTGGAAGACGCAGCCTCGGCTTCGGCGGGATGAGGTGGCGCCACTGGTGCGCAGGGAGTTGAATCGTTCGCTGGATCGGGCCGTGGCCGCGGGTGTGGAACGGGAGAGGATCGTGCTCGATCCAGGTTTCGGCTTCGGCAAAACAGGAGAGGAGAACTATCCTTTGCTGGCGCAGATGGAAGAGCTGCTCTCGCTGGGCCGGGCTCTGGTTGCCGGCTTGTCGCGAAAGTCGTTTTTAGGACTGACCGCAGCAGGCCCCGGGGGGGCGGCGCTGCCGGCGCTGGAGCGAGGGAATGCCACCCTGGCCGCGACCACAGCCGCAATCCTGGCCGGAGCGAGCGTGGTGCGGGTGCACGACGTCCGCCCAGCTCTTGAAGCGGCACGCATCGCGGATGCAATCCTGGTGGCGGCCAACCCCGGCGCCGCCAAGCAGAGCCGCTGACCGCGCCCGCGTCAGGCCACGACCTTGAACGTCACTTTCGAGTCGCCGCTCCCGGCAGGCGAGTGCTCATCGTGTGCTGCTGCGAGATTTTGATCGTCCGGCTCGGGCAAGGGACCTTCTGCCTCGGCCTTTTCATCGCCGGTCTCGGGCTCGTCTTCT
This sequence comes from Acidobacterium sp., assembly GCA_027315385.1. Taxonomy (GTDB): domain Bacteria; phylum Acidobacteriota; class Terriglobia; order Terriglobales; family Acidobacteriaceae; genus Palsa-343. The sequence goes on from DAHUYD010000124.1 coordinate 62,368, forward strand.
CCGGCCGGAACTTCCTCAACAAACCTGCGCCGCCGCTGGGCGGAGTTTTGCCAGGAGGGATTGGCATTGCCGTCCAGCCCGTCGATGCGCCAGATGCGATCCACTTCCATGGCCGCAGCCTCCGTCTACAGGGGACTTCGGCGAGGCTCAGGGGGACTTGAGGCGATCCGGCGCAAACCAAGGGCCAACTTCCCCCAGTGTGTCCGGATGCTGAACATTTCGTGTTCGCGCGATGCGGGTATTCTGGAGCGGGCGTTCACTCTCATGGGCCGTATCCGCGTTCTCTCCGATCAGGTTGCTAACCAGATTGCCGCCGGCGAGGTGGTCGACCGGCCCGCGTCCGTCGTGAAGGAGTTGCTGGAGAACGCGCTGGATGCGGGCGCCACGCGCATTCGCATCGAGGTTGAGGCAGGCGGGCGGAGGCTGATCCGCGTCGCCGACGACGGCTGCGGTATGTCGCGGGACGACGCGATGCTGGCCTTCGAGCGCCATGCCACCTCGAAGATCCGCTCCAGCGACGACCTGCTGCAGATCGCCACGCTGGGCTTCCGCGGCGAGGCGCTGCCGTCGATCGCGTCCATCTCCCGGCTGGAACTGATGACGCGCCCGCCGGATCAGGCCACCGGCACGCGCGTGGAGATTGCCGGCGGCAAGGTGCTGGCGGTGGAAGACACGGGCGGCCCGTCCGGCACCACCATCGCCGTACGCGACCTTTTCTTCAACACGCCGGCGCGAAGGAAATTTCTCCGCGCGGAAACAACGGAGCTGGCACAGGTGACGGCGCTGGCCACGCACTACGCGCTCGCGCATCCGGAAATGCATTTCGAGCTGCACTCCGCCACGCACGCGCTGCTGACGGCGGCGCCGGTGCGCGAGGCATCGGAGCGCATCTACCAGATCTTCGGCCGCGACACACTCGACCAGCTGATACCGCTCGCGGCGGAGCGGCGCTTCGAACACGCCGGGCTGCCGGAGCCTCCGCCATGGCGGCGCGATGAGGATTACCGTCCTCCGGATCCGGGCTTTCTGCGCGCCACGGGATTCGTCTCAAAACCGGCGCTGCAGAAACTGAATCGCAACTCCATCTACATTTTCGTCAACCAGCGGCTCATCCGCGACCGGCTGATCCTGCACGCCATTACCGAGGCGTACCGCAACATCATTCCGCCCACGTCGTTTCCAGTGCTGCTGCTCTTTCTGGAGATGCCGCCGCACGAGGTGGATGTGAATGTCCATCCCGCGAAAACCGAAGTACGCTTCCGCCAGCAGTCGCTGGTCCACGATTTCGTGCGCGAGAGCATTCGCACAGCATTGATGAAGGCGCGGCCGGCGGCCAGTTTTGTCGAGGCGCTGAGGGCCAGCCCGCTTGCCTCATCCGCCCTGGTTTCGCAAGCGGTTGAGGTCCCGATCAAGGGCTCGGAGCCGCCGCCGCAGCCAGCAGATGCCACCCCGTTCGCCCTAAGCCCGCCCGCGCCCAGGCCGGAAGAGGTCCGGCTGCCGTTCTCCGCCTCATTGCCGGCGGATGCCCCTGCGGAGGGGCAGCCGGGGACCGACACAGCCGCGCCCCACGCCGCCAATGGCCACGCCTGTTCGCAGCAGATCCTGCCGGAAGGAGCGGAGGCTGCTCCGAGCCTCGCATCCCTTGCCTCACTTAAACCGCTGGGCCAGCTGCGCGAGTCGTTCATTCTGGCTGTGAACGACGAAGGTCTGTGGATCGTCGATCAGCACGTCGCGCACGAGCGCGTGCTCTTCGAGAAGATCGTGCGCGAGCGCCAGGTGGAGCGCGCGGAGCGGCAGCGGCTGCTGATGCCGCTGCTGATCGACCTGCTGCCGCAGCAGATGGCGGTCTTCGCCACGCTGGCCGCAGAACTGGAACGCAACGGCTGCGAGGCTGAGCCGTTCGGTCCGCATACCGTCGCCATTAAGGCCGCGCCGGCGGGCCTGGCAGGCGCTGAGATGGAGCGCATGATCTTCGAGGTGCTGGAGGAGCCCGGTTCGGCCTCGCAGTCGGAAAACCTGGAAACCGCGCGCACACGCATCGCGGCGTCGATCGCCTGTCATGCGGCCATCAAGGTGAACATGCCGCTGGATCAGGCACGGATGGAGTGGCTGCTCGCGGAGCTGGCCCGAACCGAGCATCCGATGAGTTGCCCGCATGGGCGCCCCATTGCTTTACGATATTCATGGAAAGAGATTCAGCGGGCATTTCAGCGCATCTAGTACGAACCGCGGGCTTCTCCGGCAGGTCGCCAATTTGAATCAACAACAGTTACAAAACGCGCGGACGGCGCTGTGGCGCCAGAATGGCCAGCCCCTGCTGACGCAGGACGACGCGGCAGCCTGGCTGGACCAGATGGGCATTTGCCTCTTTCTGCCGCGCCACGCGCAGTTGCCCGCGCCGGCGGCATCGTTTGTGGAGGCCTGCTCCGGTGCGGGGCGTGCCGTGCCCACGCCCGCCGCGATTGACGAAGCGATGGCGCTCGTCACGCGTCTTGTCGCGGAAGGCCGCGCCGTCCCGCTGAACCTGATGGGGAACCTGACGGAGCAGCCGGATTTCCTGGTTACCGCGGAGGTGCTGCGCTGGGTGGCGGCGGTGCGCGGAGACCGCAACTGGAAGGCCGCGCCGGCGGGGCGAACCGCGCCGCTGGTGCGGGGGGTTTGGTCGGCACTCGATCGCGGACCGGGGCGGCCGGTGTCGGGGATTCGCGAGGAACTGGGTCGCGAACTGACTGAAGGGGCTGTGATGCGCGCGCTGGTCGAGTTGTGGACGACGCTGCGCGCCGCTCCGGATTATGCGGCGGGCGACACCACGCGCTGGAGCCTGATGCGGGACCGCTATGCGCGGGAGATGGCGGCGGGAGCAAATACAGCCCAGACGACGGCGCTTTCGGCGCTCATTTCGCTCTACGTGCGCCAGGCTGTGGCGGCGACCGCCGAGGAAGCCGAGATTTTCCTTTCGCCGCTGACGGCTCGTTCGCGCATCCGCGAAGTGGTGCACGGGATGCTGGCGACACGCCAGTTCGAAACCATGCCGATGGGTGTGCAGACGCTTCTGTACCTCGAAGGCGCTCTTCCGGAGGGTGCCGAAACGGAATCCACAGGCGGGATTGAGGCAGCCGCCGCAACGGGCGCGCCGCTGGATACGGGCACTGAGAGGGCGGATCGAGTGACGGAGCGCAGGCCCTGGAAGGCGCCCCGTCCCGCAGCGCGGCCGGAATTTCGCCGAGAACTCCGGCCGCGGCGTCCCATTAGCGGCGGTCCGAAGCGGGAAGGGCGGCCGGCACCTGGAGAACGTCGCGACTCGAGGGGCGGGGAGAAGCGCCCATTTCACCCCGGACAGAAGCCGGACTGGCAACGCCGAGCGAAGGCTGGTCCTGGAACGGCTCCAGGTTCCGAACCCCGCCGCGAGTTCCGCCCGCCCGGGGCGAAACCCTGGGAGAAGCGCGAAGGGTTCCGCGGGCGTGGCAAGGAGAACGAGGCGGAAAGGGAACTCGGGGCGCGCCGTGGTGAGAATCAGAGGGGTGCGGAATTGGGCAAGCGTCGCGAGGTGAAAGGCGGCCGAGGCGAACGCAAGTTAGGCGGATGGCAGGCGCCGCGGCGCACGGCGGGCGCAGGACGGAGCCGCGGGGTACGGGGGCGCGAGGAACCGGGGCGCGACAACCGTCAGCGCGACGAACGCCGGCCAGAGGGAAGTGAAATTCGATCTGGACCCGGACGGGAGCCCGGTTCCGTCGATCGCGGACATGGGCAGGAACGCCCTGAGTTCCGGCGCGATAACCGGGGGCGCGGGCGCGGGCAGGAACGCCCTGAGTTCCGGCGCGGAGGCCCAGGGAGGGCAAACTTCGGGAAAAAGCCAGGCGTACCGGGCAGCGAAGAGCGAGGGCGCAACCGATTTGGCAAGGGCCCGGGCGAAGGAACTCGCAGGCAACGGCCGGAACCGGGTAAACCGGGGGGCCGCTTCAGCAAGCCTGGGCCGAAATTCGGCAAGCCGGGTGGGAAGTTCGGCAAGCCGGGGGGCGGGCTCGGCAATCGCGGCGGCAACTTTGGCAAATCGAGCCCGGGGCGCTTCGGCAAGCCCGGCGGTAAACCTGCAGGTACTGGACAGCCCCGGGAACGCCGTCCGTGGAAGAGCCGCCCCGACAAAAACGGCCCGAAGGGCCCGGGTTCTGGTAAGAATCGTAAGGGGCAAGAAGACCAGCCAGAATGACACGGGGACCGATCATCGCCATCGACGGCCCGGCCGGCGCGGGCAAGAGCACAGTGGCTCGCCACCTGGCCGAGCATTTCGGACTGCTGAATCTTGAAACCGGTGCGATGTACCGCGCCTTCGCGCTCAAAGCGATCCTGAGCGACCAGGATTTTGACGACGCCGAGGCTCTGGAGCGGCTGGCAACCGGGACCGCGGTCACTCTGAAGCCGGCTCGCGCGGGTAATCGCGTCCTGCTCGACGGCGCCGACGTGACGGAGCGCATCCGCGATTCCGACGTGACGCAGGGGGCCTCCCGCGTCAGCGTGCATCCCGCGATTCGCAGGTGGATGGTTGGCCTGCAGCAGGAACTGGGCCGTGCCGGCGGCGTAGTGATGGAGGGCCGCGACATCGGCACGGTGGTCTTTCCCGATGCTGACGTCAAGGTCTTTCTGGACGCCTCTCCGGAAGTGCGGGGGCAGCGGCGCTACGAGCAGAATGCCCCGGCGGGAGCGGATCCGACAGCTATTTCGCGGGAACTGCGCGAGCGGGACGAGCGCGACCGCAACCGGGCCAACTCCCCGCTGCAGCCTGCGCCGGACGCAGTGAGCATCGATTCCACGGCAATGCCGCTGCAAGCGGTGCTGGCCCGAATCGAGGATCTGGTGCGCGCCCGCTGCCCGGGGCTGAAGGCCACCGGCACGGCGCGGGAATAGCGATCCGCAGCCAGTACCTTTCCTGCGCCTTGCGGATCAGCGCCTTTTCCGGGGCGGGCTGCCACCGGTTCCGGACCCCGTGGCATGCTGCCCGGCCACCTGCTCCGGATGCGGCCGGCCCTGACCTCCTGGCTCTCCGGGTTGGGCGCTGTTCATGGGGCTGGCAACGTTCAGGCCCAGCACCCGACGCTGCAGCGAGCGGCTGGCTCCGGTCAGATAGGCGTCTTCAGCCTCGATCGGATGCACGCTCGGCGCAGGCTGCTGTGCCGAGGCGTGCTCCTCGTGGGAACGGTCGCCCGGAGCGGCGCGATGGCGGGAACCGGACTGCGGCTGAACTTTGGCGGAACGGGGCATCGACGCACCTCGGCAGAACAGGCAGAATCTGTAGCCGCCCCCACCGGCCGGGAACGAACGATGCGGGCGCTTACGCTCTAGGATGCGCAAAGGGGATGGCGTGCGGGGAGGCTGCGAGAACCGCTCGGTGGCGGCTTCAGGAGCGCGAACCAGAGCGGCGCGACGGGCATTGAGGAGAGACGGCTCAGCTACATCCAAAATGGGATTGCCGCAGGAGACGGGCTTCTCCGCACGTGTCGGGTGGCCGAGTGGGCGGGCGCGGCCTTTCTTGCGGGGGTTGCAGCCGGGCGGGTCTCCTGCCGCGCCGGTCCGAAAACGCTGATGACAAGGTGGTTTCAGGCCGATAAGCCAGGAGAACGCCTGGCCGGAGCATGGATCCGGAGGGCCGGATGGCCCTGCGATTCAGCTGGATGTTTCCGGAGAGGCCGGGGAGTACAATAGGGGTTACCTGCCGGTTCGCCAGTCGGGCGAAGACGTTAGTCCTGGATATTTCGGCTCGACTTTTTGGCTCCCCGGGGCGTCTGCAGGCGTCTAATCCCAGTAAGGACGACGCGGTTTCGGGATTCTGCTTCCAGGCGAGCAGCGTTTGCCGCAGCCGGAAGCGTGCGTTGTGAAACAGAAAGAGGTCTTTTCCAGGTGAACTCGACCGTTAAACAGATCCTGTTTTGGGTGCTCATCATTGCGTGTCTGCTGGTGCTCTGGCAGTTGTTCCAGAAGGGCGGCGCGCTCGGCACGCACCCGCAGGAGATCACCTTTACTCAGTTCCTCGGCGACGTTGAGTCCAGCCAGGTTGGGGATGTCACCGTAACCGGTAACGACGTCAAAGGGCACTTCCGCAACGACAAGGGCGAATTCCACCTGTACGTCCCGTCCAACTACCCCCACCTCTACGACGTGCTCGATCAGAACCACGTGAATGTGACCGTGAAGAGCACGGACACGAATGCATGGTGGGAGTGGCTCATCCAGTTCTCGCCCTTCCTGCTCATCATCCTGTTCTGGTTTTTCATGATGCGGCAGATGCAGAGCGGCGGGAACAAGGCGCTGTCGTTCGGGAAGAGCCGCGCTCGCCTGCTCTCCATGCAGCAGAAGAAGGTGACCTTTAAGGATGTCGCCGGCGTGGACGAGGCCAAGGAAGAGCTGAAGGAGATCATCGAATTTCTACGCGAGGCGCAGAAGTTCCAGAAGCTGGGGGGCCGCATTCCCAAGGGCGTGCTGCTGGTGGGGCCTCCGGGAACCGGCAAAACGCTGCTGGCGCGCGCGGTGGCAGGCGAAGCCAACGTGCCATTCTTCTCGATCTCCGGTTCCGACTTCGTCGAGATGTTCGTCGGCGTCGGCGCCAGCCGTGTACGCGACCTCTTCGAGCAGGGCAAGAAGAACGCTCCGTGCATCATCTTTATCGACGAAATCGACGCTGTCGGGCGTCATCGCGGCGCGGGCCTCGGGGGGGGGCACGACGAGCGCGAGCAAACCCTGAACCAGTTGCTGGTCGAGATGGACGGGTTCGAGTCGAACGACGGCGTCATCCTGGTCGCCGCCACCAACCGCCCCGACGTGCTCGATCCGGCGCTGCTGCGCCCTGGCCGCTTCGATCGCCGCGTGGTGGTGGGCCGTCCGGATGTGCGCGGCCGCGAGGAAGTCCTGCGCGTGCATGCGCGCAAGGTTCCGGTTGCCGACGATGTCGATCTGCGCGTCCTGGCCCGCGGAACGCCGGGGTTCTCCGGCGCGGATCTGGCAAACATGGTCAACGAGGCGGCGCTGAATGCGGCGCGCGCCAATCGCAAATCTGTCCTCATGTTCGATTTCGAGCAGGCCAAGGACAAGGTGCTGATGGGGGCCGAGCGCAAGTCCATGTTGCTGACCGACGAGGAAAAGCGGAACACCGCCTACCACGAAGCGGGACACGCGCTGGTAGCCTGCATGCGCGAACATGCCGATCCGCTGCACAAGGTCACGATCATCCCGCGCGGCATGGCGCTGGGCGTCACCATGCAGTTGCCGGAAGACGATAAGCACACGGTCACGAAAGCCTATCTGGAAACGGAACTCGCTATCCTGATGGGGGGGCGCATCGCCGAGGAAATCTTCCTGAAGCAGATGACCACTGGCGCCGGCAATGACATCGAGCGTGCCACAGACATGGCTCGCAAGATGGTCTGCGAGTACGGCATGAGCCGCCTTGGCCCGCTTACTTTCGGCAAGAAGGAAGAGCAGATCTTCCTTGGCCGCGAGATTGCACAGCATCGCGATTTTAGCGAGGAGACGGCGCGGCAGATCGACGCCGAGGTCCGCAGCCTGGTGGACGAGGGGTACAAGGCCGCCTGGGATATCCTGAATGGCAACCAGAACATCATGCACAAACTGGCTGCGGCGCTCCTCGAGCGGGAGACGCTGGACGGCAGCGAGATTCGCATGATCATCGACGGGAAGGATCTGCCGCCGCTGAAGCCTTCGGGCGGTGGGCCGGGGTCGCCGGTGACAGATGTGCAGCAGGTGCTGAAGCCGGAGCCGGGCCGCACGGGCGGCTTACCGGAAGGCAGTCCCTCACCGGCCTGAGGCAGAGTCAGTCGCTCCAAGAGGCAGCCGGCGCCGGCTGCCTTTTTCTTTGCATTCGGATGAGCCGCGGACGGTCTGATATACAGAACCCATGGAACCTCAGGAAGCGCAGGAACTTCAGGAGCGGCATGAGCAAGCGGCGCACGACCGCAGCCTGCGCCCGGTGAGCTTCACGATCAGCGTGCTGGCGGTGCTGGTGGCGATCGTCACGGTGGTCGGCCATCGCACCCACACCCATGCTGTGCTGTTCCAAACCCGCGCCAGCGACGAGTGGAACTTCTATCAGGCCCATAAGATTCGCCAATACGACACACAACTCACCGTGGATCTCCTGTCTGCGCTGCCGGCGCGCGACCCTGCCGCGACAAGAAAGCTCCTGCAGAACTACGAAACGCACCTCGCGAAGTGGAATCAGGAGCTGGTCGAAAGCCGGAAGACGGCCAAGGCCGACCAGGCAGAAGTGGAGCACGCGGAGCGCCGCGCCGACCGCTTCGATTTCGGCGAAGCGCTTCTGGAGATTGGCCTTGTGATCGCTTCGATCACTTTGCTCACGCGCCGGCGCAGCTATTGGCTGCTTGGCATCGGCTTCGGAATCGCTGGTCTGATCGCCACGGCGATGGGTTTTGTTATTGGATAGCAGCCGAACCCCCGCGCTTGCGGCGTACGATAGTCTTCTCGATTCACACAAACGGAGGAAGCGCCTGAGATGAATGCAGCTTACTGGATTGGCCGACAAATTCGCCTGCGCCACGGGCACCGCTCGCTGCCCGCACTGGCCTGCGCTCTGCTTCTCAGTTGCGCGGCAGTTCTGGCGCAGCCGGCCGCCCCGGCAAAAGCCGGCAAGCTGCACATTTATTTCATCGACGTCGAAGGCGGCCAGTCCACGCTCTTCGTCACGCCGGACCACCATTCGCTTCTCATCGACACCGGCTGGCCGGCCCACAACGGCCGCGACGCCGATCGCATTGTCGCGGCAGCAAAGCGCGCCGGGCTGCGCCGCATCGACTACGTGCTGCTGACCCACTACCACGTCGATCACACCGGAGGCGTCCCCAACCTGGTCGCGCGAATTGCTGTCGGCACCTTCATCGATCACGGACCCAACCGGCAAACCAGCGACCCCACTACCGAACACGTCTATGAGGCGTATCAGAAGGTTCTGGCGACGGGGAAATACCACCACATCCTCGCGCATCCCGGAATGGTGCTGCCGGTCCAGGGCATGCACGTCGAAGTGCTCACCTCCGACGGGAAGTTCATCGCTAAACCGCTGCCCGGCGCGGGTCAGCCGAATCCATACTGCAAAGTCTCCGAAGTGCGTCCGCCGGATCAAACCGAGAACGCGCGCTCGAATGGTGTGCTGATCACCTTCGGCAAGCTGCGCATCCTCGATCTCGGCGACCTGACGTGGGACAAAGAGATGGACATGATGTGCCCCGACAATCGGATCGGGCACGTGGATCTTCTCGTCGTCTCGCATCACGGCTGGTATCAAAGCTCCAGCCCGGCGCTGGTGGATGCGGTCGCGCCGCGTGTGGCCATCATGGACAACGGCGCCACCAAAGGGGGCTCGATTCCCACAGTGAAGACGATACGCGCGATTCCCGGCCTTGCCGCGGAGTATCAATTGCACTATTCGAACGAAGCGGGCCCGCTGAACCCTCCGGCCGAATATCTGGCAAACCTGCAGGGTCCCGACACGGGCAACTTTCTTGAGGTGACGGCGTCGCGCAGCGGCAATATGTCCGTGTACAACCCGCGCACGGGGCAGGCACAGACTTACGCCGAGTCATCCAATCCCTGACAGGGGAAGGGCCTTGTTCCGCGATTTCTGCAACGTAGCCGCCATTCGTAACATCGAAGCGTACGAAACAGCCGTCTGAGGTTTGATATTCTCTGCGCAGCGGCTCTGCTATTTCAGGGGGACTGAGTGCCGGGTCAGCAGGAAGTACGATGGTCGCAACTGAAAGTCGGCGTGCTGGTTCTGGTCGCTGTCTGCGCCCTGATCGCGCTGGTATTTCTCATGTCCGGAGCCTCCGGGGGATTTTGGGCGGGACACATTCATCTGACTTCCTATTTTGAGAATTCCGCCGGCCTGAAGGTCGGAGCCCCCGTCAGTCTGGACGGCGTGACCATCGGCAACGTCCAGGCCATCCACATCGATCTCGACAAGCCGCTCACTCCCGTCGAAGTCATCATGAAGATCAATGCGCGACATGCCGCCGATGTCCGGGTGGATTCAAAGTCGAGCCTGGAAACCGTAGGCGTGCTGGGCGACACGGTGGTGGACATCGACAGCCGCCATGCGGTGGGACCTCCGGTGCGGAACGGCGCCACGCTGTCAACGAATGAAACGCCGAACCTGCAGGACGTCATCCAGGCCAGCCAGGGCACGATCGAAAAGCTGGACACGATCCTGGATCAGGTGAATCGTCTGGCCAACACCCTGAATTCTCAGAGTGGCTCCGTCGGCATGCTCATCAACAACCGCCAACTCTACGATAAGGCGCTCTCCACCCTGAACCAGCTCAGCGGCCTTGTGGATGAGGTGAGCAGCGGGAAGGGGTCTCTGGGCAAGCTGATCACCGACGACACATTTGCCAACAATCTGAATCAGGCCGCAACGGGAATCAATGAAGTCGTGGCGCGCGTGAACTCAGGAAAGGGCAGCCTGGGCAAGTTCATGAACGACGACAGCTTCTATAACAACGCCAACCAGGCGGCCAGGAACCTGAACGAGATACTGAGCCAGATCAACTCCGGCCAGGGCAGCCTGGGCAAACTGATGAAGGACCCGAAATTTGCTCAGAAGCTGACCGATACCGTAACCCAGCTCGATTCGATGCTGACCCAGATCAACCGGGGGCAGGGAACCCTGGGGCAATTTGTGAAGAATCGCGAGTTTTACGACCACGCCGACCAGACCATGCAGGAAGCAAAGGGGCTGATGACAGCGATCCGCACGAATCCCAAGAAATACCTGACCATTCGTCTGAAAATCTTCTGAACCCTGGCCGCATTGCCTCGCGGCGAAGGGCGCCTCGATTTTTGTGCCTTCGCGTGATATCGTTCCTGGTTGGTTCCAAGCACGCCCGAGAGGTTGTTCAGGAGGAATGATGCGCATTCGCTCAGCCGCTCCGATTGCCGGACTGTTGATGGCTGCCGGCTCGTTGCTGGCCCAGGCCGCCGCCCCTAATGCTTCCACGGTTCCGACCGAGCCCAAAGCGCCGCACAGCTTCGATGTGAGCGCGATCGACAAGTCAGTCGACCCGTGCGTCGATTTCTATCAGTACGCATGCGGCAACTGGCGCAAGGACAACCCGATACCGAGCGATCAGGTGGCCTGGGGCCGCTTCAATGAGCTGGCGGAGCGCAATCGCTACCTCCTTTATCTGGACCTGAAGCACGCGGCGGACAATCCCTCCACGCCACTACAGCGCAAGTACGGCAACTTTTTTGCGGCCTGCATGGACTCGAGCCTTGCGGACAAGCTTGGGGATCAGCCCATCCTGCCGCTGCTGCACCGGATTGACGCAGTGCGCGACAAGAAACAGATCGCAGCGGTGGTGGCCTGGCTCGAGGCGGACAAGGGGACCGGCTCGTTCTTCCGCTTCGGCGTGAATCAGGACCAGAAGAATTCCACTCAGCAGATCGAGGCCCTCTTTCAGGGGGGGATTACTCTGCCCGACCGCTCGTATTACCTCGAAGACAATCCGCATATGCAGCAGATCCGGCAGCAGTATCACGACTACATCGTGACGGTGATGAAACTGGCGGGCGAATCCGAGGCACAGGCAGAGCAGGCAGCCGGACAGGTGATAGAGATCGAAACGGCTCTGGCCAAAGGCTCGCTGCCGCGCGCCGAACTCCGCGATCCCGCGAAGCGCTACCACATCATGACCGTGACAGCTCTGGAAGCGATGGAGCCCAATTTCAACTGGGCCGCTTATTTCGCGGGGGTACAGGCGCCCAAAGTGGCTACGCTGAACGTCGGGCAGCCGGATTTCTTTACCGCCGAGAACCGGGTGCTTGGCAGCGAAAGCCTGGACGCGCTGAAGAGTTATCTGAAGTTCCAGGTGGTCAACGACAACGCGCCCTGGCTCTCCTCCCAGTTTGAGGATGCGCATTATGGCTTCTTCCAGAAGACGCTGGAGGGGCAGGCGCAGCCGACGCCGCGCTGGAAGCGCTGCACCATGGTTTCAGACCGCGCAATGGGCGAAGCGGTGGGTCAGGACTGGGTGAGGCAGCACTTTCCGGCGTCGTCGAAAGAGAGCGCTCAAAAGCTCGTCGCCGCCCTCAAGCAGGCCCTGGCTCAGGACATTCAGGCGGCGCCGTGGATGACCCAGGCGACCAAACAGAAGGCGGAGGAGAAGCTGGACGAATTCCGCCAGAAGATCGGCTACCCCGACAAGTGGCGCGACTACTCAAAGCTACAGGTTACGCGCACGGATTTCATCGCCGATCTGAACAATTCCTCGGCGTTCGAGTTCCGGTACGAGCTGAATAAAGTGGGCAAGCCGGTTAACGAAAAAGAGTGGGGGATGACTCCGCCGACCGTAAATGCCTACTACAACCCGCCCATGAACGACATTAATTTTCCGGCCGGCATCCTGCAGCCGCCGTTCTACGACGCCAAGGAGGATCCGGCGGTGAACTTCGGCGCCATCGGCGTGGTCATCGGGCACGAGATGACCCACGGCTTCGACGACGAAGGCAGCAAATACAACGGGCATGGCAACGTGCAGGACTGGTGGACACCGGCGGACCGCGCCGCTTTCGACCAGCGCACGGCGTGTATCGTGAACGAGTACTCGCAGTTCGAGCCTGTTCCCGGCGTGCATCTCAACGGCAAGCTCACCCTGGGCGAAAACACGGCGGACAACGGGGGCATTCACATCGCCTGGGCGGCCCTGATGTCCACGCTGGCGCAGGAAGGCAAGAGTCTTCACGAGCAGATCGACGGATATACCGAGGCGCAGCGTTTCTTCATCTCCTACGGCCAGATCTGGTGCCAGAACGTGAGGCCGCAGTTCTCGCGGGTTGCGGCGAGAGTCGATCCCCATTCCCCTGGCCGTTTCCGGGTGAACGGGGTTGTCCAGAACTTCCCGGAATTCGGCAAGGCCTTTGGCTGTCATGAGGGCCAGCCCATGATGCCGGCGAAAACCTGCCGAGTGTGGTAACCCAAACGCTTCCCAGAACCCAGCCCAGCCCCTGGCGCCGCCTTTCCTTGCGGGCGCAGCCGGAGGACTGGGGCGGGTAGCGCGCCCGCCGCCTTTTCCATTTACAATGGTCCATGAATATCCCTACAGCTTGTCCAGACCGTCCTTCGGTGACGGTCTGGCGTGAAGGAAGCGCATGAAGTTCTGGAATCTCGGCCGGGTTACCCTGGCTCTGGCGGCATCCCTCGTTCTCATTGGCGGGATGGACTCCTGCATTTACGACTACACGAATGCGTACATCATCGTTACCGGGTCACAGTACAACCAGATCGCTTCCTACCGGGAAGACAATGACACGGGCCAGCTTCGGGCCGCGCCGGGCGATCCGCTCAGCTCCGGCGGGCAGGACCCGATCCGGGCCGTGCTCCTCACAGGGGGACGCTACGTCTACGTCCTGAACCACGGCAAGCCGACCTTCGATTCCACGACGGGGAACGTCACCTGGACCGGCGGCAACATCTCGGTCTTTTCCATCGGCGGCGACGGGCAGCTGGCTTACCAGCTTTCGTATCCCAGCCAGGGCAACGGATCGATTCGCCTGGCGATGAGCGGGCTGGGCGACTTTCTGTATGTGCTGGACTCGTACGAGCCCACGCCGGGCAATCCCGGTGTCACGCCGGGGCAGGCCACCAAAAGCGCCGCCTACCCCTGCTACGACGCGAGCACCGGGATGTATCGTCCGGTGGGCGATGTGACGGTCTTCTCGATCGACCCGGCGACGGGACGCCTTTATCTGGTCCAGAACCAGGAGCAACAGACCTCGACGGGCGTCGACCTGAGCTACTTTCCGATCGGCTGCGGCCCGATCGACATGTATCAGGGCTCGGGCTACCTGTACATCGCCGAAACAAGCAACCCGTTTTTCCAGACCCAGAATGGGGAGGACATCTACCCGTATCAGGCGCCGTCGGGCGGCCAGTTACTACAGCCGCAGAGTCCGCAGATCCTTCAGGGCACCACGGGGATCAGCGTGATCAATGGCAGCTCCTCAGGCAAATACATTTACATTCTGGATAACGGGACGAACACGATTTACACGTTTACAGCGGGGGCGAACGGCTTCCTTTCCGGCATCTCCGGCGGGTCATACCCGAACTACTCGGTCACCTCGGGCATGACCGCGCTGACGACCGACAATACGGGGAGCTATCTGTACATCGCGAATAGCCAGGCTCCTGTGCTGGGGCAGCCCAACAGCATCATCTCGGCCTTCTACGTTACGCCGAACACGGGCGACCTGCAGCCGATCACCTCGGGGACCAACTCCATGTTCCCCACAGGCTCGGGCCCGGTCTGTATTTTCGAGGACACATCGCACCAGTACGTTTACACGGCCGATTCGCAGTCGAGCCAGGTAACGGGGTCGCGTTTCGATCCGAACTCAGGGGTGCTGAGTAACCTGTCCCATGGGTCGGCTTTCCCCACCGTGGGGACGCCGACGTGGTGTCTCTACAGCGCGAACACGAACTGATTACCGGCGGGAACGAGGGAAATGAAGTTGAAGAAATTCGGTACTCGGCTGCTGGCGGGCGCATCCATGTCGGGCGCAATGCTGCTGCTCGTCTCCTGCATCCCCAGCAACACCGTCGACTTTCTGTACGTGACCAGCAACCAGCAAACCCCGGGCCAGATCAACGTCTACGAGGTGAACTCGGAGTCGGGCCAACTCTATGAGCTGGCTGACTCGCCGTATCCCTCCGGAGGGATAAACCCCGTCTACGAGGTGGCCTCTTCCAATGGCAAATACCTCTACGTGGCCAATCACGACGACAACACCGTGGTGATGTTCGCGATCGGCACCGACGGCAAGCTGTATCCGCTGCAGACGACCACCACCCCGGGGACGGAGCCGGTGGCGCTGGCCATCAATGCCTCAGGCACGGCGCTCTATGTGCTGGACTACTATGCCCCGGCCGGCACGGGGCAGCCCTCCTATACCGATCTCAATCCCGGCCCGGGCGCGGTGATCGTTTATTCCATCAATCCCAACACAGGCGATTTGTCCCAGCAGCCGCTGGCCAATGGCAACGCGAACTACTGGAATGTCCAGTGCTTCCCCTCGAATCTGACGGTGACGCCTGACGGCAATCATCTCTACGTCTCGAACCCCAACTCGGTGGTCGTCACCACGGCTCCTCCGGTCACGGGCACCGTTCCCCAGTTGCCGGCAGTGTGCCAGTCCGCCGGCGGCGTTCCGGATCCGGGATCCGTCTCGGAATTCACGGTGAACTCAACTAGCGGCAGCGGAGGGGTGCAGAGCGTGACCGGGCTAACCGAGGTTTCCGGAAGTCCGATGAGCGCGGGCACCGGCTCGGCTCCCACAGGCATTGCCGCCGATACGGACAATGGCGAAATTTATGTGACCGACAGCGCGCTGAACCGGGTTGACGCGTACGCCATCCAGAGCGATGGCAGCCTTGCGCTTACGACTACCCTCCCCACTGGCAATATGCCCATGGGAGCCACGGTGGCCGGCAAAGCAGGCTCTCCCGGCAGTTTCCTGTATGTCTCGAACTACAACGATGGCTCCATCAGTTCCTATTCGCTGAACGCCGGGGCCCCCACCCCCCTTGGCACCGCGAACTCACAGACCTCCGGCCCTCTCTGCATGATTCTGGACCCGCAACTGGGCCGGTATCTCTTTGTGGCGGACTACATTGGGGGAAAGGTGGGCGGAGACTTCGTGGATCCCACGACGGGAAGCCTGACCGCCAATAAGTTCTCGCCTTACCCGACCCAGGGCCAGCCCACTTGTGTGGCTGCCATCGGTCATGCCGGCGATGCCAACGGCCTGCAATGATCGGCATGCAGGATTTTCCGGCACGAATGCCGGATGATCGAACTAATCGGGAGCGATCCCGGAATCAGGTTCCCGCGAGGGAACGAAGGACGAGCATGAAGTTGAAGAGAATCGGTCATGTATCTCTGACCGCTATAGCGTGTGTGGCATCGGGCCTGCTCCTTGCCTCCTGCAATCCCAACGCAACCGTCGACTACATTTTTGTCACCTCGCAGACCAACGGGGTGAGCAGCGGCGGACAAGTCAGCTCGTACCATGCGGAATCGCAGTCCGGCGTGCTGATTGAGGTATCCGGCTCGCCCGTGTCGTCGCAGGGCAGCAATCCTGTGGCTCTTGTGCCTTCGCCGAACCAAAAATATCTGTACGTGGCGAACCAGGCCAGCAACAACATCGCAGAGTTCGCGATCAACACCAATGGCCAGCTGCTTCCGGGCAAGACCTACACGACGCCTGGGTCGGAGCCGGTTTCACTGGCCATGAATACCACCGGTACGCTTCTGTTCGTCCTCGATTACTACGGTCCCGGCTACAGCGACGCTTCGCCCGGGCCAGGTGCGCTGATGGTTTATCCCATCAACGCGGATGGAAGCCTCGGCACGCCGGTAGCCAGCGGGGGTTCCGCATTCACTCCGGTGCAGTGCTTCCCCGGCGGAGTCGCCGTTACCGCGAACGGCTCTTATGCCTACGTCACAAACACCAACTCCGTGGTGGTGACCACCAGTGCGTCCGCCACTTCCACTACTCCCTCCACCCCGGGCACATGCCCCACGCAGGGAACGATCTCCGGATTTGCCATCAGCTCCACCGGCTCGCTGACCCAGTTGCCGGGCAGCCCGTATCTCGCTGGGACCACGCCCACCGGAATCGCGATCGATCCCACCAGCCGCTTCGTCTATGCCACCGACAGTGTGCAGAACCAGCTCATCGTCTACGACGTCCAGAGGGATGGTTCGCTGCTGCCGCTCACCAACGGCCCATTCGATACCGGGACCTTCCCGGTTGCGGTCACGGTCGATCCGCGCGGCCTGTACGTGTACGTCTCCAACTTCAACAGCAACAACGTCAGCGAATTTTCAATCAATCAGGCTTCCGGTGCGCCCTCCTCTCTGGCTTCCAGCACGTACGGCGCCAAGCCCGCTAATCCGACCTGCATTGTGGTCGATCCCTCGATGGGGCATTTCCTTTACGTCTCGAATTTCAGCACGCCGCCCTACATCACCGGCGCCGATCTGAATCCGGATTCGGGAGCGTTAACCGGTCTGCAGGACCAGCCTTTCCCGGCGCACGGATTCCCCACGTGCATTGCGGCGGTGCCGCATGGCAACCATGGCACCCAGTACGTGACCGCCACCGGCCAGTAATACGCTGCGCAGGCGGGCTCCAGCCCGCCTGCTTTCCTCCACGCAGAGAAGTCCGCTCAGCACGGTTGCTGTCCACCGGTGGATCCTACCGCAGTTCCCATGGCACGCGGGGACTGAGTTCGCCCACTCTGAAATCCACGCGAGACGATACAGCCGAGCGCTCCGGCGGGGATGCGGAGCCGCCTCGTCCGGTGGCCGGCAGCTTACCGTTCAGGTGCAGCAGAAAAGCCGCCCGCGAGGGCGGCCTTCCTGTCAGAACGGGGGGCATTATCGGCCGATGGCGATGATCTCAAACGTGCCCGGCACAATTGTGCGCCACGGATGCGGATGCTGCGCCGTTGGCGCGGGCGGAGGACCGAAGTCCGCGGTCACCGTATAAAGGTGCTTCCCATCCGGGTCGATCGCCATCGTGCGTGCGCCCAGCTTCGTCGTCAGCGTCTGCGCCACCGAGTAGCGATCGGCGCTGTCCTCATGCACCACCGTCATGGTGCCGTTTCCCCCGTTCGGGCTGAAGGCATAATCGCCGCTTGCCGTATATCGCGACGCGTCAGGGCCATGCCCAATCGCCACCGTCGTGACCACCTTCCCGCTGTTGGCGTCCACGACGGCCATGGTCTGGTTGTCGCAGACGGAGAACAGCCGCCGGTGGGCGGGATCAATTGCCAGCCCCGAAGGGCCGTCGCACGGGGCGAGCGGCCACGTTGCTGTCAGCTTCAGGGCTTTCGCGTCCAGGCGCACGAGCTGGCTGGTGCTCTCGATGTTGTCGAAAACATACCCGCGGCCATCCGCAACCGGAAACTCCGGCCTTCCCGGCAGCGCAATCGTCGCAATCACCTTGTTCGTCTTCGTGTCGATCACGGTGGCATCGTGGCTGCCGCCATCGAACGCCCACACCGTCTTCGTCACGGGCTCGAACACCTCGCCGTCCGGGTGGTTGCCAACGGGGATGCGATCGACGATCCGCTCCGTCTTCCGGTCGAAGACGGCGACCTGGTTTGCCCCGCCGTCGGTGATGTATCCGTGAACGCCGTCGCTGGAGAAGACCACGCAGTGGATGCCGTGCAGGCCAGGAATCTCGGCTACCTGCCTGCCCTGCGCCGTATTGAAGACGATCACGTGGTCGCCTCGCGTAATGTAGAGCAGCTTCGACTGGGGATCGACGGACATGTAGTCCCACCCTCCATCCCCACCGATCTTCCAGACATGCTCAACGTAAAAGGGACCCTGCGCCCCTGCCGGAGCGGCTGCCAGTGCCAGTGCTCCCAGAGCCATGATGGCTGAGGCAAGAAATCCGCGAGCTTTCATTCGGTGCGTCTCCTCTGTTCACTGAAACGCCTCCAGCCTACGCTCATCGGCTGAATTTATCCTGAAGAGAGGAAGTGGCTCTCGCCCCAGCCGTGCGCGCAGCTAGGATTCTCCCCATCCTTCCGATGCAAGCTGGTTGCGCAGAGCGGCCGGCAACTTGATGGCATTGCGCGGAAAGATCCCGTCGCCGCCCAATCCGCTTGCGCTCAGCGAGGAATCTGCCAGGTAGCCCACAAATTGTGCCGCGTCCGCGCGTTTCACCCGGAGGGCTGCCTCGACTGCGGGTTCCACAGCCTGTTCGCTGCTCACCTCGAGTAACACAAGATCGTAACGATTCCCGTCCATTGCGCCCTCCACCCGGGAGTAGTCCCCGGCGAATTGAACTCGAAAGCCTGCGTCAGTGAGAACCATCCCTACGGCTTTCCCTCGGTCTTCCGCATCGCTGGCGAGCAAAATCGAGGGCTCATGGCCCCGCCCGCCGCCAAATTGCTTCGTTTGAATAACCATCGCTGCATGCACTCTCCTTGCGCGATTTGGCTGCTTGAGTTGTCGTGTTCCATAGCGGCCTCGAATCCGTGCCTCAGTGGGACGGGACCGGCCGCAGGCGCTCTGAAGTGGAGTCACGGGACCCCCTGCATCAACGCCTCGGCGCTATCGGGACGCAAGCCGGCTGCCAAACCGCGGTGAGCGGGGCAATCGGCAGATAATGAATGCTTTATGCAAGCTCAAATGGTGAGCAACCTTTGATGGCCGGGCAGTTCCTTATCCGCGGGCGGCAACAAGTTCTCACCGCGAAAACTTCATCGTGGCGTTTTCCACCATTCCGGGCCTTTTTCAACACCCAGTGGCCTTGCCTGCTACCGTCTGTGCAGGTAAGATCAGGAAGTCGTTCCCCGAGCAGCCGGAATTTGGTCAACCGACGTCCGGCGTGTTATAGTAAGGAACGATTACAGCAGTGGGACCGGGCTTCGCGGGCGGGTATGCCGCCTCGGAAGTGGATGAACGAAGCCAGAACTGTTCGACAGGCCTTGCGCCCAGGGGCGCACCAAAGCCAGAAAGAACAATCCCTTGCAGGTACGGAAGTTCAGGACGCATTTGCGTCTTTCTTCCGCAGGCGGTCAGCCGCCCTCCGTGAGCGCTGCTCGATGGGGTCGATCTTTCAGAGTTTTTAGTGCTGCAAACGGTTGCTTTCGAGCATCGAGAGTGCCGAACGGGCAGAGGTTATCGGGATGAGTCTGGTACCGAAGATGGTGCTTGACAGGGGATCTCAAGTTCGGATAATCTTAGACGGTTCGCGCAAAAATGCAGCGCAACAAGTTCGAGGACTCGTAACTGGCTGAAAGGCCATTGCGGCTTCGATCCAAAGCGGCCCGCTCAGGCGGTCAACCGTATGGATCTTTGACAATCAGGTTGAACATGCCAGTCGTGAGAGATCGGAAAGATTTGGTTCGATCATTCTCACAATGTTAGTGCCTTACAGCCTTTCGAGCGCTGTAAGGCCGATTCCTCCGTGGACCTCCGTCTGCGGTTGGAGTCATCAGGTTTCAAACGAGAGTTTGATCCTGGCTCAGAATCAACGCTGGCGGCGTGCCTAACACATGCAAGTCGAGCGAGAAAGTGGAGCAATCCATGAGTAAAGCGGCGCACGGGTGAGTAACACGTGACTAACCTACCCTCGAGTGGGGAATAACCTGGGGAAACCCGGGCTAATACCGCATAACACCTACGGGTCAAAGGAGCAATTCGCTTGAGGAGGGGGTCGCGGCAGATTAGTTAGTTGGCGGGGTAATGGCCCACCAAGACGATGATCTGTATCCGGCCTGAGAGGGCGCACGGACACACTGGAACTGAAACACGGTCCAGACTCCTACGGGAGGCAGCAGTGGGGAATTTTGCGCAATGGGGGAAACCCTGACGCAGCAACGCCGCGTGGAGGATGAAGGGCTTCGGCT